>JBGSPP010000127.1:0-2280 GCA_041738515.1 Desulfobulbus sp.
GCAGCACCAGCAGCCAGGTTTTCCACGAGTAGACGGCCCCCAGGCAGGCGCCGTCCTGAAAACGGTCGATCCGCTGCACCACGCGGCGTGCCGCCCTGTCAAGGACCACCAGCGACTTGATCGTGCCGAGCAGCCCGGCGATCACCACCGCCAGCCGGCCGCGACCCGGATCGAGCCAGCCCCAGCCCCGATACATGAGCACACAACCAATGACCGTCCAGAGCAAGGGGGCGGCGAACAGGTGGACCGACCGGGGCACGCCCGGCTTGAACAGCTTGACTGGCACTTTCATATCCGCGGTCGAAACCGGTTGCCGTGCATCGGGCCCGTCATGGGCCCTGAAACGAGATAAGCCCATCCCCGTCAAGGGATGGGCTTATCACTAACCCCGATGATCCGTGTGGATCACATCTCGGTGACGGTGATGGCGCTCTCCGGGCAAACCTCAACGCAGGTCTCGCAACCCAGGCACTCGTCGGAATTCACCGGCTCGGCCTTGCCGCCCTGCATCTCGAATACCTGAGCCGGACAAGCGTTTACGCACTCTTCGTCACCGGAACATTTGTCTTTGTCTACAACGATCTCCCACATGGCACAACCTCCACAATTAATTGAATAAAAAAGAAAAACGGTGTTTTGCAACCTCGATAACAAGGCAAAAAACAATGCGCAAGAATCGATTTTCTTTATAGGACGGCCCCTGGTTTGTCAAGACAAAAGATACGCTCGGCCGCGCTCCGGCAGGGCGCGGGTGCGGCTGTGGGCAGCGAACCGGGAGCTTATGCGGCACTGGCCGCGTACCACTTTTTGCATTTGCTATTCCGGCAAACAGGGGTAAGAATGGAGCGGCCGACGCTATCACCAACCAGGGAACAACAACATGACGAAAAAACAGCGGAGCAGCAGCAAACCCATCCCCTCGCCCGAGAAGGGTGAACAGGCTATGATCGAGGCGATCATCGAAGGCAGCCCGGAGGCCGTCGGCGTGGCGGTCATCCGTCTGGACTGCGGCTGCCGCAAAATGGCCGCCGTCGACAGGAACGGCGAACCGGCCAGCAAGATCATCATGTACCGGGACCAGGCCGAATCCATCTGCGACCAATGCAAGGCGGACAACGGCGACTATTTCCGGGTGGTCAAACAGTTCATCAGCTGGAAACAGCCCGAGCCGGACGCCCACACCCAGGCAGCACTCGTCGCCAAGGTGCTGGGCTCGGAGCAGTGAGGGCCGGGCAGTCGCCCAACGGAAACCAGCCATGAAGCATCCACGCCTTGCCTTCCTGCTCCTGGTCGCCATTCTGGGCGCGGCCATGCCCACCGCGGCCCAGGAAATCCGCCTGGCTGCCCCGGCCCCGACAGGCACGGCCCAGCGCATAGTGGCCGACCGGTTCAAGGAACTGCTCGAGGACCGCTCCGAGGGTCTGTTCACCGTCGTCATCAACCCCGACGGCATGAGCACCAAAGAGTCCGAGGCGTTCGAGCAGGTGCGGACCGGTGCCCTGCAGATGGGGGTGATCGCGGCCTCGACCATCGAACCAGCCAACCCAATAGCCCGGGTGCTCGCATTTCCCTATCTTTTTCGCAGCGAACAGCAGGCCGACGCCGTCCTCGACGGCCCACTGGGCGCGAGCATCCTCCGTGATCTTGAAACCGTGGGCTGCAAGGGGCTGGGCTTTGCCGAGGGAGGCTTCAAACACCTGACCAACGACGTCCGCCCGGTCAAGACCGTGGACGACCTCAAGGGACTGAAGATCCGGGTCATGGCTTCGCCCCTGCAGACCGCCTTCTGGATCGCCCTGGGTGCATTGCCGACCCCTCGCTCCTGGCCCATTTACGCCGACATGGAATGGGGCCGCATCGACGGCCAGGACAGCCCCCTGCGGATCGTCGAGGCCTATGGGTTCCACGAGGTGCAAAAATACCTGAGCCTGACCCGGCACGCCTACGTGGCCTACCTCAATCTGGCCTCGCTCAAATGGTGGGACACCCTGAGCCAGCACGACCAGGAACTGATTCAGGCGGCCATAACCGAGGCTTCCCGGCTGCAACGGCGCGAGCAGCGGGCCCGGGACGAGGCCCGGTTGATCGCGTTGGCTGGCAGGGGAATGGTCATCGAGCGCAACCCGGACCTGACCTCCTTCCGTGCCAAGGCGGAGGGGATGCAGGAGATGCCCTTTTTCCGCGAACCCAGGGTGCAGGTGCTGCTGACCCGGATGCTGGCCGCGGCCGGAAGCCTGCCCGATCCCGCGCCGCCCTCGGTGGGCGAGCCGGTTGCGGTCG
>JBGSPP010000155.1:0-6202 GCA_041738515.1 Desulfobulbus sp.
CTGCCCGGTCAACGCGCCCCGCCGGGGGCAGGGAGGGCGCGCGGGATCAGCGCGACAGCGGCATGGCCGGGGTGCTCAGATAACGCATCCGTTTCATCTCGCTGCGTCCGCGGGTGACCGTGTCCAGGATCAGGCCGCAGGCGAAGCTGAGAAAGCCGATGGTCATCAGGCCCATGGAGAGCACCGCCGTGGGCAGGCGCGGCACCATGCCGGTGGCGACGAATTCCCGCACGATGGGCAAGATGAGGACGATGGCGGCAAGGCAGAAGTTCAGGCCGATCAGGGAGAAGAACGCCATCGGCTTCTCCTCCTTGATGAAAACCAGGATCATCCACAGGATGCGCAATCCGTCCCGGTAGGTGCAGAGTTTGCTGGTCGAGCCGGCGGGCCGCTCCTTGTAGGGCGTTTCGATCTCGGCGATGGGCATGCGCAGGTGCAGGGCGTGGACCGTGAGCTCGGTCTCGATCTCAAAGCCCACGGCCAGCGAGGGAAAGCTCTTCACATAGCGGCGGGAAAACACCCGGTAGCCGGAAAGCATGTCCTTGAGCCGATTGCCGAAGGTCCAGGCTACGATCGAGGTCAACATCCAGTTGCCGAACCGGTGCCCCGGCCGGTAGGCCTCCTGGATGTCGGTCACGCGCGCGCCGTTGACCATGTCGAGGTGGTTGTCCACCAGATGCCTGATCATCCTGGGGGCGAATTCGGCGTCATAGGTCGAATCCCCATCCACCAGCAGGTAGACCTCGGCCTCGATGTCCGCGAACATGCGCCGGACCACGTTGCCCTTGCCCTGCAATGGTTCACAGCGGACGATGGCGCCGCAGGCCCGGGCGACCTCGGCGGTGCGGTCGGTGGAGTTGTTGTCATAGACGTAGATATCGGCCCCGGGCAGGGTCCGACGAAAATCCTCAACCACCTGGGCGATGGTGGCTTCCTCGTTGTAACAGGGGACAAGAACGGCAATCGTTGGTTTCATCATGGCAGTTACATTGATCATCCAGGCCCGGGGAACATCGTTGGACCGACTAGAGCGCAGTGGTATCGTCAGTTAATAAAAACCTCTTGTTACAAACGGGTTAGCAATCAATTTGGATGTGGTGAATTCGTCACGGCCGGGCGTCCACCGCATGGGCGCGGTGACGCGGGCGGCAGGTCAGGCGAACGCGCGCCTGCCCCGTTCAACCAGCAGGGAGGAATTGCAGGACAGCCACCACCAGCATGGCGGCAAAGAAGGCGCCATTGAACAGCAGGAGGAGCCGCCGGTAGTCCGGCGGGCGCTGGTTCAGGAGACCCGGAGCCAGCAGGAGGGGTAAAAGAACGGCCAGCAGGCCCAGGGTCAGGCGTGAACCAGGGTGCAGCAGGGTGCGATCAAGGGCCAGGGTCAAGGCCGCCACCGCGAAAGCGCCGATCCAGACCAAGGCGATCCGTTTCAGGGTCGATTCGGAGAACAACCCGAGCAGCGATGGTTGCATCGCGGCAGCGTAGTCCTCCCGATGGCGAAGCAGGATCAGGCAGAAATGGGGAATCTGCCAGAGAAAAAACAGCGCCAGCAGCATCCAGGCCTGGACCTCCTCCAGGCTGCCTCCGGCCGCGGTCCAGCCGATCAGCGGCGGCACCGCCCCGGCCAGACCGCCGGGGATCAGGGCGAACACCGACACCTGCTTCAGCGGGGTGTACAGGACGTTGTAGAGCACAACCGCCGCAAGCCCCAGCAAGAGCGGCGTCCAGCCGGCACTGCTCAGCGCCAGGATGGCAAGTCCCAGCAGGACCAGCAGGGCGCTGAACCTCGCGGCTTGGTCCGTGCGCAGACGGCCCGTCACCAGGGGCCGGCTGCGGGTGCGGCGGAACAGGCTGTCGACCGCGACCTCCTGCACGCTGTTAAGCCCCGCGCACCCGCAGGCCAGGAGCAGCACGCCGGCGATCGCCCCTCCCAGACCAGGGCCGGGCGTCGGACTGTGCAGGAGGAAACCGAAACCGGTGGCCAGGGCCATGGGCACACAGAGGGTGATTTTGATCACCTGACCCCAGGCCCGCAGGGTGGCAGTACGCAGGCCGCAGACGGGCCGATCCGGCATGGGTGCGGCGACGCTACTCGCCTTCCTGCGCAAGCCAGGCATCATAGTCCTTGCGGGAAACGACCTTCAGTTTCGCCAGCATCCGCGAATGATCAAGGCCGCAGTATTCGGCGCAGAGGATGTCAAATTCCCCCGGGTCTCCGGTCCTGAACCAGACATAGGTGGGAAACTTCTTCACCGCGTCAGCCTTGACGCGAAAGGCCGGCAGGTAAAAGCTGTGGATGACGTCGAGCGATTCAATGTTCAGCTTGATGGGCGTGTGTTCCGGCGCCATCAGCAGATTTTCCGATTCCTTGTCGTTGTCGTAGATGAAAATCCAGGAAAACATCTGGGCCAGCACCTGGATCTGGATCGATCCGGCCGGGACCGACCGCAAGCCGGTATAGGATTTCCAGCCCACCGCGAACATCGACAGGGCGATGATGGTCGGGATGACCGTCCAGACCAGTTCCAGTTTCCAGTTGTCCCGGATGTCGGCGGCGTGGGGATGGCGACTGCGGCGATAGCGGATGGTAAAGTAGACCATGGCCAGGGTGATGCCGGTCAGGAGGATGGCGGAGACGATGAAAATGTACCAGAAGGCCCGGTCTATGCCGACAACAGGATCCATTGCTTTGTTCCTTCATCAAAAAATCTGCGGGACAGAATTCATTCTGTCCTCAGCTAACTAGAACAAACCTGTGGGACAGAATTGATTCTGTCCTCCGCTCACTACATCAGCGATATGCCACATCCCAGAAGATAAAGCCGATCATGATCGCCAGAAAACAGATGGTGCCGACAAAGGAGAGGGTGATCGCTCGGCCCTCATACTTGAGGTGCATGAAAAAGAGCAGCACCAGCGAGACCTTGGTGCTGGCGATGGCCAGGGTCAGGGGCACGTTGAATGCGCCCAGATCGTGGTAGCTCACCCAGATGGTGATTCCGGTCAGCACCAGCAGGGCGGCCAGGACCAGGGCCAGGGCGGTATACGAAAGCAGATGCTGTTCGCCGGTGTCCGTCGCGGGCTTCATACGCACTCACAGAATCAGGTAGAAGAGGGGAAACACGAAAATCCAGATCAGATCGACCAGATGCCAATACAGGCCCGAGTTTTCCAGGAGCGCGTACCGTTGCGCCGTAATCCGGTTGTTGTGCACCATCACCAGGCTGATGGCCAGCAGGGTCATGCCGATGATGACGTGGAGGCCGTGCAAGCCGGTGATCACGTAATAGAGACCGAAAAAGATGTTCTTGCCGGGAGGCGCGCCGGCAAGGGCCTTTGAGTTGGGATAGAGCCCGATGGCGAATTTATGCCCCCACTCGAAGTACTTGTTGACCAGAAAGATGGCGCCGCAGCCAAGCGAGATGGCCAGGAACCCGAGGCAGAGCCGTTTCGAATGCTGCCGAAGCGCGGTGATCGAGGCCGCGACGGTGAAACTGGAGGCAAGCAGGAGCACGGTGTTGGCGGCCCCGATCACCCGGTTAAGTTCCTTGCCATACTCGGCGAAGGCCTTGGGATATTCGTGGAAATAGGCGGCGTACAGGACAAAAAGGCCGCCGAAAAGGATGATCTCGGTATACAGGAACAGCCACATGCCTATTCGGATTCCGGTCTGGTCACGCCCGCTGGTCATAGCGTTCCTCGGCCTGGGGGGTGCTGGCGAACAAGCGGAAACAATCTGTCAGGGGTGCTGGGTTCATGGCTTTGGCGGCGTCGGCGCCACCTCGCTGAAATCATAGGGATAGGCCATGATCTTCGGCGTCTTTATGAAATTGTGCAAGGGCGGCGGCGACGGCACCGTCCATTCCAGGGTGCAGCCGCCCCAGGGATTGGCCGGGGCAGGCGTTCGTTTGCGGAAACTGAGCACCAGGTTGATCAGCATCAGGAGAATGCCGGAAAACAGGAGGACGCCCCCGACCGCGGCCAGACCGTTGCCCTGGGAAAACTGCGGCAGGTAATCATAGTACCGCCGGGGCATGCCCTTGAGCCCCAGGATGAACATCGGCACGTAATGAAAGAGGAAGCCGACCGTGGCCAGGGTGGCGGCGATGTACGCCCGACGAAAATTATACATGATGCCAAACATCTTCGGCCACCAGTAGTGGAGGGCGGCGAAGAAGGCGAAGCCGGTACCGCCGAACATGGTGAAATGGAAGTGGGCGACCACAAAATGGGTGTCGTGGACATGGATGTCAGGGCCGGCCGCGCCGAGGACAAGCCCGGTCAGGCCGCCGACCGAGAACAGGTAGATGAAGACCAGCGCGTAGAGCAGGGGCGGCGTCATTTCGATCGAGGCCTTGTACAGGGTGGAGACCCAGGAAAAGACCTTGACCGCGGTCGGGATGGCCACCAGGAAGGTGAGCAGGGAAAAGACAAAGACGGCGGTGTCGCTCATACCGCTGGTGTACATGTGGTGCGCCCAGACCAAGGAGCCGGCAACGGCTATGCCCATGGAGGAGTAGACAATCGCCCGATAGCCGAAAATGGCCTTGCGGGAAAAGGTGGGAATGATCTCCGAAATAACCCCCATACCAGGCAGGATCATGACGTAGACTGCCGGATGGGAGTACATCCAGAACAGATGCTGGTAGAGGATCGGGTCGCCGCCCCTGGCCGGATCAAACAGGCCGATGTTGAGGATGCGCTCGGCAATCACCAGCAAGAGGGTGATGGAGATGACCGGCGTGGCCAGCAACTGCACCCAGGCGGTGGCATACAGCGACCAGGTGAAGAGCGGAATCTGCATCCAGCCCATCTCCGGTGAGCGTTTGCGGTGGACCGTGGTGATGAAATTCAGGCCGGTCAGCATCGAGGACATGCCGAGGACGAAGGCGGCAAACACGGTCAGCGGCACATTGTGCTTGGTGCCGATGCTGAAGGGGACATAGAAGGTCCAGCCGGTATCGGGGAATCCGCCCGCGGTGAACAGGGAGACGATCGCCAGCACGCCGCCCAGGATGTAGAGATACCACGACAGCAGATTGAGCCGGGGGAAAAAGACGTCGTCCGTGCCCAGCTGGATGGGCAGGAAAAAGTTGCCGAAGATGGCCGGGATGCCGGGAATGACAAACAGGAAGATCATGATCACCCCGTGCAGGGTGAAGGCCGAGTTGTAGATGCCGGCAGACATGATCGTCCGGCCCATGGTCATCAACTCGATCCGAATCAGGAAGCCGATGGTCAGGGCGAGGACGAACCAGAACAGCACCGCCCACAGGTACATCAGGCCCAGCCGCTTGTGGTCATGGGTCAACAGCCAGGCCTTGATGCCCGTCAGTCCGGCCGGAGCCGGCGTCTCGAAGAAGGAAGGGGTCGTCGCCATGGGTTACGGAGTGAAAGGTGATTGATCGGTCTTCTTGCGCCGAAGAAACAGGAAAAAACAGAGGCCGCCGACAAGCAGCACCGCCCCGCTCCCCACCTTGAGGTAGTTCATGATGTGCTGCGTCTGCCGGGGGTTGGCGGGAAAACAGAAGGCCAGCAGCCGGCGGATGGAGGTCGCCGGCGTCCCCCTGGCCGCCTCTGCCAGAGCCAGGTCGACATCGCCGGGGATGAAGGAGCCGTAGACGTATTTAATGATCCGCCCCTCCCGGTCCAGGACGATCAGGGCCGAGGCGTGGATAAAGGTCGAGTCGTCTTTTTTCTGGAAACGGAAGCCGATGGACCCTGTCAGCCGGCGAATGCTGTCCTCGTCGCCGGTGAGAAAGGGCCAGGCGTCCGGGGGAAAATCCTTGGGCAGCAACTGGGTGTAGTTGGGCCTGACCTCGGCCGCGGTCGACGGTGTTTCGTCAGCGTCGAAGCTGAGGCTCAGCACCCGGAAGCTGTCGATGCCATGGCGGCTGCGGCGAATCGCATCGGCCAGATTGGCCAGTTCAAACGAACAGCCGGTGGGACAGCGATAATAGATCGGCAACAGCAGGGTCGGGCGGTCGACGAGCTGCCGCAGGCTGACCGTCTCGCCCCGTTCGTTCCTGAAAACCGTGTCCAGCGGCACAAACCCGCCGGTCCTCTCCTCAACCCAGAGGCCCGGATTGACCGCCTCCAGCGGCTGCGAGTCTGCTTTCGTCGGGGCGGAATCGGGGAAGACCTGCTCCCCCTGCACCACCCCACCGCCAGGCGGCGATGGCGTCGAATCCGGCCGTTGGGG
>JBGSPP010000237.1:0-3032 GCA_041738515.1 Desulfobulbus sp.
CCGCTGGCCGACAGCATCGGCCAGTACTTCCTGCCGCCGCCCGTGCCGGGCGACGCCATCGAGTATGTGCCGGCCCTGTTCGGTCAGGGTTCGGTACGCACGGTTAACCAAAGCCGGGGCATCGACCAGACCGAGCAGGTCTGCCTGCGCCTGCCGCTGCCCGGCGAAACCCGCACGATGGACTGGAGCCGATCCGAGGAGGGGGGATTTGGCGTGAACGACCTGCTGGCCGCCCCGCCCCAGGGCGCGCTCTTTGCCGAGCTGCCCCCGGAGTGGAAGGTGCGCAAGGATTTCAAAATCGAGGAAAAACAGCTGGCTGAGCACCTCTATCGCACCCGGACGCTCAACCTGCTGCGGGTCAAGTCGCTGGGCCTGGAATCCCAGCCCGGCGAGACCGAAAACAGCTTCCGCCAGCGGCTGGCCACGGCGCTCTTGATCCAGAAGGAGGCGGAGAGTGCCCAGCTCGAGGAGCAGTACGGCAAAAAGCAGCGCACGCTTTCGGCCCAGCTGCAGAAGGCCCTGGACCGGATCGGCAAGGAGGAGGGTGAGGTCAAGCAGAAGGGGATCGAGACGGCCATTTCCATCGGCTCAGCCATCCTTGGCGCTTTCCTGGGGCGCAAGTCGTTCTCGGCCACCACCGCCAGCCGCTCGGCCCAGGGGGTGCGCAGCGCCGGGCGTCTGCTCAAGGAACGGGAGGATGTGCAGCAGGCCCGGGAGGAGGCGGCCCGGGTCGAGCAGGAGATCGCCCTGCTCGGCGACGAACTGCGGCAGAAGCTCGCGGCTCTTTCTACCCAGTTCGACCCGGCAAGTGCGGCGGTGGAGACCTTCACGCTTGCGCCGCGCAAGTCCGACATCTTCGATGTTCGCGTCAGCCTGCTCTGGGAGCCCGACTTTGCCTTTACCCCGCTGGGGAAAAACGACCAGGCGTAACCTCGCGAACCTCCGCGCTCAGCCGAGGACAGTCTGCAGTTCGTCCTGCTCCATCGCCTGATCGAACTTGAAGTGCACGGAAAAATCGTTCTCCAGGATCTGGAAGGGTTGGACGGCGATCACCAGCCCCTTCAGGTGCAGGTAGGGATTCGGTCCGGCCACCGGCAGCAGCACCTGCATCCGCCGGCCCAGGAGCAGACGGGCGTTCTCCTGCTTGGAGATGCGGATCAGGAAGGCCAGCCCGCCCACGGAAATGTCGGTGGTTTCCGACCGGAACCCCTTGCCGATGGGGTTATCCAGCGCGTTGATCGGCTGGACCTGGATCTTGCGCGCCAGCTTGAAGCGCTGGTCCCGCCGCCGCTCCAGCCCTTTCTTGTCCAGCATGGCGTGGATGTTGTTGCTGGTGGTGTAAAACTCATGCAGCTTGCTTCGCAGGGCGGGAAACTGTTCCTGCCAGGCGCTTAGAGTTGCCTGCGGCAGGGCGAAGATCCGGCTCGGAGTGAGCGAGGTCAGGCTGACGGTCCAGACCGAGGGCGTAAAAAAATTCTCGCCCGCGAGCTGGCCCCGGCTCAGGGTGGTGATGAACAACTCCCTCGGCCCGGTCATGTGCGAAACCTTGACGCTGCCCTGGTTGATGAAGAACAGTTCGTCGTTGCGATCGCCCTGGCTGACAATGGTCTCTTCCGGTTTGAAGCGTCGCTCGCGGAATTCGTGGTAGATGGTCTGGAACTCCTCCGAACTCAACCGGTCGATCAGGCGGGCCCAGATCGACAGATCCTCCTCCGGAATAGCCCCCTTCTTCTCCTGCTCGATGACCTCGCCGGTGCGGATGATTTCCGCAAGCGCCATGGGGTCGATCTCGTAGATCCGCTCGCGCAACCGTTCCGCTTCACGGAAATCGCCCGTCCGGGCGGTGGCGCCGATCAGTTCGACCAGTCGCCGCTTGGCCAGATCCCGTTGCCCCTGCGCTACCAGGTTGAAAATCTGCTCTTCTTCGGTCAGGGTGCCGGTGGCTGCTGGTTGTTGCAGAGACGACGTTGCCGGCGCTTCTCGGCCTGGCACTGGTTCGTCCCCACCGGTGTCTTCCACTTCCGGCTGGACACCGGCCTTTTCCCTGATTTGGGCCAGGGCCGAGGCCGCCGCCTGGCGCACCTCATCCGGGTACCCGCCCAGGCCGAGGATATTCTTGCTCTCCGCCACCCGGCCGAGCGAGGTGGTCGCCCGTTTGGAACCGATGACGCCCAGGGTCTTGCAGATGGCAATCTGCAGATCCCCCCTGTTTTTGCCCTGAAAGGGCTTGGTGCTCTCCAGCAGGTCGGTCAGCGGCCGGACGAACCGTTCGTCATAGGCGCTGGCGACATGGGTGACCACCTTGCTCTTGAGCGAATCTGGCACATGCAGCAGGGCGTGGAGGAGGAAATCACTGGTGTCCTCGCCGCCGATCCGGACCGCGGTGTTGATAACCTCGCGCTGGACGCGGGCATCCGGATAATTGATGAACGACCGCACCTGGGGAAACATGTCCGGGTTGCCCATCTCGCCGAGCAGGCGGATGATGTTGCGGAGGACGTACCAAGGGCTGTCGCGGTTCAACTGCTCAAGCAGAATCGACAGGGCCGGGTTGCCGGTCTGCCTAATCAGCTCCAGCAGCCGCCGCCGCTCGAAGCTGCTATCGTTGCTCATCAGTTGCTGCAGCTGGAACTGGGCCGAGTGCGCCCCCAGTTCGGCCAGTAGTTTGCCAGCCACCTCCCGGTGCGCTTCCGAATGCAGGTAGCGGTCGAGCAGATGCTCGAGCATGGGCAGCGAACTGAGCTGTTTGAGGACGTCGGCGATCGCATCCTGGATCTGCTGGCTGTTTTCGGACTGTTGCGGTGCGCGGGCAGCAATCCGCTGCAGCAAGTGGACGACTTCATGGGCCCGGTTATACTGGTGCTGGCTTAAATGATGCCCGCCCAGGCTGCCGATGGCCTGCGCCGTCTGGCGAACGGCCTCCTCGCTGACACCCAGAAAATACAGCCCCTGCTCCAGGGCCGGAAGCAGCCGGGTCAGCCGCTGCCACTGGCCGGTGGCGGCCAGCTGCTCGGCGGTGGCGGCCAGGGTCT
>JBGSPP010000213.1:0-4215 GCA_041738515.1 Desulfobulbus sp.
ACCATGAAAACGACCAATGGAGCATCACCGGCGATCCGACCGAGGCCGCGCTGCTGGTAGCCGCCGCTAAGGCAGGGCTTGCGGCTACGGAGGTCAATAGTCAATTTCCCCGGCTTGATGCGATCCCCTTTGCCTCGGAAAACCAGTACATGGCCACCTTGCACGGCGGTGAGGAGCTGATCGTGGTGCTTAAGGGCGCGCCCGAGGTGGTGTTCAAGCGCTGCCTGCAGGCCGGCGATACGGCGCTGCACCAGCAGATCGCCGCCGGGATGAACCGTATGGGCGCGGACGGCATGCGGGTACTCGCCCTGGCCGCGAAACAAGGGGAGGCGGGTACTAACGAATTGTCGCCGGCAGCTGTTGAGAACGGCTTTGATTTTCTGGGCTTGATCGGCATGATCGATCCGCCGAGGGAAGAGGCTATTGCGGCCATTGCGGCCTGCCACCAGGCCGGGATCGTGGTCAAGATGATCACCGGCGATCACCGGACCACCGCCCTGGCAATCGGCACGGATCTCAAGCTGGCGGAAAACGGCCTGGCTGTCACCGGGGTGGAGTTGGCCAGCATGGAGGAGGAGGCCTTGCAAGATGCGGCGCGGACCACCAACATCTTTGCCCGGGTGGCGCCGGAGCACAAGCTGCGCCTGGTCAGAGCCCTGCAGCAGCAGGAGCATGTAGTGGCCATGACCGGCGACGGCGTCAACGACGCGCCCTCGCTCAAACAGGCGAACATCGGCGTGGCCATGGGCATCACCGGCACAGCGGTGTCGCGGGAGTCTGCGGACATCGTGCTGGCCGACGACAACTTCGCCAGCATCAGCGCGGCGGTGGAAGAGGGCCGGCGGGTCTACGACAACCTGATCAAGTCGCTGGCCTTTCTCCTGCCGACCAACCTTGGCCTGGCCCTGATCCTGATGTATGGCATCGTGTTTTTCCCCTTTGACCCGGTGCACAAGATCCTGCTCCTGCCCATGCTGCCGGCCCAGTTGCTCTGGATCAACCTAGTGGCGGCGGTGACCCTGGCCCTGCCTTTGGCCTTCGAGGTCAAGGAACCGGACATCATGCGCCGGCCGCCGCGCCGGCCGGATGCGCCGCTCTTCAGCGGTTTCATGGTCTTTCGGGTGGCAATGGTGTCGATGCTGATGACCGTGGGCGCCATCTCCCTGTTTGGATTTGGCCACGGCCGGGCGCTGGCAGCCGGCGCACCGGAAACCGAGGCCCTGGCCAGGGCGCAGACCATGGCCGTTACCTTTGTCATCTTTTTTCAGGTCTTCTACATGGTCCACTGCCGGTCGCTCAAGGACAGCCTGCGCAAGATTGGGCTGTTTGGCAACCCGACCGTGTTCTGGGGGATTGGCGTTATTCTTGCCCTGCAGGCCTTGTTTGTCTACCTGCCGGTGATGCAGCGGTTGTTCAGAACCGCGCCGCTGGGTGGGAAGGAACTGCTGCTGACCATACTGGCCGGGTTTGCCATCTTCCCTGTCATCTCCCTGGAAAAATGGGTGCGGGCCAGGTCAGGCGGCGGGAAGGCGGCCGCTTGAGGGTGATCGCGGCCGCCTTGTCAGGGCCGGGCTGCTACATGCCGACCGCGAACATGGCCTCGAGGTCGTGCTTGGAATAGGCCTTGAAGGCCAGCATGGTCTCGGTCTTGGCGATGCCGTCCAGGGCCAGCATCTTGCGGGTCACCATGGTGGCCAGGTCGTCGTTGGTCTTGACCCGGACGACAGCGATCAGGTCGTAGTTGCCGCTGACCGAATACACTTCGGAGATGCCGTCCAGAGCCTGGAGCTGTTCGGCCACCTCGTTTATTTTATTGCGTTCTGCATTGATCAGGATGATCGATGTTACCATATTCGCTCCCTCCGGCGGCATGGCTGGACCGGACCGATCAGGATCCGGGAGGCCTCCGCTGTACCGTGCATGAACAACGGGCGGCGCTGCAAAAGCCCCGCCCGTCCCCGTTGCGTACGCTGGTTCAACCGATTGTGTTACTCGCAGGAGATGCAAGCTGCCGGGCAGGAGGCGATCGCCTCTTCGATGCAGTCCTCGTCGCCACCCTCGGCCATGATCACATAGGCCTTGGCATCGTCGATGTCAAACCCGAAAATTTCGGGACACAGTTCCACGCAGGCCTCGCAGCCCAAGCACTCTTCCCGTTCGATGGCCACCTGTTTTGCCATGATGTTCCTCTCATGTGTTTACGGTATGTCCACCGGCTCAAGCCGGTGAGCAGTTCTGATGCCATGCGGCGATCAGCCTTCCATGCCGGTCGCTCGCCTGGAGGTCTTGCCTCCTTAAGCTTTTCTCTTACAGCTTTGCCGTTTTCAGATCAATGGTCAATTTGAATTCGGTGTGATCGCCACCCGACTCCACCTTGAAGCCCAGTTTCTTGCCTAGGGCGAGCATGTAGAGGTTCTCCGACAGCACCGTGCCCCAGACCACCTCCATGCCTCGCTCCTGGGCGATGCGAAGGCACTGGAGCAGCAGTTTGGCGCCGATGCCCACGCCATGCCAGGGGTCGCCGATGAGGACCGAGAATTCGCCTTTCTTGCCGTCCGGCTCACCGATAATGTTGGCAATGCCGAGCATCTGTTCCTCGCCGGCCCGGTCGTCGAGGGCGACAAAACTGATTTCCCGGTCGTAGTCGACTTGGGTGAAGCGGGCCAGGATCTCAGGGGTCAGGGACTTGACCACACTGAAGAAGCGGTAATAGATGCTGGTGGGCGTCAGCGTCTTGAACAACTCGGCAAACAGGGTCGCATCCTCCGGCTTGATCGGCCGGATGAAGAGCGGCATGTCGAGGTCGGTGAGATCGTGACGTTCGAGATGCTGCGGGTAGGGGCTGATCACCAGGTGGCTGGCCACGCTCTGGCTTTCGGTGCGCACCAGCTTGATGCGGGCGTCCACGGCCCAGGCCTCGCCGTTCTTGACCATCACCGGATTGATGTCCATTTCCACGATTTCGGGAAAGTCGATCACCAGCTGCGACAGCCGGATGAGCAGTTCCTCCAGTTTCTCCAGGTCGGCCGGCGGATGGTTGCGGTAGCCTTTGAGCAGCGGCAGGATGCGGGTTTCCTCCATCATCCGCCGGGCCAGCAGGCGGTTGAGCGGCGGCAGGCCAAGGGACTGATCCTGCAGCACCTCGGCATAGATGCCGCCGGCGCCAAAGAGGATCACCGGGCCAAAGTTGTCGTCGGTTTTGCAGCCGAGCAGCAACTCAAAATCGGGCTTGGCGATGTACGGCTGCAGGGACACGCCCATGATCTGCGCTTCGGCATTGAAGGCCCTGGCCCCTTCCATGATCCGGTCCCAGGCCTGGCGCAGATCCTCCTCGTTGCGCAGGTCGAGCTGGACGCCGCCCGCGTCGGTCTTGTGGAGGATGTCCGGCGAGACCAGCTTCATCACCAGCGGCATCTCCATGCCCGCCGCCAGGGTCACGGCCTCGTCGATGGAGGTGGCCAGCACCGTCTCGGTGACCGGGATACCGTAGGCGGCCAGCACCCGCTTGCTCTCGATCTCGGGCAGCATTTTGACGATGGGGCCTCGGTCGGTGTAGAGGTCTGGCTCCTCCTCATGCTCCATGGCGCCGTAGAAGGTATCGTAGATGGTGCGGAAGACGAAGTCGCGGTCGAAATAGAGGTCGGTGGAGAGTTTGGGCGGCACCTGCGACAGCAGTTCCAGGTTCTTTGAATATTCGACCATGTAGAGGAAGGCGCGCACCGCCCGCTCCGGGGTCTCGTAGGTGGCGATGTTGGCTTTGTTGAGGATGTCCACGGCCTTGGCCATGCGGCCGCCGCCCATCCAGCAGGCAAAAACCGGGATGCGCTTGCGCTTGACCAGCCCGGCCAGGGCCTCGGCCACCTCCTCGGGCTTGATGTGGGGCTCGCTGACCATGATGATGAGGACACCGTCGAATTCCTTGCTGGCCAGGCAGATCTCCATGGCCCTGGTGAACCGCTCCAGGGTGGCGTTGCCGAGGATGTCGATGGGGTTGTTGTGGCTCCAGTAGGGCGGCAGGATCTCGTCGAGCTGTTTGAGGACCTCTTCCGGCAGCGGCGCCGGGTCGAGACCGTGCTCGCCCAGGGTGTCGGCGGCCATGATGCCGGGGCCGCCGCCATTGGTGATGATAGCCAGCCGCGAACCGGCCGGCCTGGGCTGCTTGGCCATCAACTCGGCGCAGTCGAACAGCCGCGCCAGCGTGGGCACGCGCACGAT
>JBGSPP010000244.1:0-20928 GCA_041738515.1 Desulfobulbus sp.
GGCGTGGGCGGGGTGGGCGTCGGTTCGGGTACGGCCTCCTGGGTAGCGGCCGGGTGGCGGATGAGGACGTCGGTGCCGGCCTGTTCGCGAAACGGCTGTTCCGCCGCCTGTTTGGGTTCCGCGGTTTTCTTCGACACCACCTGGGTGATGGGGTGGAAGACCAGCGAGTTGCGGCCCTCATCCACCTGCACGGGGATAGTTTCGTCGGCCACCCGGTTGGGCTGGCCGTGGGCCAGGATGTCCTGGTGGGTGCGCTGGTGTACGTACAAGGTGAGGAAGACGATGAACATGGTCATCATCAGGTCGGACCAGGCGATGGACCAGTGGGCGAGGCGGGGAATGCGCGAGCGGTAGAAGGAGTCCTCGACCACGAACACCGGCTGGGCCATCTGTCGCCAGTCAGCAGGCATGGGCCGCGGTTCGTTCAGGGCAGGGGCTATCTCCTCGGCCGGTGGCTCTGGCGGCTGCGGCTCGATTACTGTGGCATGGGATGGAGCAAGGGGCTCCCGGGGATCATGTTCCATGATTGTTCTTCGACGCAAGCCTGGCAAAGCATAAGAAGAGTCTTTGATTTTCGCACCTTGACGGTTGATTATACCACAAGGGGATCGCGATCAAGCCCATATCTGCAAAAACATGCCGGCAGGCCGGAAAAAACTCCGGTCACCCCCTGCCGGGCAGCGGTGCGTCCTCAAGGATGATCGCCCAATATCCCGTTGTTTTTCTGCTGTTCGGCTGGTATGTTAGCTTGTTTTTTCCCCTGCGGTTTATCTGCCGGGAACGGGGCGCTGGTTGAATTCCATTGCGGCAGAACCAAACCCGGGCAGCCCTGGTGTGGGATTCGTGCAGGAGATTGGTGCGGACACCCGGGCAGTCTGTGTCCCGGGCTATCCGCTGCAGAAAGGGGTTGTCGCCTGCATCCAACACTTTTCAGTCCCAACCCTAACCCTAACCCTAAGCCTAAGCCTAAGCCTAAGCCTAACCCTAACCCTAACCAGTCCGGCTGTTCCACCGCTGTCGGACGAGCGCTTCCCATGACCGAAATCATCGACAGCGTTGTCCAGTTCCACAAGCGGTACGCCATGTTCAGCCTGGCCATCTACCTCCTGTTTGTGCTCGTGTTTGCCGCACTGGCAAGAAATCACGCCCTGCTCCAGGTTGCACACGAGCAGCGGATGCTTGCCGCCAGCTTCAATGAAACCGTTGCCCATCTTGACAGTCAACTGGCCTCGGTGATCACCCGGGTGGAGGGGTTGAAGACCAGCGCCGAGGCCGACCTGGAAGAACAGGGCCGGTCCAGTGCTGCCGTGGTCGCCCGGGCTTTTTCCTCGCTGGCCCCGGCATCCACTCCGGACCTCTATACCCTTGATACACCCCGGCCGCCCCTTGTGCGTGAGCGGATCGGCAATCTCACCGGCCTGGGGCATCTGCAGGGCAGGGGCGACGATTTCTCCCGCGAGATCAACATGGCCCTGCGTCTGAACCCGCAGTTCCAGGCCGCGGCGGCCTCGCTGAAGAACATTGCCTGGGTCTACTACACCTCCAAAGAGGAATTCCTCAACATCTACCCTTGGGTGGCTTCCTCCCAGTTTCGCTTTTCCCCCGACCTGTACAAACACGGCTTCTACACCCAGGGGCTGCCTGCGAGCAATCCGCAGCGCAAACCCTTCTGGACCGAGGTTTATGTCGATGAGTACGGCAAGGGGCTGATGACCACCTGCGCCGCGCCCGTGTATGACCAGGATCGGTTCACCGGCACGGTGGCCATCGACCTGACCGTTGACTTCCTTAATACCGTGGCCGCCGGGTTCCATACCGACCAGGGGGCAATGTTCATAGTCAACGACCGGCAACAGCTGGTAGCCCATCCCAGGTTGATCACCTCGGGAGACAAGCAGGCAAAATCGCTGGGCGAGGCGATGCCCTGGCTGGACGGGTCGTCACGCGCCCGGCTGGAGGCCCTGGCCTGCCAGGGCCGGACGGAGATACTAGACGCCACCGTGCTCAAGGGCTGTCTGGCGAACGCGCCCTGGCACGTCTATTACGCCGCGCCCAGGGAATCCCTCTGGCAGGCTGCGGCCCGACACCTGGGCCTGGCCCAACTGGCCATGCTACTGGCGATGCCGCTCTTTCTCGCCCTCATGCTGGGGGTTACCAGCACCTATTTCATCAAGCCGTCGCAGCAGTTCGCCCGGTTCATCATGGCCCGCAACCGGGACGAATCCGCCGGTTTTGACGCCAGGGTGCCCGGGCCCTGGCGGCCCTGGTTCGAAACGGTGGCGAAAACCTTTGATGAAAACGATGCCCTGGCCGCCGAGATCCAGCGGCGCAAGGACGAACTGGAGATCCGGGTGCAGCGGCGCACCGAGGAATTGGCCAGCGCCAACCAGCAGCTCGAACGCGAAATCAGCGAACGCGAGCATGCCGAACTGTCCCTGCGCCAGAGCGAGGAGCGCTACCGCCGTATCTTTTGCAGCATCATCGACGCCTACTTCGAGCTGGACCTGGATGGACGCATCCTGGAAGCCAGTCCCTCCATCGAAACCCTGCTGCTCTACCAGCGGGAAGAACTGGTGGGCCGCTCCCTCTACGACCTGCATCCTGACCCGGAAACGATCACCCGCCTGCTCCAGGAGGTGAGGGAGCAGGGGCGGCGGTCGGATTTCGAGATCCTGATGCGAGCCAGGGACAACACCACGGTCGCCTGCTCTCTCAACCTGATGGTAGCCGACGAAGGCCGCGGCGACGAGGCCAAGATCATCGGTTCGATGCGCGACAACCGCGACCGGATCCGGGCCGATCAGGAGAAAAAACAGCTGGAAACCCGGCTTCAGCGGGCCGAGAAGATGGAGGCGCTGGGCGCCATGGCCGGCGGCGTGGCCCACGACCTGAACAATATTCTCAGCGGCGTCGTCGGCTATCCGGACCTCCTCCTGATGCAGCTGGACGAGTCCAACCCCCTGCGCAACCCGATCCTGAAGATCAAGAAATCGGGCGAAAAGGCGGCGGCCATCGTTCGCGACATGCTCGCCCTGGCCCGACGCGGCGTCACCGTGCACGAAACCGTCAACCTCAACCAGGTCATCGATGAGTACCTGAACAGCACTGAATTCCTCGTCCTCCGGGAAGCCCACCCCGGCATCGAATTCACCCGGTCCTTGCGCGAGGGCCTGATGCCGATATCCGGGTCAGCAACCCACCTGTCCAAGACGATCATGAACCTGGTCTGCAACGCTGTTGAGGCAATCCCCGGCGCAGGCACGGTGGTCATCTCGACCGACAACCAATATGTGGACACGCCGATCCGAGGCTATGACAAGGTGGAGGAGGGCGATTATGTGGTCGTCCGGGTGATCGACGACGGCCAGGGGATCCCGACCGAGGATCTGGACAAGATCTTCGAGCCGTTCTATTCCAAAAAGAAACTGGGTCGAAGGAGCGGCACCGGGCTCGGTATGGCGGTGGTCTGGGGCACGGTCAAGGATCATTCCGGCTACATCGACGTGCACAGCGCCCCCGGGCAGGGGACCACCATTACCCTCTATTTCCAGGCTGATCGAGACAAGGTGGTCGAGATTCGCGAGGAGGTCGCCTCCCTGACCTCCTGCCAGGGCAGCGAGACCATTCTGGTGGTGGATGATGTCAAGGAGCAGCGGGATCTGGCCGAAATGCTGTTGTCCCATCTGGGCTATGCCGTGACCACGGTGGCCAGCGGCGAGGCGGCGGTGGCCTGGCTGCAGAGTCGGACAGTCGACCTGGTGGTGCTGGACATGATCATGGATCCGGGTATTGACGGGCTGGACACCTACCGGCTGATCGTAAAGCTGCACCCCGGCCAGAAGGCCATCATCACCAGCGGCTACTCGGAAACCGACCGGGTCCACGAGGCCCAGTTGCTTGGCGCCGGTGCGTACGTGCACAAACCCTATCTCCTCCACACCCTCGGTCAGGCAGTGCGGGCCGAACTGGACCGCCGGATCGTTTGACGGATATCCTCTGCCGCAGGTAAAAAAATCCCTGCCGCCCGCAAGGGCGACAGGGATTTTTTTGATACGGCCGGCGAAAGAGAAGCCGGGGTGTTCGTTACTTCTTGTCTTCTTCCTGCAGTGATTTGACCAGCAGGCCACCGGCCAGACCGAGCAGGCCAAGTTCGCTGAGCTGATTTTTCGCGGTCAGGCTCATGGTGGACAGCAGGTTGCGGCGCAGGCTCACTTTGGGCATCTCCTGCGGCGCGGCCTGCATCAGCAGTTCCATGTCGCCCTTCTTGCTCGCGAAATACATGCCGTTGGGTCCGATCTGCACGGCCTTGGAGGTCAGGCCGACCGCTCCCTTCTTGACATATTTCGCCGGTTCCGAATTGGGGTCGTCCAGGTCGCCGAAGATGCGGGCGCGGGCCAGACAGGTCTGGACGCAGGCCGGTTCCAGCCCCTCGGCCACGCGCGGCATGCAGTAGGTGCACTTGTCGGCCTTGCCCAGGCTGTTGTCATCCTTCAGTCCAGTGTCGATATAGCGGGCGCCGTAGGGGCAGGCGTCGCGGCAGGCGCCACAACCGATGCAGCGTTCCCGGTCGATCTGTACCGTGCCGTTGAACGGGTCCTTCCAGGTGGCGGCAACTTCCATGGTCTTGGTTTTGCCGGACTTGACGTCCTTGAAGGTCATCTTGACCGGTTCGGCCGGGCAGACCGGGACGCAGGACGGCTCCTTGCAGTGGTTGCAGAGGCCGGGGTAGTAAGTCGAGGCCATGCCGGTCGCGGTCATGGTCGGTCCCAGGCGGTAGACCCAGTTACGGTCATACTGGGCGGGAACCTCCCACTCTGCCTTGCAGGCGATCACACAGGCATGGCAGCCCACGCACCTGTCGACATCTATAATCATGCCATATTGCATTGATACTCTCCTTCAGAAGTGGTTGTGCCAGACGTTTGGAGTTACTCTCCCGCGTCAGCTGACCTTCACGAATTTGACGAAGTTGTTGCGCATGCCGTGGGCGCCGGTCTCCGGGTCAACGGCGATCTTGGTGATCAGGCTCTGGTCGTCGATACCCTTGTTGTGGCCAACGGTTAATTCCGGGTTCATGGAGCCGAAGCCGTGGTACATATAGACGCAGTCCTGGCGGATGCCCGGGGTCACCTTAACCTTGGTGGTGGTGCGTGACTTGACGCCGTCCTGATTGACTAGAGCCACGGTGTCGCCTTCCTTGAGTCCCAGCTTGGCGGCCAGTTTGTCGTTTACCCACACCGGGTTCTCGCTCTCCGCGGCCATCAGCCAGGCATTGTTCTGGGTGCGGTTGAAGGTGTGCAGTGGCGAACGGCCGTAGAGCAGTCGGTAGAAACCCTCGGGGGCGCGCTCCACCGGGATGTAGGTGGGGATGGCCGGGTAGCCGTTCTCCTCCAGTTCATCGTTTTTAAACATCACGGTCAAATCGTCCATGGAGCCATACGGATCCTTGCCCGGCTGGATGTGGATGCCGCCCTCGGTCTTGATCTGGGCGAGCGTCAAGTTGGCGCCGGCCAGCATCTTTTCTACGGACTCCTCGGTGGTCTTGATCGGGATCTTGTCCTCATGGCCCATGCGCTTGGCAATCTCGTTGGTGATGTAGATGCTGTCCTTGCGCTCAAAACCAGGAGCCACCAGCGGCATACGCGGGGCGATGTACTGCTGGTGCTCGCTGGCGAAGTCCCACTGGGTGCCGGTCTTGATCAGGTCGTACCGCTCCAGGTAGGAGCAGTCCGGCAGCAGGATGTCGGCGTACATGGTGATGTCGGTGGGCATGACGTCCACGCACATGACAAAGTCCATCTGCTCGAGCATCTTGATGGTCTTTGCCGGGGCCGGTATGGTCTGCATCGGGTTCTGCCCCCAGATGACGCAGCCCTTGATGGGATAGGGCTTGCCGGTGATGGCGGAGTCCCGGATCAGTTCGGTGGGGGTGCCGGGCGGGCTGTAGTGATGGACATCGGCCATCTCCCGCAGGTTGCCCTCATGCTCGCCGTGCTCAGGCCAGCCGACCTTGCCCAGTCCCTTGGGCCCCTTGGGGGGAACAAAGGCGCCCTTGACGCCGAAGGCGCCGAGCAGGCCGGTGAGACAGGCGAGCGCGCGCTGGCGCTGGAAATCGTTGCCGTACCAGGTGACGTGCCGGCCGGGATGGATGGAAACGTTGGGCATGTTGGCGGCCAGCAACTCGGCCACCTCCTTGATCTGCTCGGCCGGGACGTCGCATTCCTTGGCCGCTTTCTCCAGCGTCCACTCTTTGATTCCCGCAGCCATCTCCTCGAAGCCCTCGCCATGCTCCTCGACGAAATCGGCGTCGTATTTCTTGTTCTGGATCAGGTAGTTCATGACCGCGAGCAGGAAGGCGGTGTCAGTGCCGGGACGAATCTGGACCCAGACATGCGACTTGGCCGCCGAGGCCGAATAGCGGGGGTCAAGCACGATCAGCTTGGCGCCGTTTTCCAGCCCCTTGAGGTAGCGTTTGAGGTGGCTGACATGGACATTCTCGCCCAGATGGCAGCCGATGAAAAACATGACCTTGGTGTTGGCCATGTCCACGTCCTCGTTGGGAGGGGTGTCGATGGTGGCCATGTAGGCGGTGTCGCGCACACCGCGGCATTGGAAAAAGCTGGCCTCGGAGACATTATGGGTACCCACGGTCTTCTCGAAGAAGCTCATCGGATAGGTGGCGGTGGAGCCGTGGGGAAACATGGCGATGCCCTTGGCCCCGTACTGGTCAACCACGGCCTTGAGCTTGCTGCCGCAGGTGTCCAGGGCTTCTTCCCAGCTGATCCGCTGCCATTTGGGCTCGCCGCGCTTGCCGACGTTCTTGAGCGGGTATTTGAGGCGGTCCGGGTCATACAGATAGGCCACGCCGGCGTTGCCGCGGGCGCAGATGGAGACGCCGTTGTCAATGGATTTCGGGTTGCCCTCCAGCTTGATCAGGCGGCCGTCACGGATCTTGCCGACCAGCTGGCAGCGCCAGAAGCACATCTCGCAGACGCCGCCCACCGCAGTCTGGGTATCCTTGAAGGTCCCCGGCGACGCCAGCGGCTTCTTGACAACTCCCGAGTCTGCCTTGGCCGACACCTTGGCCAACGGCACGGACGCTGCGGCAATCGAGGCGGCTTTGAGGAAATTCCGCCTGGTAAGGTTCATTGCCATTTACAGTTCCTCCTTGGTAAAAAAATCAATTAACCGTATCGACACCTGAAAGAAAGGATGTCGAGCTTCTTTCATGCTTTTTTCCAGGAATCGTTCAAACCACGGTCTGAACAGGGTTCGTAGAAAAAGTTCCTCGGCCTCGTGCTTGCCCTCCGCGGTCAGGGCGGCGAGAAAGTCGAGTTCCAGACTGAGATGATCGGCCGGCTCGGTCTCGCTGGCCAGATCGTAGCCGTGCTGGCGATAGAAATCCCGGGTGCGTTCGGTGGTCCGACCAAAGAGGGCGCCGTTGCCGTCCAGGTGGACCGAGGCGTAGGGAGGGACAGTCCTGCGGGGCACGGCATTGATGAACAGGCGGGTATGCTCGGTGCGCAGGTCGTCGAGATGATCGATGGGTTGCCGTCGCCAGGCACGGAACGCCTCAAGGTCGTCGGTCCAGGCAAGCTCCGTCAGCAGGGTTTCCAGGGCGGCAAAAATCTCAGCGGCGCTGAAGGCGGCGTCGGGATACCGCATGGTCAGGGCAAGGAGGGAATAGACGGCGCTGACTGCGGCGGACTGGGCTGCCGGGGTGTCGTCCTGCTCGGTGGTGGTGCTGTCAGCGGTCATGGTTCCCTGGGAAATATGCAATCGATTGCGGAAGAGCTATGGGGTAATTCGGTCTGCGGCGCAAGGCCTCGGCCGCTGCCAGATAAGAGCATGGCGAAGGCTGCCGAAATCCGGTTGTTCCGCTGGGGGCCGGCGCCCCGGTGAAGCGCCAATGGAAAAACCCGCACACTGTAGCACACAAACACTGTTTACACAAGATGCTGTCTTTGGGCTAAAGCTTTTGCCGCCAGCCGACGATAGGACGATAAGGGAGGACTGCGTGTTCTGGGACAAAAATACCGTCCTTCCTGCTCACCACCACATTCTGATGACCAGGGAGGGACATCATGAAGATCGCCGAATCCGCCATCCAACTCACCAGCACCCATGCGGCCGTGGAGTATTCCGAGCGCCGCGAATCACTCACCGTCTGGCAGCAGGGTCGCGAGCCGGCCCGCGCAGAAGAGGACAACGCCAACGAGGCCCGGCTGCAGGCCAGAGCCATGGCCGCGGCCGAGCAGGCTGCCAAGGTCTCGCTGTCCCAGGATGGGGTGCGACGGGCCGCAGCTCCGGTGCAGGAGCAGTCTGAGGTCGGCGGGATCTCGGAGGAGGATCGGCTGCTGTCCGATCTCAACCTGCGCATTCTCAAGGCCATCTTTGAGCGGCTGACCGGCCGCAAGATCAAGGTTCTCGATCCGGGTGCGATCAAGGCGCAGGAATCGGCGCAGGCAACCGCTGGGCCAACTTCGGAGCAGGCCCCGGTGTCCCAGGAGGGCCAGCCGCCTCAGGGCTGGGGCGTGCGCTACGAGCGCCATGAGGTGCATCACGAAGCGGAAAGTACCCAGTTCAGCGCCCGCGGCCTGGTGACCACGGCCGATGGCCAGGAGATCGAGATCGCCGTGGACCTGAGCATGAGCCGCAGTTTCACCAGCGAGTCGCATGAACTGTTCCTCGCCGGCGACGCCCTCAAGGACCCGCTGGCAATCAATTTCGCTGGCACTGCCGCTCAACTGACCCAGGACAAGTTCAGCTTTGATATCGATGCCGACGGTTCCAATGACCAGATCTCCTTTGCCGCACCCGGTTCTGGTTTCCTTGCCCTGGATGCCAATGAGGACGGTGTGGTCAACAGCGGCGCGGAGCTGTTCGGGGCACTGAGCGGCGACGGATTCGCCGAACTGGCGACCCATGACGACGACGGCAATGGCTGGATCGATGAAAACGACGCTGTCTTTTCGCGGCTGCGCATCTGGGCCAAGGACGCTGCGGGCCAGGATCAGATGCTGACCCTTCTGGAGAGCAACGTAGGCGCGCTCTACCTCGGCCGGGTCGAGACCCCGTTTGCGCTCAAGGACAGCGGCAACGAGTTGCAGGGCCAGGTGCGGGCCACCGGCCTGTTCCTGCGCGAGGACGGCGGGGCCGGGACCATGCAGCAGGTCGATCTGGTCGCCTGATCCCCCGCTGCCGCCTGCCCGGATAGAGAGAGGCCTTGCCGCTTGACGGCAGGGCCTCTCTCTGTTATAAGTTCAAATTTACGAATCTTTTCAGGGTTTTTCGTACTGGCCGGCTGCGCCGCGGGCGCGCCGGCAATGACAAACTTTTCAGAGAGGGAGAACGCATGGAGATCCAGATACCAACGGGAGTGCGGGGCAAGGAAGAGCTGATCGTGCAATTCGAGGACACCGCCGCCCGCTACGGCAGCGGTCTGGTCGAGGTCTACGCCACCCCTGCCCTGGTCGCCCTCATGGAGAAGACCTGCCTTACCTCAGTGCTCAAATACCTGCCCGAGGGGTTCGGCACGGTGGGGGTCAAGGTGGACATCAGCCACAGCAAGGCCACGCCCATCGGCATGCGGGTTACCTGCGAATCAACCCTGGTTGAAGTGGATCGGCGCCGCCTGGTCTTCGAGGTCGAGGCCCGCGATGAGCAGGGCGAGATCGGCCGGGGCCGGCACGAGCGGTTCATCATCGACACCAAGAAATTCATGCAGAAGCTGTAACCCGCCCGGCGCCGTTTCCCCGGAAGTTCACTGGCGCGGGGTGTGGTAGCGGCTGAGCACGCCGTAGAGCATGTCGGGCAGGTCGTTTTTCTGCCGCGAACTGCGCTGGATCTGCTTGAGGCACTTGTCGAAGGTCAGTGCCTCGCCGAGCGAGATGTGCCGGAGGATGAGCGAGATCAGGCGGGTGATGGTGGTCAGGTTGGAGATCCGCGACTGTAGTTCGTGGTCGCGGTCAAAGGCGGTCGAGGCAAACACCTCCACCGGTCGTCCGTCCACCTCGCTCACCGACAGATACCACTTGTTGCGGTCCCGGTCGATGGTGCGATACCGCTTGCCGTCGAGCACCTCCGGCAGTTCCGCCTCGCTTTCGATGGCGCTCTGGACGGCCATCTCTGGCAGGATCGGTTCATCCTGGTATTTGCGCCACAGTTTTTTCACCACCTCGGGGTGGGTGCGGACGCAGGCCTCCACGATTTTGCAGGCCGGGCAGATCCCGTCCGCCTGGTGCGGCGACCCGCTGTTCAGTTCCATGCCGCAGAGCTCGCACCATTCGGCGTTGTGTTCGGATGTCACAATATGGCTCCCTTGCCAGAAGGTCGGTGGATGGGGGGGGTGGATTCCGTCACCCGGCAAAATACCCCGGGACCGGAAAAAGAACAAGGCCGGAGAACGCGGCCGAACAGGCGCCTGACGTCCGTCACCATCCGGGCGGTTGCCCGCGACGGCATTTCTTTCCGCCCGCCAGGTCCGCCCTGGAATGGGCCGTCCGCCCTTTTCCCTTGCTTAATAAAGCTGGCTTGGTAAAATATTTGGTTTTGTGTACAACTGTTCTTCTTCCGCCTCGCCGACAACCTGCAGAGAATTGCCATGGATTACCGGGAAACGCTCAACCTGCCGCAGACCAAATTCAAGATGAAGGCCAACCTGACCCAGCGGGAGCCGATGGTGCTCAAGCGCTGGGACAAGGAGCAACTCTACCAGCGGCTGCAGGAGGCCTCGGCCAACCGTCCCCGGTTCATTCTCCATGACGGGCCCCCCTACGCCAACGGCAACATCCACCTCGGCACCGCCTTCAACAAGGTGCTCAAGGACATCATCCTCCGCGCCAAGCGGATGGCCGGATTCAACGCCCCCTACATTCCCGGTTGGGACTGCCACGGCCTGCCCATCGAGCACAACGTCGATCTGGAACTGGGCGAGAAGAAACAGACCATCCCGGTGCTGAGCAAGCGCGCCGCCTGCCGCACCTATGCGGAGAAGTGGATCAAGGTGCAGCGCGAGCAGTTCAAGCGCCTCGGCGTGCTTGGCGACTGGGGCAACCCCTACCTGACCATGAACTACGGCTACGAGGCGGTCATCGCCGCCGAGTTCAACAAGTTTCTGCTCTCCGGCGCGGTGGTGCGCTCGAAGAAACCGGTCTATTGGTGCGCCACCTGCCGTACCGCCCTGGCCGAGGCCGAGGTGGACTACGGCGACCACACCTCGCCCTCGGTCTATGTCAAGTTCCCGGTGATCGACGACCTGGGCGGCATCGCCCCCGAACTGGCCGGCCGCCGGGTTGATGTCCTCATCTGGACCACCACCCCCTGGACCCTGCCGGCCAACCTGGCCATCGCCCTCCACCCCGATTTCGAATATGCGGCTGTCGAGACAGGCGGCGAGGTGTGGATTCTCGCCAAGGAACTGGTCGAGCCCTGCATGCAGCTGTTCGGCATCGGCGGCTATTCCGTACTGGCCACCTTTGCCGCCACCGGCCTGGAGGGCAAACTCTGTCGCCATCCCTTTATGGACCGCCAGTCGCTCCTGGTGCTGGCCGACTACGTCACCGCCGACTCGGGCACCGGTTGCGTCCACACCGCGCCCGGCCATGGCACGGACGACTATCACACCGGTCTGCGCTACGGTCTTGAGGTGCTGTCGCCGGTGGATGACGACGGCCGTTACACTGCGGCCGCCGGGGTGTATGCAGGCATGCAGATTCCCCAGGTCAACCGGCGGATCGTCGATGACATGGCCGCCAGCGGCGCCCTAGTCAAGGAGATGGCGCTCAAGCACAGCTATCCCCACTGCTGGCGCTGCAAAAAGCCGGTGATGTACCGGGCCACGGCCCAGTGGTTCATCTCCATGGAGAACCTGGATCTGCGGCGCAAGGCTCTGGCCGCCATCAACGAGGTGATCTGGACCCCGTCCTGGGGGCAGCAGCGCATTTACGGCATGATCGAGAACCGGCCCGACTGGTGCCTGTCGCGGCAGCGCTCCTGGGGTGTACCGGTGACCGTGCTGAGCTGCGTTGATTGCGGCGAGGTGCTGAAGAACGAGGTGGTCTGTCAGCGGATCGACGAGTTGTTCGTCAAGGAGGGCGCGGATGCCTGGTACCGCCACGAGGCGGCCGATTTCGTGCCCGAGGGCGTGGTCTGCGCCTGCGGCAGCCGCAACTTCAAGAAGGAGAGCGATATCCTCGATGTCTGGTTCGATTCAGGAACCAGCCATGCCGCGGTGCTTGAGCAGCGGCCGGAGCTCGACTCGCCCGCCGACCTCTATCTCGAGGGCAGTGACCAGCATCGCGGCTGGTTCCATTCCTCGCTGCTGACCTCGGTCGGCACCCGCGGCCGCGCGCCCTATCGGGGCGTCCTCACCCATGGCTACGTGGTCGATGGCCAGGGCAAGAAGATGAGCAAGTCGGTGGGCAACGTGGTCGCCCCGCAGGAGGTGATCGACCAGTACGGCGCCGAGGTGCTGCGGCTGTGGGTGGCCAGCGAGAATTACCAGGACGACGTCAAGGTCTCCGACGAGATCCTCAGGCACGTCTCCGACGCCTACCGTAAGATGCGCAACACCCTGCGTTTTCTCCTGAGCAACCTCTATGATTTTGATCCGGCCATGGACTGCGTCGCCCCCGAGGCCCTCACCGAGATCGACCGCTGGGCATTGATGAAGTACGCCGAGCTGGTCGAACGCGTCACCCGGGCCTACGAGCGCTACGAGTTTCACGCCGTCTACCACGCCCTGTTCAACTTCTGCGGTGCCACCATCTCCAGCCTGTACATGGACATCCTCAAGGACCGGCTGTACTGCGAGGTTCCGCACGGAACAGAGCGGCGGGCCGCCCAGACTGTGACCCACCGCATCCTCGACGGTCTCCTGCGCCTGATGTCGCCCATCCTCTGTTTCACCGCGGCGGAGGCCTGGGAGCATCTTCGTGGCCTGGAGGACAAGGACCCGCTCGAACAATCAATTTTTTTCGCCGAGTTTCCCGCCGTGGACGACATCGAACGCGATCCGGCTTTCCTCGACCGCTGGACCCGGCTCCTCAACCTGCGCGGCGCCGCCACCCGGGCGCTCGAGGCGGCCCGGCGCGACAAGCTGATCGGACTTTCCCTCGATGCCGAGGTGGTCATCGAGGCGGACAGCGAGTGGACGGCTTTCCTCGATGGTTCGCTTGCGCTGATGCGGGAGATCTGCATTGTCTCCGGTTTCCGCCTGGTCGCCCCTGGTGACGAGGCGGCGCTTGCCTTTGTTGCCGACGAGACCCTGGATGGGGTGCGAATCGCGGTCGGGCCTGCGCCGGGCGTCAAGTGCGAGCGGTGCTGGACCATCGCCACCTCGGTAGGACAGGATGCCGACCATCCGGCCCTCTGCGCCCGCTGCGCCGGTGTGGTGCGGCAGCTGACGGCTTGATCGGAACCGAGATGCCGCTGTTCTTCGCCATCATCGTCGCCGTGGTCGGCCTGGATCAGGCGACCAAGCTTTGGATTGTGCAGCACTTTGCCCTGTATGAGAGCCGGGAGGTCATCCCCGGATTGTTCAGTCTGACCTATCTCACCAACAACGGTGCCGCCTTCAGCATCCTCGCCGGTCAGCCGGCGGTGTGGCGGCAGGCCTTCTTCATTGCTGCAGCCAGCGTGGCCCTGGTCATGATCTGGATCGGCCAGCGGAGCTATGGCCGGGTCAGCCGCTGGTACAGCGTGGCCCTGGCCCTGATCGCCGGCGGCGCTATCGGCAACCTCATCGACCGGATCCGGCTCGGGTTTGTGGTTGATTTTCTAGATGTGTACCTTGGGTCGTCCCACTGGCCCGCCTTCAATGTCGCCGATTCAGCCATCACCGTCGGCGTGTTGATTTTTCTTTTCTACAACCTTGTGTTCGACCGGCAGTGATCGGGGCCGGCGGCGCCCAGTTTGATGACAGGATTCATGAAAAAGACAGCCATCCTCTTTCCCGGGCAGGGGTCGCAGTACGTGGGCATGGGCCAGGCGTTTGCCGAAGCCGACGACGAGGCCGCGACCTTTCTTGACCTCGCCGAGCGCATCTCCTCTTTTCCCATTCGCCGGCTCTGCTTCGGGGGGCCGATCGACGAACTGACCCGGGTGCTCTACCTGCAGCCGGTTCTGACCGCGGTCAACCTGATCTGCTGGCAGCAGCTGCGCAAGCGCTTGCCCGGCTTTGCCCCCGCGTTCTTCGCCGGCCACAGTCTGGGCGAGTATTCCGCCCTGCACGCTGCCGGGGTGTTGACCGCCGAGGACACACTCGCCCTGGTTACCCGCCGCGGTGAATTGATGGAGCGGGAGGGCAACGCCCATCCGGGTGGCATGCGGGCCGTGGTCGGTCTGACCATCGACGAAGTTGAGGCGGCGCTGGCCGGATATGCCGGCCCCGGCGTGGCGGTGGTGGCCAATCACAACACCGCCACCCAGATTGTGCTCTCCGGCGACGAGCAGGGGCTCGACCAGATGGCCGGCCTGTGTGCCAGTCGCGGGGCCAAGGTTATCCCGCTGAAGGTGAGCGTCGCCAATCACAGCCCGCTGGTCGCCGGCGCGGTAGACGATTTCGCCGCCTTCATGGCCGGCATCCCGTTCAACCGGCCCGAAACGCCGGTGCTGTTCAACGTCACCGGTGACGCGGCCGGCGACGCCTCGGCCATCAGAGCGGTCATGGCCAGGCAGATCGCCTCCCGGGTGCGCTGGCTTTCGATCATCGAGCGGATGCTGGTCGAGGGCGTAGAGGTCTTCGTCGAACTCGGGCCGAAGAATGTGCTCGCCGGGATGATGAAAAAGATCCTGCCCAAGGGCTCGTCTGTCGTCTGTCTCCAGGCTGACACCCCGGAGTCCATGGACAAGGTCGTCGAGGTCCTGGCTGCGGGATAATGGCTTGAATCACCATGTTTTTCTTCATGCTTGACAAGCGGATGCGTGTCGAGTAAAAAGGAAAATTTCCACCCTGCGGCTCTGTCGGCCGCTGGGTCGAGTCGTCTATTGCTTTGAAAGTACAGCACATTCAACACCGGACAGGGTATGTTTGAGAATCTGACCGACCGCCTGGAAAGCGTCTTCAAGAAGCTGCGCGGCCATGGCACGCTGACTGAGGAAAATATTCAGGAAGCCATGGGCGAGGTGCGCACGGCGCTGCTCGAGGCTGATGTCAACTTCGGCGTGGTCAAGGAGTTCATCGCCTCGGTCACTGAGAAGGCGATCGGCAGGGAGGTGCTGTCCAGCCTGAGTCCCGGCCAGCAGGTGGTCAAGATTGTCCATGACGAGATGGTGGCCCTGCTCGGCAGCCAGGCCGAGCCGCTTCGGCTCGACGGTCGCCAGCCGGCGGTGATCATGCTCGCTGGCCTGCAGGGTTCAGGCAAGACCACCACTGCCGCCAAACTCGCGAAACAACTGAAGGAAAAGGGACGTGTCCCGCTCCTGGTTCCGGCAGACGTCTACCGGCCGGCGGCCATCGAACAGTTGCATGTGCTCGGCGAGCAGATTGGGGTGACGGTCTTTGCCTCGACCACTGAGCAGAAACCGGTGGACATCGCCCGTCTGGCCGTGGCCCAGGCCGCAGCGGGCGACTGCGACACGGTCATCATCGATACCGCCGGCCGTCTCCATGTGGACGACGCCCTCATGGCCGAGCTGCGCGAGATCAGCCGCACCGTCCACCTGAGCGAGGTCCTGTTCGTCGCCGACGCCATGACCGGGCAGGACGCGGTGACCGTGGCCGAAAAGTTCAACGCCGACCTGGAGATCACCGGCGTCATCCTGACCAAGATGGAGGGCGACGCGCGCGGCGGCGCGGCCCTTTCGGTCAAGAAGGTGACCGGCAAGCCGATCAAGTTCGTCGGCGTAGGCGAATCGGTCGAGGCCCTGGAGATCTTCCATCCCGACCGTGCCGCTTCGCGCATTCTCGGCATGGGTGACGTGCTCTCCCTGATCGAGCGGGCCGAGGCGGTCGTCGATCAGAAGGAAGCCGAGAAACTGGCCCGCAAGATCCAGAAGAACGCCTTCACCCTGGAGGACTTCCTCGACCAGATCCAGCAGATCAAGAAAATGGGCACCCTGGAACAGCTCATGGACATGATCCCGGGTATCAGCAAGCTCAAGCAGCTGAAGGAAGCCCCCAAACCGGATCAGAAGGAACTGGTCAAGACCGAGGCTATCATCCGCTCCATGACCCTGAAAGAGCGCCGCAACTATCTGATTATCAACGCCAGTCGGCGGGTGCGGATCGCCAGCGGTTCGGGCACCTCGGTTAACGAGGTCAACCGGGTGCTGAAAAGCTACACCATGATGCTGAAAATGATGAAAAACCTGAAAGGCAAGGGCATCATGAGCGGCGGCAAGCGCCGCAAGCTGCCCAAGGGGCTGACCAGGTAGAGCGCCCGCGCTCGATGGCCGTACCTTATTCAATTCATGGACGCGATTCGCGGCATGGATTTCATACGTTCACAGGAGGAAAACAGACAATGGCAGTTCGTATCCGTTTAACGAGAAAAGGCCGCAAAAAAGAGCCCTTCTATCGTATCGTCGTCGCCGACAGCGAGGCGCCCCGCGATGGCAAGTTCCTTGATATCCTCGGCACCTACGATCCGATGAAGAATCCTGCTGCGGTCACCATCGACAACGAGAAGCTCGATGCCTGGATGAAACGCGGTGCCAAGCCGACCGAAACCGTAGAGAGCCTGATCCGCAAGTTTGCCGGGGCGGCCTCGGCCAACTAAATGAAAGAGCTGATCGAGTTCATCGCCTCCCGGCTGGTCGATCACCCCGAGGGGATCGCGGTCAGTCTGCAGGAGGACGACGAGCAGGTCGTCATCGAGTTGCGGGTCGCCCAAGGCGACCTGGGCAAGGTGATCGGCAAGCAGGGGCGGACCGCCCGGGCAATGCGGGCGGTGCTTGCCGCAGCCGAAACCGGCTACGGCAAGCGGACCCGCCTGGAAATAGTGGAATAAAACCAGTGGATTCCGGGCGCATCCGGGAACCGAAGGGCTTTGTTGTCGCCGGTGTTGTACTCAAGGCGCACGGGTTGCGGGGCGAGGTCAAGGTCCGGCCCTTCACCCAGTCCCCGGACAGCCTCACAGGCTACCGGCAACTCTATCTGGGTTGGGAAGAGGAAGCAACGCTGATGCCCCATACCTGCGAGCTGGGCAGGGTCAGCGGCGCTTCGGTGATCTTGCGGCTCACCGGCTGCACGGACCGGGACGGAGCCGAGCGACTCGTCGGCCAGATGGTGTGGCTGTCGGTCACCGATCTGCCGCCGGCAGGCGAGGGCGAGTATTACCTCCACACTCTGATCGGCAAACAAGCCGAGACTACCGACGGTCAGGCGCTGGGCACAGTGACCGCGATCATTGGCGCTGGAGGACAGGATATCCTGGTGATCCGCAACGGCGCCGATGAGGTGCTGGCGCCGGCAGTACGGGAATTCATACGCGAAATCGGCGAGGAACGGGTGGTGCTGGACCTGCCGCCCGGACTTCTCGAGATCAACGGCTGAGGCGGCGCAGGCTGCCCATGCTGTTTGACATATTGACCATATTCCCCGATTTCTTTGTCTCGCCGCTGGCGGAAGGAATCGTGCGGCGGGCGGCGAACGAGGGCAGGATTCGGGTCGGGATCCACAATATTCGCGACTACGCCCTTGATAAACATCGCATGACCGATGACCGACCCTTTGGCGGCGGCGAAGGGATGGTGATGAAGCCCGAACCGCTCGTCGCCTGCCTGCGGGCAACCGGTGCGTACGAAGAGACCGGTGCCCGGGTGATCCTGCTCTCCCCCAGAGGCGAGACCTTCACCCAGCAGACTGCTGTGCGACTGGCCGGATACAACAGGCTGGTGCTGGTCTGCGGCCGGTACGAAGGGGTGGACGAACGGTTCCGCGAGCGGTACGTGGACGAGGAACTGAGCATCGGCGACTACATCCTCACCGGCGGCGAACTGGCCGCTCTGGTGGTGATGGACGCGGTGACCCGGTTGCTGCCGGGCGTGCTCGGCTGTGAGGATTCGGCGACCCAGGATACTTTCAGCCGTGGCCTGCTCAAGCATGGCCACTACACCCGGCCGAGGGAGTTTGAGGGGATGGCCGCGCCCGAGGTGCTGCTTTCCGGAGATCACGCCGCCATAACGGCGTACCGGTTCCTTGAATCGGTGCGGATTACCATGGCCCGGCGGCCAGAGTTGCTGGCGGAGGTTCGATTCACGCCTGCGGAAACCAAACTGCTCAAGCGGGAAGGGCTCTGGGCCAGGATAGAAGCCATTGTCGAGGAACAGGGAACACTATCGCGGGCCGCAGGTTGACGTCGCCTTGGTGCATTATCCGGTGGTCAACCGCAACGGCGAGACCATCGGATCGGCCGTTACCAACCTCGATCTGCACGATATTGCCAGGGCCTGCGCCACTTACGGTTGCACTACCTACTGGGTGGTGACGCCCTTTCGCGAGCAGCAGGAACTGGCCGGCGAGATCGTGGCGCACTGGACACAGGGTTACGGCGGCCAGGTCAATCCAGACCGGCGGCGGGCGCTGTCCGGCATCGCCATCCGCGCCACCCTCGAGGAGGCCGTAGCCGGCGCGGAAGCCATCCATGGCCGCAGGCCCTTGGTTCTTGCCACCTGCGCCAGGGAACAGGCGAATACGGTCAGCTGGGTCCAGGCACGGGAGCGGATAGGGCAGGGGCAGCCCCTGCTCCTCTTGCTCGGCACCGCCTGGGGCCTGGCGCCCGAGGTTATGGCCGGGGTGGACGGCGTGTTGCCGCCGATTCGCGGCTGCACCGGATTTAACCATCTCTCGGTCCGGTCGGCGGCCTCGATCATGCTGGACAGGCTGCTCGGCCTCGCAGACACCTGAGCACAGAATGGTGTTTGCACACGTCACCCGCCCCGCAGGGGGCGCGGCTGCGTTTGTTGTTGATTGCACGGTAATGACTACGGAGTAACGTTCTTTTTATTCAGGATGATTTGGAGGCATCCTTCGGGAGCACGACGCAGTGGACCGCGACCTGCCTCGAAAACAGACAAGCATGAATCTCATCGACAAGATTGATCTGGAGCAGATGCGTTTTGACATGCCGGATTTCCGGCCCGGCGACACCGTCAAGGTGCATATCCGGATCATTGAAGGCAACAAGGAGCGCGTTCAGATCTTCCAGGGCGTGGTCATCAAACGGAAACGCGGCGCCATGGACGCCACCTTTACGGTGCGCAAGATTTCCCATGGCGTTGGTGTGGAGAAGACTTTTGCCACGCATTCGCCGCGTATCGAGAAGGTGGAATTGGTGACCGCCGGCCGTGTTCGCCGCTCCCGTCTGTTCTACCTGCGCGAGCGCCGTGGCAAGGCTGCACGCATCCGTGAGCGCGGCATTATCTGATCCGGTCCGGCCTGTCCGCTGTCGGGGCAATTTCCGGTGGCAGACAGGCGGAAGCATGATCGCAAACGGGCATCCGTGGGTCGCTGGCGCGGCCGGATGCCCGTGGTCTGTTCAGGGCGCGGCTGTGGCCTCTTGTTGTCCCGGCGTCGCAGACCTTGATCAATGGTCGCCATGACCGCCGCAATTGGAGGCCGCCGTGCTGGCGCCATCCCCTTTGACCAGGCCGACACCTTTCAGTTCGAGCGCGGCCTGCATGCCCGGGGCTGTGCCCTTGTCGCCGGTCTTGACGAAGCCGGCCGCGGCCCGTTGGCCGGTCCGGTGGTTGCGGCCTGCGTGATCCTGCCCCGCGACTGTCGGTACCATCTCTTCCAGGATTCCAAACTGCTCTCTGCCCGCCGGCGCGAGGAACTGTTCGCCCTGCTGCACGAAAACGCCGCAATCATTGGCGTCGGCAGCGCCGACCCCCGCGAGATCGAGCAACTCAACATTCTTCAGGCTTCCCTGCTGGCCATGCGTCGGGCGCTCGACGTCTGCACGGAACAAAATGGCCAAACACCTCCCGACCACCTGCTTGTTGACGGCAAGTTTCCAGCGCCGGCGCCGATTGCGCAGACAACCCTGATCAAGGGGGAACGACGCAGCGCCTCCATTGCCGCGGCCTCGATCATCGCCAAGGTGACGCGGGACCGGGTGATGGCCGAGTACCATCAGCTCTATCCCCAGTACGAGTTCCACTGCCATCAGGGCTATCCCACCAGGGCCCACCGGCAGGCCATCGAGCGCAATGGCCCCTGCCCGATCCATCGCCGAACTTTTCGTGGCGTGCGCGAATTCCTGGCCAGCGATGAACCGTTGCCGGTCCAGGCTGGACTCTGGACCGGCGACGAGGCGAGGTAGGTCGGCGTGGCGGTATTGCGCAAGACCGCCACGGCCTCCGCTGACACCGGTCGTCAGGGTGAGGCCATGGCCGTGCGGCACCTGGCAGGGCTGCGGTACGAGGTTCTGGCCACCAACTACCGCAAGCCTTTCGGTGAGGTCGACATCATCGCCCGGGACGGACGGACGATCGTGTTCATCGAGGTCAAGACCAGGCGATCTATGGCCTTCGGCACCCCGCTGGAGGCGGTCGATCCGCGAAAGCAGCGCCAGCTTTCCCGGATTGCCCAGGATTATCTCCAGTCCCACGGACTGGCCGATGCCGCTGCCCGTTTCGATGTCATCGCGATCCTCCTGGATCGGGGCAACCAGTCCGCGCAGGTGGAACACATCCGCAACGCCTTTGACGCGTGCGAGTAAAGGAGCAGGGACCATGAGTAAGCATCCTGACAACACCCCGGCGCCCCTGGCCGTGACCATGGGCTGCCCTGCGGGCATCGGGCCGGAGATCATCTGCCGGCTCTGGGCGCGGGAAGCGTTTGCCGCTGCGGCTCATGCCATCGTGGTCGGCGATGCCGGCATGCTCCGCCGGGCAGCGGAACTGCTTGGCCTGCGTCTTGCCATCGTTGACTGGACGCCAGGCGATCCGGTCCGCTCCGGTGTCCTGCCCGTGCTGCACACG
>JBGSPP010000296.1:0-9204 GCA_041738515.1 Desulfobulbus sp.
AGAGGCCGCAAGCATCGCGAACCTGCCCACTTGCGCTGGCCGCGAGGGGTTCGCGGAACAGTTTGTCAATTACTCGCGCCTTGCATCTTCTCCACGCTGCGCGATGCCTCGTTTCCAGGTTCTGGTTAGAACAGCCGGCGAATATCGCCTTAAAACTCCCTTGAATATCTGTTTTTTCGTCTCTCCCGGGCAGGGGGGGGTGACCAGTAGAACCAAAGTTCCGGATGCTAGCCTACGCCGGCATGACGGCATTTTTCAACTATCACCTCAAATAATCAACGGCCCCTCTGGGTCCAGCACCGCCTTGGCGCCAACATGCTCCACCCGGTTGCGCCAGTGGGCGCCAAGGAAATAGAAGCGCAGGCTGTCAGCCTCCTCATCGATCTCGTCGATCAATTGCTGCCGCAATCTGGCCCACTGGGCGGGATCGACCAAGCACTCAAACACCGAAAACTGCACCCGCTGGCCGAAATTGCGGCAGATCTTCGCCGCCCGCCGCAGCCGCTTGGCGCCGCCGGGATCGCTGGTACGCACGTCATAGCTCACCAAAACCATCATGGCAGCACCTTCGTCATTTCAAGATCACCGGCGGATAGCCGTCCAACTCGCCACGAAGGTAACGGGCGAACAACAGCACCTGGGAGTGGTGGAAAAGGCCCAACGACATTCGTTCTTCTAAAAACGGATGCGTAATCTCCTCCTGCTTACGCTTTTGATAGGCCACCAGCAAGGTTTTACGGGCAGCGTCGCTCATCCGCACCGCGCCACCGTCGCTGATCGTAAAATCGCCGCACTGCAGTTGGCCGAGGTTCACCAGCGACAGGGCCAGCCGGTCGGCCAAAGGGCGGAACTCCTCCATCAAATCAAGCGCAAGTCCTGCCCTGCCCGGCCGGTCACGGTGCAGATAGCCCACCGCCGGGTCGAGCCCAACCGATTCCAGGGCCGATCGGATATCGTGCAGCACCAGGGTATAGAGAAACGAGAGCAGACAGTTGATGCGGTCAAGCGGCGGCCGGCGGCTGCGCTGACGCAGAAAGAAATGCTCCTTGTCGCGGACGATAAGATGATCAAAGGCCGCAAAATAGACCCGGGCCGCATCACCCTCAACGCCGCGCACCGCATCGAGGGACAAGCCCTCCTGCAAGCGCCGGATGGACGCGGCCAGATGGACGCACGCCTCTTCCAGGGCCGGGGAATCGAGCTTGTCGCCATGATCGCGCATGGCCCGCAGCAGCACGGTGCGGCAATTAGCCACCTTGCCGAGCACGCAGGATGCTGCCACCTGGGCTGAGAAATCCGGATCGTCGGCCTGGCGGTACTGTTCGCGGCGCAAGAGTACGTTACCGGAAACCGGTCCCTGCACCCGGGCGAGAAAGCGGCCGTGCTCGGTGAGAAAACTCAGACCAACACCGCGCTCACCGCAAAAGCCGAGCAGAAAAGGACTGCAGCCAACGTTGCCGAAACAGACGATGGAGTCGAGAGTGTGGAGCGGCACCCGAAGGGCAACCTCACCGTCGATGCGCACCGCTACGGTTTCACCGTCCTTGGCTAGATAGGCGCCCTGGGTGCTGACAAAGAGGGTGTTGAGATGCTTTATCATGATTGCACCATGGCGCGGAGATAGCGGATCACCTGCTTGCGCGTGGCCACCGTGGGCAGGCAGAGATCGAGCAACGAACAATTCTCACAGCGGGCGTCATACCGAGGCGGTGGGGTCGCGCCTGCAGCCAGCAGGGAATGGACCTCGCGCGCCGCCTGTTCGACCGCCTCGCGCAGTGGTTGATCAAAAGCCACCTCGAAACGCCTGCGCTTCTCGCCGTAGTAGAGCGCTCCCGTTGGCACCACGCAATCAAGCATCTCTTCCAGGCAGAGGGCTTGGGCGCAGAGCTGAACCCGGTCGGAATCGTCCTTATTGGGTCGTCCACGTTTGTATTCCACCGGCAGTGGCAGCCAGCCGCCATTGTCCTGGAGATGAAACTCAACGATATCGGCCCGGCCGATCAGTCCCAGGCGCAGCGAACGGATGGGCACATCGTATTCTATGCGCAGCGTTCGGCGCGACTCGCGGCCGCCGGTGTGCACCCGCTCATGGAGGATGCGGCCTTCGGCGGTCAGCCGATTTTCCGCCCAAACCTGCTCGATGTGGATCAGAGCGCACTGGCGGGGGCAGAACAGGAAATGCTGCAGGGCGGAGATCATTACCAAGTCGTCTTCGTCATATCCCCCCGGCAATGACGATTCCTGACCGGATTGTTCCAGGATGCGCTCAGTCATGCGCCTTTTCCCCATTGGACTGGGTTGAATCAGCAAGCAGATGAATGACCAGCCGGATGAGCACATTTTTCTGGCTCGGGTCGGAGGCGGCCACCAGCAGGGCCAAAGCCACCAGCGCCTTGTTGTCGAACCGGACCGCATCAAGAAGGCCGCATTCCTGGAGATAGAGAAGAAAAAGAAAGGAGCCGATACGCTTGTTGCCATCGCTGAAGGGGTGATCCTTTATCACAAAGTAGAGCAGGTGCGCCGCTTTTTCCTCGATGCTGGGGTAGAGATCCTCTCCGCCGAAGGTCTGATGGATGGCGCCGAGGATGCCGGCCAAATTCTCGCGCGCTCCCGACCGAAGAGGTCGGTGGCCTCGCCTCTGGTCGCCAGTTCTTCCCTTAGGCAGGAGATACCCCGGCGCACAACCACCAGGTCGAAAAGCACGGACTCCCCACGCCGCAAAGTGGCGGGCAGGGGCATTCGGTCTTCATCGTACTGAAGCAAGAGTTGCCAACTGAGCCCATACCGCCGCACCAAGTCCACCACCGCCATGCCGGTTGCACCGGTGAGTTGGTTTTGCTCCAGGGTAGCAGCCAAAAGATCCAACACCCCGCGCAGTTCGGCCACCCCCTACTCCGCCAACCGCCGCTGGTTGAGGGCATAACCCCTGACCAGATACTCCTTCAGCATCGAAGAAGCCCAGATACGGAACTGAGTGCCGCGCTTGGAGTTGACCCGGTAGCCAACGGAGAGAATCGCATCCAGGCTGAAATACTCAACTTGGTAGGTCTTGCCATCTGCGGCAGTTGTTGCATTTTTTGCAACAACTGCCGCCCTGGCCATTTTCCCCTTCCCGAAAAAAGTTCCCGAGATGCCTGGAAACAACCGATTTATCCCGGTCAAACAACTCGGCCATTTGGGTCAGTGAAAGCCAAACGGTTTCCTCCTGAAGCCGGACATCCAAAGAGGTTTGTCCGTCTGCGGTTTGATAGAGGATGATGGCGGAGGGGCTTGAATCAGACTGCTGCCGAGGGAACGATGTATCCATTGAGCACGCTCCTTTCCTTCTGAATTGTCTACAATTTTTCTTGCAATGCCACCCCGTCAGGCATTATACCGACATTCACATCATAATCCTTGAACGAGCGTGCAGGACCGGTGGAATCTTTAGCCCGCTTGATTTCATTGGACCAAAATCTCCGGCTCCCACAACTCGGTCATATCGGCCCGAAAACCTATGTGCGCATCATAGGCGGCGGTGTTGTGCAGGACCGGGTACAGATCGTGAATCATTTCCACCGCACCGGTACGAAGCAATTGATTGAGCACCGAACTCCGTACCGTCACCGCGTAGTGTTGTAATTTTCTGCGAGCCATGTGCTGAAAGCGATCTTCCCGCAATTGCTTGACCAAGGCATGGATTATCTCTCGATCTTGCGGCATCCCTGGCATGATCACTCCGGTTCCGTCTTCTTCGATCATCCTGAAATCCCTGGCCACCTCCCGGAAGGGTAGAATAAACTCCCGATGCGGTTTCGGATTAAGCCTTTTGACAATATCCTTGGCGTCCAGGGATTCCACATCGTAGAGCAATTCAAAATAGCGGCGCATGGCAACCAGGCCCAGGCAGTCCTCGCCGGACAGCGAACGCAAGGTCTCCCTGGTTCGTGAAATCCGCCGCTGCAACCAGGGCATGTTCGGCAGAGTTTCTGGCTCATACACGTAGACCTGACCAAAGTCGGAGCGGCCCTCACGGTTGCAACGACCGGCGGCCTGGGCAAGGGAATCCAGCCCGGCCATGGCCCGGTAGATTACAGGAAAATCCACATCAACCCCCGCCTCGACCAGCGAAGTAGCCACCACTCGGCAGGGCAAGCCATCAAGCAGTCGCTGTCGGATCGTCTTCAGCACCCGCAGTCGGTGGGCTGGGTACAGGTTGGTGGAAAGATGGAAGGCCCCTTCCTGTTCGGCCATCCCGGAAAACACCTCTTGCGCCTGTTTTTTAGTTGAAACAATGGTCATGGCCTGCTGGTGGTCATCCAACCGCCCAGCCAATTCGACATTGCTTAGCTTGCCCACAAAATCAACCCGCACTCGTTTCAGCTCGGCATAGAGCTGCTCTGGTTCATCAATAATTTCTCGAATACTGGGTAGCGCCGAACGGAGCAGACTGGCGTCATCCAGCGCGGGCTGGGTGGCGGTGCACAGCACGACCGTGCATCTGTAGTGGGCGACCAGTTCTTTCAACGCCGCCAAACAGGGCTCTAAATATTCCGTGGGGATAGCCTGGGCTTCATCCAAGACGATGACGCTTGCGGCTATGTTGTGCAGTTTGCGGCATCTGGAAGTCATATTGCTGAATAACGATTCGAAAAATTGCACATTAGTGGTCACCACCACCGGGGCGTCCCAATTTTCCGTCGCCAGTCCGCGCCATTTGTTGTAGGCGGCGTGTTCGTCCTGATCGCGTTCCCGGTAGTTGCAGTGATGCTCCAGCACGTTTGCTTCCCCAAGTGCCTCCTGGAATACTTGGGCGTTCTGCTCAATGATGGAGGTAAAGGGGATGGCGTAGATGACGCGCCGGAGGCCATGCCGGCCGGCGTGATCCAACGCAAAGGTTAGCGATGACAAGGTCTTACCGCCGCCAGTGGGCACGGTAAGAGAAAAAAATCCCTGAGGCAAGCTGGCCATGGCTCGGCATTGTCGGACGATGTTCTTGCGCAATGTATTAACCTTGCCCGGCGTGGCAGCGGCTTCCTTGTCGGCGATACAAGCGCGTAACGCAGCATGCAAGGCTGGAAAATTCGCCTGTTGCCCCAGAGTGCGCCATGCCGCCTTTTCAGGCGAGCAAAAACATTCGGTATCCAAGAAATCGGCATCCACCAGACACGAAAAAATCATGCGCGTAAAAAAGGCCAAGCTGAACATGGTGGTGTTCTGCTCTAGTAGAAAGGGCAGCTGCAGTTCGCCTAGCGCTGGCCATTCGGGAAGTCGTTCGGCATCTTCCGTCGTCGCGCCCTGCTCTAGCCGAAAATGCAGCTGTCGTTCCTGCATTCCGCCATCGGGCAGGCCGCTATGATGACCAACGATGGCATACGAAAGCAGAAGACCTAATCGCCCGGCATGTTTATGCACCAGCCGTCCCCCGAAGGTGACATGATCCTCCTTGGCCGGATTGCCCTCCAATCTGCGGATAAACCTCATCTTAGCCTTGCCTGCATCATGGCCCCAGCCGCCTGCATGGCCCCATGGCGCAGCGTCAAAGACTGCGGCAAAGTCTCGGGCCAGATCGGCGACATTGCGCAAATGTTCGGCAAGTGGCTGCCAGTCTGATTTGTCCATTTTATCGGTGGAGTGGGCATAGTACATTGGCATGATCGAAACCGACTGGAGAAAGGTATGTGATGTATCCTTGAGCGGCTTTTACGCCTGACCCCATTTCTCAACACTTTTTCAAGTGTATGGAAAAATCATCAACAAGTGAATACGCTCAATACATTATTTTTACGATAATTCTTGCGGCCATTCCAGCACCTGTTCCTCCTTGCCCCGCACTGTCGGACAGTCTTCGCGGTGCATGTGTCGTGAAGGCATTGGCGTTATTCACTTCCCCGGCAGAGATGGGTTGGCGGTGTGCAGTTGGCAAACTGCGACCGGGACAAAGGAAAGCCTCGGCCATAGCCGTTCGCTTGTTCGCTTTTTACCCTCCCCCGGTCGCCGGAATCGATTGCGGTTCTGGCTCGCAGTCTGATGGGTCAGGGGAGCCAGGATCGAGACTGCCCGGGTGCCGCAGTCATAGGGGGTGTCGGTCCACAGTCGGCGTTTGATCCAGACGGCCTCCTCCTCGCCGTCCTCCATGCGCACAAGTTCCAGGGCCATATCGACGAACAGGGCCAGCAGCAGATAGGCGACGATGCATTCCATTTTCTTGCTCTCCTTGAAAAGGGTTGATCTTGCTGTTGCCTCCACTGTACCTTGGGTGGTCAGACAGATAGTGTCTGACCAGATTTTTATTCGTCACTTTTTAGTGGCTCATGGGAAAGGGGTCCACCCCCCAGGCCATCATCGCAACAAAGCCAGAAGGTACCTGCTGGTTTGGAATTTGTGTCGCTTTGTTCCCTAAAATGACGGAATCCCGACTTGTTGCCCCCCACCTCTTCCTCTTTTTCCAGCCCATGGCCAAATACAAGCCCCAGCACGCCCGCCTGCAGTACATCGACCGGATGATCCGCGAAAAGCGCTATCCCAGTTGCGCCGACCTGGCCGAGGGTTGGGAGGTCAGCGAGCGCACAATTCAGCGCGACCTCGACTATATGCGCTACGAACTCGACGCACCCATCGCCTATGTGGCCAGGGAGCGCGGTTTCCACTACACCGAAGAACAGTACCAGCTGCCGGCCATCCACCTGCGCGAAAGCGATCTGTTTGCGGTCTATCTGGCCGAGATGCTGTTGAATCAGTACGAGGGCACGCCCATTCACGCAAGTCTCTGCTCGGTGTTCCGCAAAATCGAGGACAGCCTGCCGGACAAGATCACCGCCCGTCCCGAGGCCGACCAGTCGCGATTCACCGTATTCCCGTCCCACTCCACCGTGATATTGCCCGGGGTGCTGGAGACTGTATTCGACTGCCTGCGCACCTCCACCCGCCTGGAGATCGAGTATCGCAATCCCGGTGGCCAGACGGCGTCACGGCAGGTCGATCCCTATCACGGCGTCCGTTTCGAAGGCGACTGGTATCTGGTCGGCCTTTGCCATTTGCGCGGCGCCATCCGCACCTTCAGCCTGGCGCGGATGACAGCGGCGACCAAAGGCCGGGAGCAATTCGCCATCCCCCCGGATTTCGATTTCAGCCGTCTCTCGGGCAGTCATTTCGGGGTGCACTGGGGCCGGGAAGACATCGAGGTGCGGATCCGATTTGCTCGCGATGCCGCCGCCTATATTCGCGAACGGCAATGGCACCCTTCGCAGCGGATCGAGGAACAGGCGGACGGCTCGCTGGTGCTTACGCTCATCGTCAATCACGTGCTGGAGTTGCGTCGGTGGATTCTCAGTTGGGGAGATGGGGCGACGGTGCTTGCGCCAGCCTCGCTGGCCAGCGAGATTGCAGCCACGGCGCAGAGGATCGCGGCGCATTACGGGGGGAATGGCGACAATGGAGCCGAGGGGTGATGAGCCCAGCCGGGCGAAATGCGGGGACTACCCATCTGCCTGACCCGGACCCGCTGGCCGGCCTCGAACAGGACCTTTACCGAAGCGAGTACTCGGCGCCAGGTCGGCAACGGATGTTTTTTGTTGCTATCCCGTGGTCCAGCCCTATATTGTCGGCGAAACCGGTCGGTTGTGGGGCTGTGCCATGCACTGCAGGCCCACGCAACCCTGGCCACAGGACCATCAACGGCACAACCACGGGAGGGGGAACATGGCACGCACACGAAAATCGCCGATCCGCATCCGCTTGCAGGTGGCCAACCGGCCGGGCCAGGTGTTCCGGGCCGGCAAGGGTCGCGGCAGTTACCGCCGCGCTGCCGCCAGAGTGCAGATAGTCAAACAGCAGACCGAAGAGTGAGAAAGGCTGCCGATGCAACAGCTGCACAATCACACGAATTCGGTATCATCAATCACTGATCTCAACAATAACTTAAAGGAAAATATGGCCGCCAAGCCAGATCGGAAACTGTTCATCGATGAGTTGTGCAAACGTTGGGGCAAGGAAATGGATCAGGTGCTCGACCTGGCCATCGCAGGCAGCCTGGCCCTGTGGATCGAGTTTTCCGAGGTAAGCCTGCATCCCAGAGCCAAGGACGAGACCGAGTCCGGCGCTTTCCTGCCGCCGGGCAAATTCTATCGCAAGACAGCGGTTCGACCGCTGCCCGAGGAACTTTCGCGGATGCAGGGGCGCAATGACCGCATGATCATTGTCCTTGAGTTGCGCTGCCGCGACGCCAAGGGGAGGGAGATGACCCTGACCAACTCGGTGGGCGAGGAGTGGGGCGATGCCAGCATGTTCGCGATCAAACCGGCCAACCTGTTCGCCCGGCCGGACGAAGTGGCCCGGTTTGAGCGGCAGCAGGGCATGGCAACTGGCGAGCGGCCTGGCGCAAGTGCGGATGCACCGGCAACGGAGACCGGCGAAGACGGGGTGATCAATGCCAAGGACCATCCCTGCCACAGCGAGGAACTGGCCATTGCCCTGGCCTGCTGGCAGGCCCTGTTCGCCGATGCGGAAATGGAAGGAACGAGGCTACGGAAGGGCGACATCGTCGGCTGGCTTGGCGAGCAGTATCCCCACCTTCCCGGGGCTGCGGCTGAACGCATAGCGAGCGTGGTCCTGCCAGCGAAAAAGTCGGGCAAGGTCGGGCCGCGCTGATCCCCTGCCCTGCCCCAAGGTGATCGTTTGCAACCCGGCCGGCGCCGGGTTGTTCTTTTTTCAGCAAGGAAACCGCCAATCATGGCAGAGCCAGTTTTGCAGGACAACATCCGCCCCGAGCGCATCGGCCTGAAGGTGCTGCTCGCGATCAGTTTCGCGCACGCCATCAACGACATGCTCCAGTCGCTGATCCCGGCCATCTACCCGCAATTGAAAGAGAGCTTCCAGCTCAGCTACACCCAGATCGGCCTGATCACCCTCACCTACCAGCTGAGCGGCTCGCTGTTTCAGCCGCTGGTCGGGCTGTACACCGACCGCTACCCCAAGCCCTTTGCCCTGGCCCTGGGCATGAGCTGCACCTTCCTTGGCATACTCGCCCTGTCCGTGGTGCCCAACTACGGCCTGCTGCTGCTGGCGGTCGGGCTGATCGGCACGGGCTCATCCATTTTTCACCCGGAATCCTCGCGCGTGGCCCGCATGGCCTCAGCCGGGCAGTACGGCCTGGCCCAGTCGGTGTTTCAGCTCGGCGGCAATGCCGGCACCGCAGCCGGGCCGCTGCTGGCGGCGCTCATCGTC
>JBGSPP010000315.1:0-2550 GCA_041738515.1 Desulfobulbus sp.
GCCGCATGCCGATGACAAGAAGATGCCCTGCTCGGCCAGGGCGCCCAGCAGCTTGCCGCCGGGCTTGACCACCAGCCGTTTTTCCCCGTTGACCTCGATAGCCACCTCGCCCTGCGGTGTCAGCATCCGCTTGGCTGTCACGATCAGGCTGACCAGCACCATCTGGATGGCGAGAAAGGTCAGGACCGCACCGAAAATCTCCGTCATGTCCGCCTCCACCAGGTTCGGGTTGTCCCTGCGTACCGCCTCGCGCCAGTCATCGCTAGAATCCCCCCAGTCCCATGAAGGCCAGGGCCATCAGTCCGGCGCAGATAAAGGTCATCCCCAGGCCGCGCAGTCCAGCGGGCGGGTCGGCGTACTCCAGTTTTTCGCGGATGCCGGCCAGCAGCACCACGGCAAGGAAAAAGCCGCCGCCCGCGCCGATGCCGTAGGCCACGCTTTCGCCAAGGGTATAGTCGCGCTCGACCATGAACAGGGTGCCGCCGAGGATGGCGCAGTTGACCGTCAGCAGCGGCAGGAAGATTCCGAGGGTGGCGTAGAGGGTCGGCAGATATTGGTCGAGCACCATTTCCAGGATCTGGACGATGGCCGCGATCAGCCCGATGTAGGTCAGCAGGCCGAGGTAGGTCAGGTCCAGGTCGGGCTGGCCGGCCCAGGCCAGGGCGCCCGGCTTGAGCAGGTGGCCCAGGATCAGGTTGTTCACCGGCACGGTGATAGCCATAAGGAAGAGCACCGCCCCGCCGAGACCGACGGCGCTTTTGACTTTCTTGGAGATGGCCAGGAAGGTGCACATGCCGAGGAAAAAGCTGAGCGGCATGTTCTCGATGAACAGCGAGCGGACGATGAGATCGAGATAATGGGCCATCACTTGTTCTCCTGTTGCACCGGATCGATGGTCCGCAGCAGCCAGATGATCAGGGCGATGAGAAAGAAGGCGCTCACCGGCAGGAGCAGCAGGCCGTTGCGCACGTACCAGCCGCCGTTGGAGGTCAGCTTGAGGATCTCGAACCCGAACACCGAGCCCGAGCCGAGCAGCTCGCGGATAAAAGACACGGTCATCAGGATGAAGGCGTAGCCTAGGCCGTTGCCGATGCCGTCGAGGAAGCTCTTTCCCGGCGGGTTGGCCATGGCAAACCCCTCGGCCCGGCCCATGACGATGCAGTTGGTGATGATCAGACCGACATAGACCGACAGCTGCTTGGCCAGGTCGAAGTAAAAGGTTTTGAGGATCTGGTCGACCAGGATGACCAGGGTGGCGATCACCGTGATCTGCAGGCCAATGCGAACGCTGCCCGGGATTCGGTGTCGCACCAGGGAAAGGGCAAAGCTCGAGCAGGCCGTCACCAGGGTGACGCAGATGGCCATCACCAGAGCGGTCTGCATCTTCGAAGTCACCGCCAGAGCGGAGCAGATGCCCAGCACCAGCAGGGCGATGGGGTTGCGCTCGATGATCGAGCGCAGCAGCAGATCGCGGGCTCTGTCAGCCATCCTGTCCTCCCTTGTGCCGCATGCGGGTCAGAAACGGCTGGAAGCCGTGTTCGCCGAACCAGAACCGCAGCAGGCTGGAGACGCCCGCGCCGGTCATGGTGGCCCCGCTGAGGCCGTCAATCTGGTGGATCGCGGTCTCGCCGCCCTCGGCCTTGCCCTTGATCACCCGCAGGGCGACGCTCTTGTCCTTCGCGAAAATCTTCTTGCCCTGCCAGCCCTGCTGCCAGTCGCTGTTCTCGACCTCGCCGCCCAGGCCGGGGGTCTCGCCGTGCTCGAAAAAGCTGATGCCGCGGATGGTGTTGAGGTCGGCGTCCAGGGCCACATAGGCGTACATGGTCGACCACAACCCCTTGCCCCGGATCGGCAGGATGATCTGATCAAGGCGCTTGTCCCGCTCCACCAGATAGACCAGGGAGTAACGCTCCCGCCGCGACAGCCCGGCCAGATCCTCGCCCTTGGCCAGCGCACGACTGACGTCGGTCTCGCGGGCCGCCCGGCGCTGGTCGTAGGTCTTCGGGTCGATGCGGTCCTCGGGCACAAACTCGCCGCTCTCCAGATCGACCACACGGGTTCGGACCGCCTTGAACAGCTCGGTCACATCGCCCTTGCCCTGGTAGAGGCCGGCGGCGCGCAGGATGTTCTTCTGCCGGTCCAACTGGCGGTTGGCTTCCTGCCGGGGCCGCAGGCCGACCACTGCCCCGGCCACCAGGGCTGAGCAGACCAGGGCCAGCACCAGCACGGTGTAAAAGGGTCTGGCCAGGGATTCTTCAGCCATGCCGCAGCCTCCTTCGCCGGATGTTGGCCTGGATGACGAAATAATCAAACAGCGGCGCGCAGACGTTGCCGAAGAGGATGGCCAGCATCACCCCTTCGGGAAAGGCCGGGTTGGCCACCCGGATGAGGATGGCCAGCGCCCCGGTCAGGCCGCCGTAGAGCCATTGCCCGGTGGGGGTGTGGGCCGCCGAGACCGGGTCCGTGGCCATGAACACCAGGCCGAAGGCGAATCCGCCCAGCACCAGGTGCCAATGGGCAGGCAGGGTGTGGAGGCCGTTGGCCGGGTCG
>JBGSPP010000354.1:0-36995 GCA_041738515.1 Desulfobulbus sp.
GCTGCCCGGGACAGCGGCGGGATGTACTCGCGCTGGCCGCCGGAGGAACCGCCGGCGCCGCCCGGCAGCTGCACCGAATGGGTGGCGTCGTAGATCACCGGACAGCCGAAGGAGCGCATCACCGGCAGGGAACGCATGTCCACCACCAGGTTGTTGTAGCCGAAACAGGCCCCGCGCTCAGTCAGGAGCAGTCGCTCGTTGCCGGCCCCGCGCACCTTGTTAACTGCGTGCTCCATGTCCCAGGGAGAAACGAACTGGCCCTTTTTCACATTCACCACTTTTCCGGTGCGGGCGGCGGCGGTGAGCAGATCGGTCTGGCGGCAGAGAAAGGCCGGGATCTGGATAATATCCAGGCTGTCCGCAGCCAGGTCGGCATGGCCTGGCTCGTGGATGTCCGACACCACCGGCACCCCGATTTCGGACCGCAGTCGCCCCAGGATGCGCAGCCCCTTCTCCGCGCCGGGGCCGCGAAACGAGCTGAGCGAGGTGCGGTTGGCCTTGTCGAAGGAGGCCTTAAACACATAGGAAATGCCCAGGCGGGCGGTAATGGCCTGCATTTCCCTGGCGATTTCCCGGGCCAGATCGACGCTCTCGAGCACGCAGGGCCCGGCCATGAGCAACAGCGGCGCGCCTGGACCGATGGTAATCGTTCCCGCCGGGGTGGATTTCAGTTCGACAACCTGCATGCTTTCAGCCCTTGGCGCCCTTGCGGTGGGAGATGGCCGCGCGGATGAACTCGCGGAACAGGGGGTGCGGTTTCATCGGTTTGGACTGGAATTCGGGGTGAAACTGGCAGCCGAGGAACCAGGGGTGATCGGCCAGCTCGACGATCTCCACCAGGGCGCCGTCGGGAGACGCGCCGCTGACGATCAGGCCGGCTGCCTCCAGGCGTTCCCGGTAGAGGTTGTTGAACTCGTAGCGGTGCCGGTGCCGCTCGCTGATGGTCTCCTGGCCGTAGGCCGTCGCCGCCAGTGTGCCGGCCTTGAGAGTGCAGGGGTAGGCCCCGAGCCGCAGGGTGCCGCCCATGTCCGACTGCTGGTCGCGTTTCTCGATCTTGCCGGTGCGAAAGTCGAACCACTCGGTCATCAGGTAGATCACCGGATTCGGCGTGGCCAGATTGAACTCGACCGAGTGCGCGCCCTCGATGCCGGCGATGGTACGGGCGAACTCGACCACTGCCAGCTGCATGCCCAGGCAGATGCCGAAGAAGGGGATCTTGCGCTCGCGGGCATACGTGACGGCGCTGATCTTGCCTTCCATACCGCGGCTGCCGAACCCGCCGGGAACCAGGATGCCGTCGCAGTTGTCGAGCTTTTCCAGATCGGCGCCATCCTCGAGGCTGTCGGCGCTGATATACTCCAGGGCCACCTTGGTGTCGTTGGCGATGCCGCCGTGGATCAGGGCCTCGTGCAGACTCTTGTAGGATTCCTTCAGGTCGACGTACTTGCCGGTGATGCCGATGGTCACCGTGCCCTTGGGGTTCTTGACCCTCCGCGCCAACTGTTCCCAGGGTTCGACGTTGGGTGCGCCGGTCCAGATACCCAGCTTCTCCAGGATGCGGGCGTCGATGCCCTCGCTGTAGAACTTCAGCGGCAGCTCGTAGATCGAATCCACGTCCACGGCGGAGATGACCGCGTTGGCCTCGACGTTGCAGAACAGGGCTATCTTCCGTTTCAGTTCGTCGCTGAGCGGGGTCTCGGTGCGGCAGATCAGGATGTCGGGCTGGATGCCCGAGGCCAGCAGTTCCTTGACCGAGTGCTGGGTCGGTTTGGTCTTGACCTCGCCCGCGGACTTGATGTAGGGCACCAGGGTCAGGTGGATGAACAGGGTGTATTCCCGGCCGAGATCGCTGCGCAACTGGCGGATGGCCTCGATGAAGGGCAGCCCCTCGATGTCGCCGACGGTGCCGCCGATCTCGATCAGGGCCACGTCGGCGCAGCCGTCAAGCTGGAGGATGGACTCCTTTATCTCGTCAGTGATGTGCGGGATCACCTGCACCGTGCCGCCGAGGTACTCGCCCCGCCGCTCCTTCATGATCACCGAGTAGTAAATGCGGCCGGAGGTGTAGTTGTTTTTTTGCCCCATGACCGCGCCGGTGAAGCGCTCGTAGTGTCCCATATCCAGATCGGTCTCGGCTCCGTCGTTGGTGACGTAGACCTCGCCGTGCTGGAAGGGGTTCATGGTGCCGGGATCGACATTGATGTAAGGGTCGAGCTTCTGGAAGGTGACGGTCAGCCCGCGCGCCTCCAGCAGGGAGCCGATGGAGGCCGCGGACAGCCCCTTGCCCAGCGAGGAGAGCACGCCACCGGTGATGAAGATAAACTTGGTCTTTTTGCTCAGGGAAGCTTTCATGCCGTTACCTTGCTGGTGCTGGAAAAAAAGAGAGGGGCGGTCGGGAAGAAAATCCCCGGTTTGGCTGGAAGCCAACTATACACGATCCCCCCCTGCTTGACAAGACCGGCCGCGGGGCGGCGTCCGGGTCCCCGGCTTATGGCCGCGGCGCCTGCCACAACTCGCCGGTCAGCCGTATCAGCTGCTGTTGCTGGGCGTCGCTTAAGGGCGTGAAGGGGGAGTTGTCATAGGTGGTGTCGCGGTTCTCGACCACCAGCACCTTGGCGTCGGTACTCAAGGTGTGGGTGTGCCAGACAGCCTGGCGTACGTTGTAGAGATGGTGGGGCCGCAGATCCTCGGCGTGGATGCGGACGACCGAATCCGTCCCCTCGCCCACGAACAGGATGCAGCGGCCGTGCAGGAGCAAGAAGACCTCGTCGGTCTGGTTGTGGCGCTGCATGCGCGTCAGGCGCCCGGGCAGCAGCTCCGGATCGTAATTGAGGATCGCCACCCGCCAGTTGGCGAAATCGACCAGGGGTTTGTACCCCTGGCCCTCATGGGATTGAATATCAAGCAAGCCTTCAATCATGGGAACCCCTGTAGTCCACTCGGGGCGTCAAAGGATCTGTTTGAGGAACTGCTGGCCGCGGGGCGTCTTCGGGCTAGTGAAAAAATCAGTCGGCGTCCCCTCCTCGACAATGGCGCCCGCGTCCATGAAGATCACCCGATCGGCCACCTCGCGGGCAAAGCCCATCTCATGGGTGACCACGGCCATGGTCATCCCTTCCCGGGCCAGGGCCACCATCACCTCGAGGACCTCGTTGATCATCTCCGGATCCAGAGCCGAGGTCGGCTCGTCAAAAAGCATGATCTTCGGCTCCATGGCCAGGGCCCGGGCAATGGCCACCCGCTGCTGCTGGCCGCCGGACAGCTGAATCGGGTAATGGCTGGCCCGGTCGCCCATTCCCACCTTGTCGAGCAGGACCATGGCCAGGGCCTCGGCCTGGCCGCGCGCCATGCCCTTGAGCTTGATCGGCGCGAGCGTCAGGTTCTCGAGCACCGTCTTGTGGCGGAAGAGGTTGAAGCTCTGGAAGACCATACCCACTTCCATGCGGATGCGGTTGATGTCCTCGCCGGGGTCGTTGAGGTTGCGGCCGTCGATGGTGATGGTCCCGGAGTCGATGGGCTCCAGGCGGTTGATGGTGCGCAGCAGGGTCGATTTACCCGAGCCCGAAGGGCCGAGAATGACCACCTTCTCGCCGGCCGCGATAGTGAGGCTGACACTGGTCAGCGCCCGGAAGGTGCCGAAGGACTTGTTGATCTTGTGCAGGCGGATGATCGGGTCAGCGGCGTTCATAGTGGCTCAACCGGTACTCCATGATGCTGATGAGCTTGGACAGGACAAGGGTGATGAGCAGGTAAATCAGGGCGATCATGGTGTAGGTTTCAAAGTAGTTGAAGCTCTCCGAGGCGTATTCCCGGCCACGGCGGAGGATGTCGGCCACGGCGAGAATGGACACCAGCGAGGTATCCTTGAGCAGGGCGATGAACTCGTTGCCCACCGGCGGCAAGATAGTCCGCCAGGCCTGGGGCAGAATGACATAGGCCATGGTCTGGCGGTGGTTGAAACCCAGCGACAGCGAGGCCTCGGTCTGACCGTGGTCGATGGACTTGATGCCGGCGCGGAAGACCTCGCCCATATAGGCGCCATAGCAGAAGGCCATGGCGATGACCGCAGCCACCAGATCCGGCACCCGCACAAACCGTCCCAGGGCGTAGTAGATGTAAAACAACTGCACCAGGAGCGGAATGCCCCGCACCACCTCGACATAGAGCGAAGCGGCAAGGTTGATGAAGCGGTTGCGGGAGATGCGCCCAAGCCCTGTCAAGAGACCGATGACGATGGCCAGCGAGATCGACAGCACCGTCACCTCGAAGGTGATGAGGATGCCGTCAGGCACGAACTTGAGGATCCGCAGGTAGGGGTCCGGCTTGATCAGCGGCAGGGCGATGAGCAGGCCAATGGCCCCGAGCAGGGCGATCCACCAAGCGGAAACCAGACCACGGTCATCGGGACTGGGGATGGCGGCGCCGTCGCCGACTTCAATTTTTGTTATCTCAGGTTCCGGCATAGGGGTCACGGTCGGATAAAAAAAGCCGGGCCAAACGGCCCGGCAGTGGGAAACGCTTTTCAGCACCTCATTGGCCGATCCATTTTTTCTTCAGATCCTTGTCCAGGCCCTTGGCCTTGACCGCGGCGATGCCCTTGTTGACCATGTCCAGCACCTGCTTGTTGCCCTTGTTCACGGCCACGCCGTAATTCTCGGCCTCGCCGGTCTCGATGATGGCGGCGATTTTCAGTTTCTCCTTGTACTTGTCCAGAGCGTAGTTGGCTGCAACCGGGTCGTCGCAGACGACTGCGGCAATGCGGCCGACATTGAGGTCTTCCATGGCCAGGCCGATCTCGTCGTAGCTCTTGGCCTCGACCCCTTCGGCGGCCTTGATGGCGAAATACCCGGTGGTGCCGATCTGGCCGCCCACCTTCTGCCCCTTGAGGTCGGCCAGGGTTTTGGCCGTGGAGGCCTTGTTCACAATCAGAGCCTGGCGGACCGTGAAGTACGGCTCACTGAAATCCATAGCCTTTTTCCGTTCCTCGGTGATCGAGACGGAACTGACGATGGCGTCATATTTCTTGGCCGCCAACCCTGCGAAGATGCCGTCCCAGGCGGTATTCTTGAACACCGGTTTGAATCCGGCCTCCTTGCCGGCCGCAGCCATGAAATCCATGGCATAGCCGACCACCTGCTTCTGCTCATTGACAAACTCCATGGGGGGCCAGGTGGCGTCGGTGGCGAAGACAATGGTGGTTTCGGCCAGGGTCGGGCGGCTCATGGCGCACAACAGCAGCAGGGCGGCAAGCAGGGTTCTCATCATACTCTCCTCTCAGGTGGTTGGATTGAAGGATAAAGCCTTCATCTACCATTGAAGCCGCGGGGTCGCAAGAAAAAGGTGGAGGCTGTCGGCAGGCACGGGAATCGCAAGGGACCGGGGAGTTACGTCCCATGTTTTTCTTGACGTTCTCAAGGCCTTGCCGGTATATCATCAACCGTACGCGACTGACGCACCCCTTCCCACTCGATTGAGAGGCCGACCCATGATACCCTTTGCCCGTGTCCTGCTTGCCGCCACCTTGAGTTGCACCCTGCTGTTTGCCGGTGGCTGCAGCCCCAAAAAAGTGTCACCCTATTCCGGCTCAGGCAACATGCCGGAAGGTTCAGCCTCCGACAGCGCCGGCAGAATGGGCAACATCACCGAGGAAACCGGTGGAGGCATGGGCGGCGGCTTGGGTGGAGGCACGGAAGGGCTCGATTCCACCGGAAAAGGCGGCGGCCTTTCCTTTGCCGGCGACCAGCAGAGCGATGCCTACAAGCGCGAACACGGCCGCTCTTCGCCCGAGATGAAACCCATCTATTTCGATTTCGACTCCTCCTCCATTCGCAGCGACCAACTTTCCAGCATGGAGCACAATGGCGCCTACCTGAAGAACAACCCCTCCAGACGGGTGCTCATCGAGGGCAACACCGACGACCGGGGCACCAACGAGTACAACCTGGCCCTCGGCGAACGCCGCGCCACCAGCGCCAAGGCCTACCTGATCGAGTACGGCGTCGAGGAGAACCGCATCCGTACCCTCAGCTACGGTGAGGAACGACCGCTGTTCACCGGTCAGAGCGAGGACGATTTCGCCCACAACCGGCGCGATGACTTCATCCTCGAATAAATTCCTTGCACCTCCGGTTTGACAAGGGGCAGACGGCGCCACGTCGTCTGCCCCTTCTTTGTTCCAACGCCCCTGCCTGCTGGTTCCCATTCCCCAATCACCGCTCGCCTGTCCTGCCACACCGGGTGATTATTTTCTGGCTTGACACGGGAATAGTTACTACCTACACATAGGAGAAATTCTTTTGACAGGTGATCATGGCTCGAGACCTGCGCATGACCCATCAGCGGGATATTATCCTGCGTGAATTGCGGCACAATCTGACGCACCCCACTGCGGACGAACTCTACGAACGCATTCGCAGAACACTGCCCCGGATCAGTCTGGCGACCGTGTACCGCAATCTGGACAAGCTTGCCGCAAGCGGCCTGATAAAAAAGATGGAGACCAGCGGCCGGCAGAAACGATTTGACGGTGAGTTGCACGAGCACCATCATATTCTCTGCATCCGGTGCCATCGGGTGGAAAACCTCCCGACCTTGGATTTCGCCGTGCCAAGCGCCACGGCGGAGGTATCAAGGGGGTACCGGATCACCGGCTGCCGCATCGAGTTCTTTGGCCTGTGTCCGGCCTGTCAGCACCACCCTGTAACCAATGATCAACAAGGAGGAACTACCATGGGATGTGCCACCTGCGGCAACCCCGCGCTCAGCGACGCGCAACGCCGCGTCCTCGACGCCCTGGCCAAAAGCCAGGAGCCCTGCGGCAGCAAGGAATTGGCCGCCGCCACTGGCCTGGAGTCCAAGCAAGTCAGTTGCCAGATCACCGCGCTCAAGAACAAGGGCTATGTGGCCAGTCCGGTTCGATGCAAGTACAGCATCACCAACGAGGGTAAGAACGTCCTCGGCTAGCTCCCTTCCCGACACCCCGCTCCGGCCGAAGCACAACCGGAGCGGGGGTTGCTTCACCCTTTCCCACCCACACCCACCCAGCATGGAGGATTCGTAATGTCTACCCTGGTTACGCAACAGGCCCCTGATTTCACCGCCACGGCGGTCATGCCTGACAACTCGATGAAAGCCGATTTCAAACTCTCGGATTTCAAGGGCAAGTATGTCATCCTGTTCTTCTACCCCCTGGATTTCACCTTTGTCTGCCCCTCGGAGATCCTGGCCTTTGACCGGGCGCTTCCCAAATTCAAGGAGAAGAACACCGAAATCATCGGCGTCTCCATTGATTCCCAGTTTTCCCACTGGGCCTGGAAGAACACCCCGATCAACCAAGGCGGCATCGGCCACATCAAGTATCCGCTTGTGGCCGACCTGGACAAACAGATCTCCCGCAACTACGGCATCCTGCTTGATGCCGGCATTGCCCTGCGCGGCACCTTCCTGATCGACAGGGAAGGCATTGTCCGCCACGCCGTGGTCAACGATCTCCCCTTGGGCCGCAACATCGACGAAGCCCTGCGGATGGTGGATGCCCTCCAGTTCCATGAAAAGCACGGCGATGTCTGCCCTGCCAACTGGAACGAGGGCCAGGAGGCCATGACCCCGACCGCCACCGGCGTGGCCGATTACCTGGCCAAACATAACGGTTGAACAGCCACAGCGCCCGCCGGTGAAAATCCGGCGGGTCGGTAATTCGCCCTTTCGCACCGGCACAAGATGGTTTATCTTTTATGGGTGTTTTGCCGGTGCGGGTCCTCTGTCCGGTTTCCCGCCGACAGATTCTTTTAATCCACAAGGAGAACATACTATGACCAAGAAGAACGAAGTCTACAAGTGCGCGCTCTGCGGAAACATTGTCGAGGTCCTGCATGTCGGAGCCGGCGAGTTGGTGTGCTGCGGCCAGGCCATGGCCCTGATGACCGAGAACACCGTTGACGCGGCCAAGGAAAAGCATGTGCCGGTGATCACCAAGTTGGCCGACGGCTATAAGGTTACTGTCGGCTCTGTCCCGCACCCCATGGAAGAGAAGCACTGGATCGAGTTCATCGAGTTGATTGCCGACGGCAAGGTCTACCGGGCCGATCTCAAACCCGGCCAGGCCCCCGAGGCTACCTTCTGCGTCAAGGCCAGTACAGTTACCGCCCGCGAATACTGCAACCTGCACGGGTTGTGGAAGGCCTGATCCATACATGCTCCAGGAGATCCCATGAAGAAATACACCTGTGTTGTCTGTGGCTACGTCTATGATCCCGCGGTTGGCGATCCGGACAGCGGCATTGCCCCCGGTACCGCCTTTGAAGATATCCCTGACGACTGGGTCTGCCCAGTCTGCGGCGCCGGCAAGGATCAATTCGAAGAAGACTGAACCCACCCCTCGGCCTCCCCGCCCCTGACGGATGGGGGCTGATGCCCGTCAGGCCGCCCCTTGGTGCGGCCTGATTGTTTTTGGCTGCGACCGACGGCGCCACACACCCCGCCAGCTCCAGGGAAGAGCCGTCGGGCGCCAGAGAGTCTTGTCCCTAAGCGCCAGCGCCAATCATCACCATCCGGGTAACCCCCATGAATAAAATTGTTTTTTATGCCTTTCGCGACAACCCCCTGTGTTTTATCCACGTGCTGCTCAATAGCCTGGACATGGAAAAATCCGGCATGGAGGGCAAGATTGTCCTTGAGGGCGAATCGGTGCGCCTGGTTGCGCTGATGGCTGACCCGAGCCACTTTCTCCACACCCTCTACCGTCAGGCCAGGGAAAAGGGGCTCTTTTTCGGGGCCTGCCGCGCCTGTGCCAGCAAACTGAAGGCGGTGGAGGCGATCGAGCGGGAAGGGATACCGCTCATCGGCGAACTGGCCGGCCACCCGGCCATGACCGAATACATCCGGCAGGGCTACACCATTCTCACCTTCTAACCCCAACTACCGTTTCAGGAGAACCTGACCCATGCGTACTATCGAACTTGCCGACAACGTCTACTGGGTGGGTGCCGTCGATTGGATAACCCGTGATTTTCACGGCTATTCGATTACCGGCACCACCTACAACGCCTTTCTCATCATTGACGAAAAGATCACCCTCATCGATACGGTCAAGAAACCCTACAAGGGCGAACTGCTGCACCGCATCCGCAACATCATCGATCCGGAAAAGATCGATTATCTGGTGGTCAACCACGTGGAGATGGACCACTCAGGCTGTGCGCCCGAGGTGATCGAGGCCATCAAGCCGGAGAAGGTCATCTGCTCCAAGATGGGCCAGAAGGCGCTGCTGCAGCATTTCCACCAGAAGGACTGGCCCTACCATGTGGTCGCCCCGGGCGAGGAAATCAGCCTGGGCAAGCGGACCCTGAGCTTCCTCGAAACCCGGATGCTGCACTGGCCTGATTCCATGTTCACCTACCTCAAGGAGGACCAGATCCTGTTCACCAGCGATGCCTTTGGCGAGCATCTGGCCACCAGCGAGCGGTTCGACGACGAGGTCGGCCAGGAGAATCTGATGCATGAGGCGGCGAAATACTACGCCAACATCCTCACCCCCTACTCGCCGCTGGTGAAGAAGCTGCTGGCCAAGGTGGAGGAGATGCAGTTGCCCATCAAGATGCTGGCGCCGGACCACGGCGTGGTCTGGCGCAGCAACCCGGGAAAAATCATCGAGGCCTACTCACGCTGGTGCAACCACGAGGGCAACGGCAAGGCGCTGATCATCTTCGACACCATGTGGGAATCGACCAGGATGATGGCCAAGGCCATCGCCGAAGGCCTGCATGAGGAAGGGGTGGAGTACAAACTGCTCGACCTGCAGGTGAATCACCGCAGCGACGTCATGACCGATGTGCTCGAGGCCAGCGCGGTGGTGCTCGGTTCCTCGACCCTGAATAACGGCATGCTGCCGCGGATGGCCGATTTCCTGATGTACATGCGGGGCCTGCGGCCCACTAACAAGATCGGCGCCACCTTCGGCTCCTACGGCTGGTCGGGCGAGGCGGTCAAGATGATGAACGAAATGCTCAAAGAGATGGACATCACCCTCTGCCACCCGGGCCTGAAGGTACAGTACGTGCCCGAGCACGCCAAGCTGGGCGAGTGCGTTGAACTCGGGCGCACGGTGGGCAAGACGCTGCGCGCCTTCATGGCCGGCGAGAAGATCGAACCCGCAGTCTGACTCGCACCACTTCGGGCACAAAAAAACCGGCATGCCCTTTATGGGGCTTGCCGGTTTTTTTATTCATCCGAGGGTTGCTCTCACACTGCGACGAGCGCGCTCATCAGGAAGGATGAGGCGCGGGGTCACTCCCGTGCTGATTGCTTTTCCACGCCGATTTTCGCTCAGCAGCGGCAGGGGTGGGCCTGGACGCGGGCGTGCATCAGTTCGATGACCTCCGCGACCGTGCGGCCAGTGGAATCGATCACCATCGCGTCGGACGCGGCCATCAGGGGGGCGATGGTCCGTTCCCGGTCGTCCCGGTCACGCTGGATGATCTGGGCGAGCAGTTGCTGTTCATCAACACTCTCCCCCTTGCTTCGCAGCTGCGCCGCCCGCCGGCGCATCCGCACCTCCGGGCTGGCGTCGAGGAAAAACTTCCAGGCCGCTCCGGGAAAGACCACGGTGCCGGTGTCCCGGCCCTCGGCGACGATCCCGCCGGCCTCGCCCATCCGCTGCTGCATCAGGGTGAGGCGGCTGCGCACCGGTGGCTGCGCCGAAACCGCCGAGGCCAGCATGCCCATCTCCGGACTGCGCAGTAGCCCGCCTACCTCCACACCGTCCACTATCACGCGGACATCGTCCCCACCCTCACCGGGAGGTAACAGTTCGATGCGGATATCGGCAAGGATCTGTTCCAGTTTGCCGGCGTCGCCGGGATCGATAGCCCGCTGACGACAGGTGTAGGCCACGGCCCGGTACATGGCCCCGGTGTCCAGGTAGGTGAACCCGAGCCGGGCCGCCAGGATCCTTGAAACCGTGGACTTGCCGCCGCCCGAGGGACCGTCGATGGTGACGATCCGCTGCTGCTCACACATAGCCCAGATCCTTGACGCACTCGGCAAGGGCGGTAACGAACCGCCGGTTCTCCTCGTCCGTGCCCACAGTGATGCGGATGAAGTCAGGGTAGCCATAGGCCTTCATTGAACGTACGATCACCCCTTTGTAGAGCATGGCCTCGAACAGCCGGGTGGCGTCGCCGCATACGTCGATGAGGAAAAAATTGGTGTGCGAAGGATAAGGTCGACAGCCCAGCGCCTCCAGTTCCCGGTGCAGCCAGGCCATACCTTCCCGGGTCGCCCGCAGGGTGTGCCCGTAGTGCTCGACGTCGTCGAGGGCGGCCTGGGCGCCTGCCTGGGCGACCAGGTTGATATTGAACGGCTGCCGCACCCGGTGCAGGAGGTCCGCGACCTGGCGATGCATGACGCCAAATCCCACCCGCAGCCCAGCCAGGCCGAAGGCCTTGGAGAAGGTGCGCAGGGAAACCACCGCCGGAATCCCCTCTGGCCGGTTGATGTAGCCGAGGATGTCGATGCGATGGGCCGGGTCTACAAAATCCACATACGCTTCGTCCACCACCACGATCACCGACTGGGGCAGGCCGCGGAGGAAGCTGTCGAAGGCCTCGCGCTCGATCAGGGAGCCGGTCGGGTTGTTGGGGTTGTCGATGAAAATCAGCCGGGTTCGGTCGGTGACCGCAGCCGCTATCGCCGCCAGATCGTGCCGCATCTCCTGAAGCGGGATGACGATGTTGTCGCCGCCGCGCACCTGGACGAACTTCTGGTACATCAAGAACGAGGGGTGGCTGGTGATCACCTCGTCGCCAGTGGCGACAAAGGCCTTGACCAGAAACTCGATCACCTCGTTGGAGCCGTTGCCGAGCACGATCTCGTTGTCTTGGGCGCCAATCCAGCGAGCCACGGCCCGGGTAAGGGCGAAGCTGGCGCCGTCCGGATAGCGGTGCAGGCTGCCAAGCATGCCGGCAATCGCCTCGACCGCCCGGGGCGACGGTCCCCAGGGGTTCTCGTTGGAGGCGAGCTTGATGGCGTTGGTGACGCCGTACTCGCGCTCGAGTTCGTCCATGGGTTTGCCCGGTGGATAGGGCACGATGGCTTCAATGTGGGGCTGTACGGGAAGCTGCATGGTCAGGCGATTACCGGTTTTTTTCCTGCAACGCCGGCGCGTTGTTCGAGGTTGTGGGCGGCGCGCAGGAGCATCTCCTCATTGAGATGCGCGGCCTGGAGCTGCATGCCGATGGGCAGTCCCTGGGCGTTGAATCCGCAGGGCACGGACATTCCGGGGATGCCGGCCAAGTTGGCCGACAGGGTGAGGATGTCTGAGAGGTACAGGGCCAGCGGGTCGCCAGCCTTGTCGCCGATCGGCCAGGCCGGGGTCGGGGTCACGGGCGAGACCATCAGGTCGCAGCTGGTGAAGGCGCGGGCAAAATCTTCCTTGATCAGGGTCCGCACCTGCGAGGCCTTCTTGTAGTAGGCATCGTAGTAGCCGGCCGAGAGCGCGTAGGTGCCGATAAGGATGCGGCGCTTGACCTCGTCACCAAACCCCTGCGAACGCGAGCGGTTGTACATCTCGATCAGCGTGCCGGCGGTGCGGTCGCGATAGCCGTAGCGGACCCCGTCGAAGCGGGCCAGGTTGGAGCTGGCCTCGGCCGGAGCGATCAGGTAGTAGACCGCGACGCAGTAATCGGTGTGCGGCAGGGTGACCTCGACGATCTCGGCACCAGCCTCCTTGAGCATGGCTATTCCCTGGCGGATTACCTGGTCGACCTCTGGATCCACGCCCTCGCCGAAATACTCGCGCGGCAGACCGATCCGCACCCCCTTGAGGCCGTCTGTCAATGCGGCCGTGAAATCCGGGGCCGGCAGGTCAAGGGAGGTGGAATCCCTGGGGTCGTGGCCGCAGATGGCGTTCATCATCAGGGCGCAGTCGTGGACGTCCTTGGTCAGCGGACCGATTTGGTCCAGCGAGGAGGCAAAGGCCACCAGACCGTAGCGAGAGACCCTGCCATACGTGGGCTTGAGGCCGACGGCGCCACAGAGCGAGGCTGGCTGGCGGATTGAGCCTCCGGTATCGGACCCGAGCGAGGCGAAGCACTCGTCCGCGGCCACGGCCGCGGCGGAACCGCCGCTGGAGCCGCCGGCCACATAGCCAAGCTTCCAGGGGTTGTGCGGAGTCTGAAAGGCGCAGTTCTCACTGGTCGATCCCATGGCAAACTCGTCCATGGCCAGCTTGCCCAGCAGCACCGCGCCCGCCTCCTTCAGCCGGGTAATGACCGTGGCGTCGTACGGAGCGACAAAGTGTTCCAGGATGCGGGAGCCGCAGGTGGTCGGCAGAGCCGTAGTGCAGAGCACGTCCTTGACGGCCAGCGGCAGGCCGCACAGCGCACCGGCCTGACCGTTCTTGCGCAAAGAATCGGCCTGTTCGGCCTGGCGCAGGGCGCCTTCGTGGTCAAGCGAGAGGTAGGCCCGCACCTTGTCCTCAACGGCGTCAATTCTGGCCAGAACCGACTGGGTAAGCGCCACCGAGCTGGTAGCCCCGGTGTCGAGCAGGCGCAGGGCCTCGTTCAGGGTCAGGGAATGCAGTTCCATAGAATTGGCGATACAGGGGTTGACGGGAACGGGGTCGGCCTCTCAGCCGATGACGCGGGGAACGACAAAGGATTCCGTATTCTGTTCGGGAGCATTGGCAAGCGCCCGTTCCCTGGGCAGGGATGGACGGACTTCATCCTCGCGGAAGGCGTTGACCACAGCTTGGGGATGGGTGGTCACAGCCACGCCCGTTGTCTCGAGCTCGTCGAGCTTGGCGACGTAGGAAAGGATGGCGTCGAGCTGGTCGGTCATGCGTTCCACCTCAACCTCGGACAGTTCCAGACGGGCCAGGGCGGCGACGCGACGCACTTCTTCTATGGTGATTTTCATGTCAGCAGCAAGGGCAAGGAAACGATGGCAATGAAAGCAAACGGGGAGACAACCGCAGCCCAACCAGAACCGCAGCCCAACCAGAGCCGCAGCTACTGTTTATACAGCGAACCACCGGAAAGAACAACCCCTGCGAACAGTTCAACCAGCTCGACATCGAACTGGGTGCCGCCGCACCGGCGCAGTTCCTCAACTGCGTCTCTGGTGTTGAGGTTGCGCCGATAGTTTCGGCGGGAGGTCATGGCGTCATAGCTGTCGGCGATGGTGATGATACGGGTCAGGGTATCGAGATCGGAGCCGCCGATGCCGTCGGGGTAGCCTGAACCATCGAGACGTTCGTGGTGGTGGCGGATGATCTCCCTTTCCCGGCTGAGGAAGGTGAGGGGTTCGATGATGATGGCGCCGATACCGGGGTGTTTTTTGATCAACTCCCACTCTTCTTCATTCAGGGGGCCCGGCTTCTGGATGCAGGAGAGATCTATGACCAGTTTGCCAATATCGTGGAACTGGGCCGCCCGGCGAAGAATAGTCAACTCCTCGCCGTCGAGGCTCACCGCCTCGCCGAGCTGGAGGCAGTACTCGGTCACCCGGCGGGTGTGGCCGGCGGTGTAGCCGTCCTTTTCCTCCATGGCGGTCTGCAGGCTGAGCATGATCTGCACGGTCGCGTTTTCCAGATGGTCGCTGTAGCGTTCGAGCAGCTGGTTTTTCTCCGCCAGTTCTTTGGTCTTTTCCCGGACGTCGTGTTCCAGGGTCTTTTTGTATTCCTGTTCCTGGCGGACAAAGTGACGCTTTTCCGCGGCCCGCCTGATCTTGATATGAAAAAGTTCGATGTCGCCGATGGGCTTGGTGAGAAAATCATAAGCCCCAAGATTGATTGCCTTAACCGCGTAATCCATGCTGCCAGCGCCAGTGAGAAAGAGCACCGGGATGTCGCAGTGCATTTGGTTCAACCGCTCCAGAGTCTCGAAACCGTCCATACCCGGCATGTTGATGTCAAGAACAATGACGTCGTACAGGTCCGACACCCGGTTCAGCACCTCCTGGCCGGATTGGACGGCGGTGACCTTGTGCCCGAACAGGGTGAGAATTTTTTCAATGGCCAGACGCACCAGCGAGTCGTCATCGGCAATGAGAACTTTGGAACCCATACACTCTCGGTAGTACAAAGAGAAAAAATCGGCAGAGGCAGGACGACTTCGTCCCGGCATTCAAGCCGGTACTCTCGTCTCCTCTAGTTTCGCACAAAGTGATCCACTTACCAAACAATTATTTTCGCTTCAACGCTGTTGGCACGATTTTCCTTATCTTTGGGGCTGCAATACCTTCGAAGCACCTCACCGATTCGGGGGCCACCAGTTGCCGACCCAGTGCATGGCCTGTTCGATGCTGCCACTGGTCGCGGTCGAAGCGCGCATTCGCACCGCCTCTTCTTGCTGGAGAAACACCGGATGATCGGCGGCAAGGGGTCCGCCGCGCAGTTCACTCAAGGCAGCCAGCGTCCCACTGCGCATGTTGTCCAGATCATACCCGCCCTCCAGGGTGAGGAGCAGTTTGCCCTTGCAGAGTTCCGCCGCCAACTCCACCATGATCCTGGTCATGTAGGCAATCCCCGCCGGGGTCAGCCGCATTGCCCCAAGGGGATCACCTGCCATGCAGTCAAAGCCGCAGGAAACCAGAATCAACTCCGGCTTGAAAGCGCGGGTCACCGGTATAATCAGGTCATTGCACAGTCGGGCGTATTCCAGATCACCGTGGCCCGGAGACAGGGGGATGTTGACCGTGCAACCACGGCCCTTGCCCTCTCCCGATTCGGGCAAGGCCCCGGATCCGGGATAGTACGGGTACTGGTGGATGGAGCAGTACAGCACCGAGTCGTCGCGGTAAAAGGCATGCTGGGTGCCGTTGCCGTGATGCAGGTCCCAATCAAGAATCAGAACACGAGCTAGCCCCAGGTGCTTCTTTGCCCACCGGGCGCCAATGGCGACGTTGTTGAACAGGCAGAAGCCCATGGCCTGGTCGCGCTCGGCATGGTGTCCGGGCGGGCGGACGAGGCAGAGGCCGTTGTCGATCTCTCCCCGGGCGAGCCTGCCAATGCCATCGATCACCGCCCCGGCGGCCAGGAGAGCTGCCTCGTTGCTCTCGGCCGAGGTCCTGGTGTCGGCATCGAGATAAAATGCCTGGTGATCAGCGGTGGCGGCGATAGCGCGGACATGCTCTCTGGTGTGGTTGAGCTGAATTTCGGCGCTCGTGGCCCGGGAGAATTCAGGGAAAACAAGGTTCGCAGCCACTTCGGTTCGGCTCAGTTCTTGGTACAGGTCCCGAAGCCGCTCGGAAGATTCGGCATGCCCGCGACCGGTGTCGTGGGCCAGGAACCAGGGGCTGGTATAGACGGCTGTTGTGCGCATCTCATCTTCTCCAGGTGAGGATTTCCCGCTCGGTAATGAGCAGATCCAGGGACATGTCGTGGGCCTGGGCAGGTAGTTGCTCGACCACCTGCAGGGAAAAGCCGAGGCCTATCCGGATGGCCTGCGGCGCTTCCAGGCCGAGAAAGCGGTCGTAGAAGCCTGCGCCATAACCTAGACGGTTGCCGCTGCGATCGAAGACCGAGCCAGGCAGTACGGCCACCTCGATGGAGGCTGGCTCAATTCGTCCCTGTCTCGCCACTACGGGTCTAGGCTCCGGGATACCCTGATATCCCGATTCCAGATCAACTTCAGGATGAGTGATACCAACCGGGACAAGGCGATTATGTTCGGGTACGGTCAGGGGCACACTGATCGCCTTGCCGGCCAGGAGGCAGCGGGAAATCAGCAGGTTTGTTTCCACCTCACTGCGAAAGCTGCAGTAGAAGAAAAGACTCCGCGCAACTGTAACCAGAGGGTGGCAGAGGAACGATTCGGCAATCAGAGCGCTGAATCGCTGCCGATCCGCGACAGGCATGGCGTCGCGTCCGGCGAGAATTTCCTTTCGCAACCATTGCCGCGCTTGCTCAGGGGCCTCATCCATTTGATCCTCCGCAACGAGTTGGCCTGGAAACAAAAAAGGGCGATATCCCGAAAGGACATCGCCCTGCAACCAGCATGACCGATCTGCTTACATCGGCAGGATCAACTTGTTGGAGTCCTCGTTCCAGGCGACCACCAGGTACCAGAGGAAACAGAACCCGGCGACCAAGGCCAGGGTCGGCCCGTAGCCCAAGGCATCGGGAAGGTAGAGGTACTTGCCGAGATAGCCTTTCTCTTCAACCTGATAGGCGGAGAACAGGGCTATCATCAGCGAGTTGGAGATGGCGAAGAAGGGCACGACCAGCCACAGCTTGATCTGGCCCTCGCCCACGCGCCACAGGGTTCCGGAACCGCAGCCGCCGGCAAACATGGCGCCGAGGCCGAAAATAAAACCGCCAACCACGCCACCCCAGCCGAAGGTGCCGCGGACATAGTTCATCGGATCGAGCACGGGGTCACCGCCGAGTCGGTTGGCTACGCCATACTTGAGGATAGCGGCGCCAACGGCGACGATGACGATGGACAGGGCCACGGACTTGGCCATCTTGCAGTCACCGGTCATATGTGGCTCGCGGAAGCCCTGGATCATGCACCAGCGGCCGCGCTGCATGGTGTAGCCAAGCGCGACGGCTATCAGGAGGATACCGGAGAGCGAGGTAATGTAGTCAACATAGTCGTCGCCGTCGAAGTTGGCAAAGTAGTTGGCGCACCAGACAACCGCCGCCAGGCCGGCAAGGCCGAAAATCCACTGAATGAAATTCGGAATTTCCAGGGTGAAGGAACCGCCGCCGCCCCAGTTGATGTGCTCCATCTCCTTATACAGCAGCCACAGGCCAAGGAGCACGCCGGGCACCAGGCCCACCCACATGGCGAAACCGTTGGCTGCCAGGTTGCCGATGGCGTTGTACATGCCGCCAACGTTGCAACCGCCGGCAAGGGCCGCGCCGATGCCCATGAGGATGCCGGCTGCGATGGCTTTGACATATTCGCGCAGCGGCGGGAAGCGCAGGGCGAACTGGCCGCCGAGGCAGGCAGAGATGAAGGCGCCGCCGATGAATCCCAGACCAATCACCGATCCGGTGTTGAAAAGGAAGGATTTGGTGAGAATTGTAGCCCCGTCCTCATCTACAAAACCAACAAGCTCAGCCAGGTCGCCGTTGTAGATGCCGGCATGCCAGAGCATCCAGTCGCCCCAGTTGCGGAATGCGCCCACCGCACCCCAGGGCCGCCACCAGGCCATGATCAGGATACTCAACAGGGCGACGATGATGCCGGTGAGGGTTGGGTTCCACTCCTCCTGGCAGAACGCCTTGACAAACTCCTTGAGCTTCTGCCATAAGATCTTGATATCTTCCATCAAAAAGCCTCCTTTCCCATAAAATGAATGTTTATTCAGTCAGCCGTGTCATGACAACTAGGCAGAATTCGCAACAAATTTACCATAAATACCTTCGAGAAAACTGTTTGTCAACAAAAGCGATGCGGGCAAATGGATCCTGGACCGCTTTCTTTCCAAGGGTGTTGTTTTTGTGTTTTTTTCCTGTTTTTCCATGTGTTTTCGACTGTCTGTTTCTAACTTGACAACCCACCCTTTCCTCTATAAACTAAGTTGTCTTTTTTTCATGTATAAAAGGGTCTTTTGTTCACAACGTATTCTTTAAGGAGAAAAACAATGAGTGACTTCAAAGTTGCACCCGAAGGTCTGGCCGTAGCCGCAGTTCTGGACGCGAGGGGCCTGAGCTGTCCCATGCCGCTGCTCCGCACCAAGAAAGAGATTGGCAAAATCAAGGCTGGCGAGATCCTGCACATCCAGGGCACCGATCCCGGCTCCAGGAACGACATCCCCGGTTGGTGCGAGCGTGCCGGTCATGAGTATCTTGGCGAGAAGGAAGAGTCAGGGTATATCAGCTTTTTCATCAAAAAAGGTTGATTCCCTATAACCTCTACTCTTCTGAAGGAGAAACTAGCCAATGGCTGCCGATCCGAACAAGCTCGGGATTTTTGTTACCTCCCCCCAGCACATGCGTCATATCCTCGGCATCACCAAAGCAGCGGTGCGTGCCGGTAAGAAGGTCATGATCTTCTTTACCTTCAAATCCATCCACCTGACCAAAAACCCGCTCTTCTATGAACTGACCCAGTTGTGCGCCGTTGAAGACATAGCCATCTGCGCCGACAGCTACATCTGCGAAGGGTTCGACAACGTCAAAGACGTTCCCCGCGGCCTCATCGACAAGCAGATGCGCACCCAGGCCTTCCATGGCGCCATTCTCGATGAATGCGCCAAGTATATCGTCATGTAAGGAGATGCGGCAATGGAATCATTGAAAGTCTACATTCTGATAGCCAACCGTGTGTACAACGACGGTATCCGTTCCGGTCTGGGCCTGGCCGTGGAGAACCATTACTCCTTTCCGGTGATCATGAACGGCGAATTTCCGCGTATGTCGACCTATATGGCCGAAAACATCGCCTGGATCTCCGACATGGAGGGTCAGGTCTACAGTTGCGGCGCAGAGGCGCCAACCGATCTGCCGGAGGGTACCGAGATAGCCAACATCTCCTTGGAGGAACTTGGCGAGGCAATGCGGGAAGCCGATTTCATCATTCCCTATGGCCTTCCCAAGCAATCCCATGAGCCGCCCGCGGCTTGCGGCGAATAAGAGGTGAATCTAATGAGCGAAACCATGAAGATACTGCAGGTCTATAAATCGGAGCCCACCGAGGACGTGAAGAAACTGGTGGATATCCTCAATCGTGACCGGGTTGCTGACGAGTACAGCCTGTACCTCGGCGAGCCCAACTACGATATTCTGGTACAGAAGATTTTTGCCAACGACAAAACTGTCTGCTGGTGGTAAGTCTCTGATCTTCCCACCTTCGGGTGCGGTGACCCTGCCATTGCATAAATGGCAGGGTTTTTTTTATTCTTTCTCTTCCACTCTGGCGGATATAACACCCTGCATGAGGTGGTCGTGAAAATATGGCCTGAATTGGCGTATTTTTTCATTAGTTCTGGTGGGATGAACCCTGTTGGTAAGGAGCACGATGAGTATATCCCGTTCCGGGTCCATCCAGAATGACGTTCCGCTGAAACCCAGATGACCGACTGCGCGAGGTGAAAAATATCTACCGCTGCTCGAAGCGCCCGGCGAGGGCCGGTCAAAGCCAAGCGCCCAGTCGCTGCGCGAATGATGGTGCTCCAGAGCCTGCCTGAGTACTGATTGAGGGATGGCCGGGTGAACGGCCCTGTCCTGCCACAGGTCAACAATACATTCACACAGGCTGGTCACGCCGCCAAGAGTGGCAAACAGGCCGGCATGGCCCGCGACGCCACCCAGGAGCCAGCTGTGTTCGTCATGGACCTCTCCCTGCATGACCTTGTGTCGCCACTGACAGTCCTCGGTAGCTGCAATTTGTACGCTCGCGCGGGAGAGAGTTCTGTCCAAGGGGAGAAAGCCTATATTTCCCGAAAGACCAATCGGTTTAATTATATTCCTTTCATACCAAACATCTAGCGACTGACCACTCTGTTTTTCGATGACAGCTCCCAAGAGGAGAAAGCCCAGGTCGCTGTAGAGGCATTCCTCGCCAGGTTCATGTAACAGCGGCTCGGCCAGAATACGCTGCTGGATCCAATTCTTCCTGCTTTTCGACCAAATGGCAGGCAATTCCTTATAATAAGGGTAATAGGCAGGCAGGCCAGAACAGTGGTTGAGAAGGTGCCAGAGCCGGATATCCCCCTTCCCAGTGCAATCGAGGCCTGGGAGAAGACGCTCTATAGAATCCTGCCAGTCCAGCCGACCATTTGCCAGCAAAGGGAGCACGCTCAAGGTGGTGCAAAGCGGCTTGGTCAGAGAGGCTAGATCAAAGAGGGTTCCCGGCTCCACTTGAACCCCGGACCGGTCCAGTCGTGTCTTTCCCCCACACCAACTGGTGCGCTGCCACACCCCATCCTGGTGCAGGCTGACGGCCGCGGCCACGGCGCTGAATACCCCCTTATCCAATCCCTGCCAACAGGCCTCCCGTAGATATTTATCTAATTGTTTTTTCATTTATATATTGCCAGTAAAAGAATAAATTTTATTTGCTCTTTCACCCTTTTTCGAGTAATTATAATTCTCTGAACAACTTCTTAAAAACATTGTTAAAACCCTGTGCAAACAGGTGTTGAAAACATGCCAGGTACGCTCTGATCTTGCTTTTCCACCATCACCCAACCAAGAAACCACAACCCAATCAACATCTAATTTATTTTTATTTCAATTGCTTACCTCTTCAATCAACAAACTCACAGCCTTAAAAGCAACAATAAGATATTTATATAAAAAAGGAATGATATTATGCCCTTCCGTTTCAATATAAGCCGTGAGGACCTGCTCCGGGCCATTAGCGCCCAACAGAACATAACCAGTAAAAAAGGAACCCTGGCCATCCTCTCCAACGTGCTCATGGAGGTAAGGTCTGATCATCTTGTTCTCACCTGCACAGATCTGGAAATTGGCCTGAAGCAGCGCGTTCCCGCCGAAGTCCTTGAAACCGGTGCTCTCACCCTGCCAGCAAAAAAACTCTTCGAATTGGCCAGGGAGTCCGGTTCACCGGTTGTATCCTTCCAGGAGATGGACAACAACTGGGTGGAAATAACCGCCGGTCCGAGTGTGTATAAATTGGCGGGCATGGTAGCCGATGAATTTCCCCAGTTCCCAGTCTATGACGAAGAAGCCATGGTCAGCATGGACAGTGGCATCATGGCGGATCTGGTCGATAAAACAATATTTTCCATTGCCCAGGACAAGGAAAACATGTTCACCCTGACCGCCGCCCTGCTGCAGAGGGTGACGGAAAACGAACAAACGCATTTGAAACTGGTCACCTCTGACGGCCACCGGTTGACCATTATGAGTCGCGAAGTGGAATCTGCCGTCGATAACCTTCGGCTCAAGCCGGTGACGCTCATCCCCCGCCGGGGCGTACAGGAAATACGCAAGTTCTGCGAAAACAAAAACTCGTTTTTCTTTGGCATCGAAGAAAAGCAGGCGGTTCTCAAGGACGAGGATTCACTACTCATAATCCGATTGATGGAAGGTGATTTTCCAGATTTTCAGGTGCTGCTGGGCTCCCTGTCCAAGGACAACACCATCCACATCGACCGGTTACGCTTTCTCGAGAGCCTGAAGCGCATCAACCTTTTCACCGAGGATATGTTCCATGCCATCAAGATGGATATTGAGGAAAATCAGATAGTACTCAGTTCCCAGAATGCCGATTTCGGCTCGGCCAAGGATGAATTCCAGGTCGAATATGCCGGCAAGCCCATGTCGCTCGGATTCAACTGTCGCTACTTTATCGAGAGTTTGCAGGTAATGGAGGGCGATCGCATCGCGGCCAGCATAAAAACCCAGGAGAGTCCCTGTATGATAACCTCGGAGGAGGACAAGGGCTTTTTAAGCGTCATCATGCCGATGAAATTATAAATTACCATTTTATGTCCGCACCGGTCAAAATGAGCGTGCGCGGCTGTCTCTTCTAGCAGAAAGGAATATCGTGAGTGAGTTAACAGATACATCATACGGTGCGGAGCAGATCAAAGTACTCGACGGCCTGGAGGCGGTGCGTAAAAGGCCGTCCATGTACATAGGTAACACCGGAGAGGACGGGTTGCACCATCTCATCTACGAGGTGGTGGACAACTCCATCGACGAGGCCCTTGCTGGTCATTGCGACCGGATAACCGTCATTATCCACGAGGACAACTCCATCACCGTCGAGGACAACGGACGGGGCATCCCGGTAGACAAGCACCCCACGGAAAACATGTCCGCCCTGGAACTGGTCATGACCACCCTGCATGCCGGGGGCAAGTTCGACCATTCCACCTACAAGGTATCGGGCGGTCTCCATGGCGTCGGTGTGTCGGTGGTGAATGCGCTGTCCAGCCGAACGGTGGCCGAAATCAAGCGTAACGGAAAAATTTACCGGCAATCCTACGAATACGGCGCCCGCACCAGCGATCTGGAAATCATCGGCGAGAGCGATTCCACCGGTACGAAGATCTTTTTCGTTCCGGATGAGGAAATATTTTCCGAAACCACAGTCTTCAAATACGAGACGGTAAAAAATCGGATACGGGAACTGGCCTTTCTCAACAAGAACATCCGTATCATCCTCAAAGACGAGCGCGACGGCGCTGAGGACACCTTTTACTACGACGGCGGCATCGCCTCCTATGTCGAGTACCTCAACCGCAACCGTACCTGTGTCCATCCCGAACCTATCTTTATAGCCGGAGAAAAAGACGGGGTCCAAGTCGAGGTTTGTTTTCAATATTTTGATGGTTACTCCGAGCGACTGTTCTCTTTTGTCAATAATATAAATACAAAAGAGGGAGGTTCCCATGTCGCCGGATTTCGCGCTGCGCTCACCAAATGCATCAACAAGTATGCCAGCGATGACTTGGTGCCCAAGCACCTCAAGGAGAAGATGGGCGGAGACGACGTTCGTGAGGGCCTGACCTGCATCATCTCCGTGCGTGTGCCTAATCCCCAGTTCGAGGGCCAGACCAAGGGCAAGCTGGGCAATTCCGAAGTCAAGTCCATTGTTGAAAGTCTGTGCAGCGAAAAGCTGGCCGCTTATCTTGAACAAAATCCGGCGGTGGCTCGCGCTATCCTGAGCAAGGCGGTGGAGGCGGCCCGTGCCCGGGACGCGGCCCGTAAGGCGCGCGACCTGTCGCGAAAGAAGGGCAGCCTCTCGGTGCTGATGGCCGGCAAGTTGGCCGAATGCCAGAGCAAGATCCCGGCCGATCGCGAACTGTTCATCGTCGAGGGAGATTCGGCAGGCGGTTCTGCCAAACAGGGAAGGGATCGCTCCATCCAGGCCATTCTACCCCTGCGCGGCAAAATTATGAACGTGGAGAAGGCCAGGTTCGACAAGATCCTCGGCTCCGAGGAGATCAAGCAACTGGTTGCCTCTCTGGGCACCGGCATCGGTAGCGAAGAGTTTGATATCGACAGGCTTCGCTATCACAAGGTCATCATCATGACCGACGCCGACGTCGACGGCGCCCATATCCGCACCTTGCTTCTGACTTTCTTTTACCGCCAGATGCAGCCCCTGATCGAACAAGGACATATCTATATAGGTCAACCGCCGCTCTACCGGCTGGGCAGGGGCAAGAAGGAGCAGTATTTCCTCAATGACGAGGAACTCAACGCCTACCTCTACGCCCAGGCCAGCCAGTTGATGCAGATTCATACCGAAAAGGCCTGGGTCATGGCGGAAGAGGAGATGGTCGCTATCCTGCGCAAACTCTCCATGTTCGAGCGGGTGATTGCTTATCTGGAACGGATGAACATCCCCGAAACCCTGGTACTGTTCCTGTTGGCCAATGACGTCCACTCGGCCATCCAGTTCGAGAACCGGGACTTTGTCGAGGGGTTGCGGCAAAAGCTTGGCGACGAGGCCCAGACAGGCGCCCTGCGTACCTGTGGCTGGCGGCCTACCTGCGTCGAATTCAGCGCCGTCTTTCGCGGGCAGACCCATGTCTCGGCCATCATTGGCCCCAACATCCCCCTGATCAACGAATATAAGCACGCCCTGGAACTGTACCGCACCGTGCGTCCCTGCCTGACCGGATCGTTCCGGCTGGTGCGGACCGCGGCCGCGGGGCAGGGGGCGGAACTGCGGGCCGACAACTGGCGCCGGCTTATCGAAATGGTCCGCGAGGAGACTTTCAAGGGCTCGCACCTTCAGCGCTACAAGGGTCTTGGCGAAATGAACCCGGAACAGCTCTGGGACACGACCATGAATCCGGCCAACCGTACGCTGGTTCAGGTACGGATTGACGATGTCGATCTGACCGACGACATCTTCACCACCCTGATGGGCGACAAGGTCGAACCGCGCCGGGAATTCATCCAGAATCACGCCCTGGAAGTGGCCGACCTCGACATCTGACCCGCCCGTTGCGAACGGATCGGCCCGCATAATTACTTTTAGAGTGAATCAGGAAGTACCATGACAGAACAAACGACAGAACCGACTCACCATCAGCCGACCATTCCCATTGAACGGGAACTGCGGAAATCGTACCTGGATTACGCGATGTCGGTCATTATCGGCAGGGCACTGCCCGATGTCCGCGACGGCCTCAAGCCGGTGCATCGCCGCACCCTGTTCGCCATGCGCGAACTGGGCAACACCTACAACCGTCCCTATATCAAATCAGCCCGCATTGTTGGTGACGTCATCGGTAAATTTCACCCCCCATGGCGACACCGCGGCCTACGACACTCTGGTGCGCATGGCCCAGGACTTTTCCATGCGCTACCCCCTGGTTGACGGCCAGGGCAACTTCGGTTCCATGGACGGCGACTCGGCGGCCGCGATGCGGTACACCGAGGCCCGGATGACCCGGCTCGACCAGGAACTGGTCACCGACCTGGACAAGGAAACCGTTGAGTTTGTCCCCAACTACGACAACTCCCTGCTGGAACCCTCGGTCCTGCCCTCCCGGATTCCCAACATCCTCATCAATGGCTCCGAAGGCATTGCTGTCGGCATGGCTACCAAGATCCCGCCGCACAACCTCACCGAGGTGATCAACGGCCTGTTCGCCCTGGCCGACAACCCGGCTATCACGGTGCATGAGCTGATGGAGATCATCACCGGCCCGGATTTCCCAACAGGCGGCTTCATCTGCGGCAGGGCAGGCATCCGCGAGGCCTACGAGACTGGCCGCGGCGTGGTGGTCATGCGCTCTAAAACCCACATTGAACAGCGCGGCGCCCATGGCGAGTCTATCATCATTACCGAGATCCCCTTTCAGCAGAACAAGGCTTCACTGGTTGAGAAAATAGCCCTCCTGGTCAAGGAGAAGCGGATTACCTCGATCATGGAGATTCGGGACGAGTCCGACCGGCATGGCGTACGCGTGGTCCTCGACCTGCGCAAGGACGAGATCGCGGAGGTGGTCATCAACCAACTGTACAAGATGACCCCCCTGCAGAAAAGCTTTGGCATCATCCTGCTCTGCATCGTCAATAACAAGCCGGAGATCCTCAACCTCAAGCAGATCCTGCAGCACTTCCTCGCCCACCGCAGGAGCGTGGTCTATCGACGTACCGCCTATGAGCTGCGCAAGGCCGAAGAGCGGGCCCATATCCTGGAAGGCCTCAAAATCGCCATCACCAACCTGGACGAGGTTGTGGCCCTGATTCGGGGTTCGGCCAGCCCGGCCGAGGCCAAGGAAGGACTGGTAGGGCGTTTCGGTCTGTCCGAGATCCAGGCCCAAACCATCCTCGACATGCGTTTGCAACGCCTTACCGGCCTGGAACGGGACAAGATAATCAGCGATTACAACGAAATTTTGGAGAAAATCGCCTGGCTCAATCAGGTGCTCACCGACGACGGCCTGGTGATGCAGATCATCCGCGAGGAGTTCGAGAAGATCCGCGAGGAGTACGGCGACGGTCGCCGTACCGAGATCATCGACGCCCCGGACGAGATTCTGCCCGAGGATCTGATAGCCCCGGAGGAGATGGTGGTCACTGTGTCCCACTCCGGCTACATCAAGCGCAATCCGCTCAACCTGTACCGGGCACAGCGCCGCGGCGGCAAGGGCGTCAAGGGGATGGTCACCCTGGAGGACGATTTCGTCACCAGCCTGTACACTGCCTCGGCCCTGGACACCTTCCTCTTTTTCACCAACAAGGGCCGCGTCTTCTGGCGCAAGGTCTACGAATTGCCTCTGGCTGGCCGAACCGCCCGGGGCAAGGCCATCGTCAATCTGCTGGAGTTGGGCGAGAACGAAAAGGTGGCCGCAATCCTGCCCGTGGCCGACCTGGCCAATGTGGACGACAGCGTCTCCGTGCTCACCGTGACCAAGCTTGGTCGGGTGAAAAAAACCTTTATTTCTGAATACAAACGCCCTATGCGCAAGGGCAAGTTCGGCCTCACCATCCGCGAGGACGACGAGATTCTGTCGGCGGCCATCACCTCTGGCGACGACGAAATCTTCTTGGTCACCAGGTTGGGCCTGTCCATCCATTTCCACGAGTCCGAGGTCCGCGCCATGGGACGACTCGCGGCCGGGGTCAAGGGCATCAGCCTAGGCGATGACGACGCGGTGGTCGGGGTGGCGGTGCTGAAAAGTGACGATTCTCTCCTCACCGTGACTGAGAAGGGCTACGGCAAGCGCACGGCGGTGTCCGAGTACCGGCTCCAGAGCCGGGGCGGCAAGGGTGTGTTCACCATCAAGACCAGCGAGCGCAACGGCTATGTGGTTGGCGTTTTGCCGGTGGTGGACGAGGATCAGGTGATGCTCATCGCCAATTCGGGCAAGGTCATCCGCATGCCCATGGACACGGTTCGCATCATTGGCCGCAATACCCAGGGTGTGCGCCTGATCAACCTGGAAGAGGACGAACTGGTGGTAGATCTGTCCATGCTCGCCCGGGAAGAGGCGGTCGATGAGGACGGAGATGAGGAACTCAGCGAGGACGACGGCGCTCTGGGGGATGACTATGAAGATTGAGCGGACCGCCATGATCGGGGCGGGTAGCTGGGGAACGGCCCTGGCCCTGCTGCTGGCGCGGCAGGGCCAGTCGGTAACCCTGTGGGACAGGGACACCGAGCATATCGGCCGCCTTGGCCGGGAACGGGAAAACCAACGGTACCAGCCCGGCCATGTCTTCCCTGATTGCCTAGCATCCACCGACAGTCTCGAAACAGCGGTCCGGGGTGCCGGGTGCGTGGTCATGGTTGTGCCGTCGCACGGTTATCGCGAGATTTTTCGCCAGCTTTATCCGATGCTGGAGGAAGGGGCACTGGTGGTGTCCGCGGTCAAGGGTATCGAGCTGGACACCTGTATGACCATGACCGACATCATGCACCAGGTGCGGCAGGAGAGCGGGGATGGGAAAAGACTGTCGTTTGGCGTACTCAGCGGCCCGAGTTTTGCCGCCGAGGTCGCCGACCGCCAGCCCACGGCAGTCACCGCCGCCTTTGAAGATCTGACCGCGGCCGAGGCCGTGCAGCAACTCTTTTCCACCGACTACTTCCGCGTCTATGCTGCCTGCGACGTCAAGGGACTGGAAATCAGCAGCGCCATGAAAAACGTCATCGCCATCGGCGCCGGCATCTGCGATGGCCTGGGCTATGGCCTCAACACCCGGGCCGCCTTGATCACCCGGGGCCTGGCCGAGATTACCCGCATGGGCGTGGCCATGGGCGCGGAACCGCAGACCTTTGCCGGTTTAGGCGGCATGGGCGATCTGGTGCTGACCTGCACCGGCGACCTCAGCCGCAACCGCACCGTCGGCCTTAAGCTCGGCTCCGGACTCACCCTGGAACAGGCCCTGGCCGAGATGACCATGGTGGCGGAAGGTGTTAAGACCACCCGCTCCTGCCGCGCCCTGGCCCAACAGTTGCGAGTAGAAATGCCCATTCTGGAGCAGATGTATCAGGTTCTGTATGAGAACAAACAGTGCGAAGACGCGGTGCGCGAACTGTTCCAGCGTGATCTGAAACGGGAAACGGTCTGACCGTTTTCCACCTGACCCAAGGTGTACCCATGATCCGGCTGTCCCGGCTTCTGTTCGTTCTTCTCCTGCTGCAACTTTCAGCCTGCGGCGGCCTGCGCCGTCAGGCTGACACAGCCACCCTGCCGTTTGCATTGCCCGCCACCTTCATTGGCGACATCCAGCGCGCCGATCAGGAGCGGATGGAAATCCTGCTCAATCTCCGACCCGATTCGCTCTATCAGCTCCGAACAACGCTCTACTCCTCCGAGGGGAACATACTGGCCACGACAGCCCGCGTGGAGCGCTGGCAGTACGAAGCTGGCAGTCGGCGATTGATATTGGGAGGCAGCCAGGGCCCGACTCTGGATTATGTCATCGTCGGTGAGAGGCGGCTCGGGTTTTCCGGCGGTCGTGAAACGACCGGAGAGATGGCCAGGCATGAGCTGAGACGGCAGGAGAATGTGGCGCCCTTTGCCGATACGGTGCGGTTGCGGGGAATGTACCGCGAGACCGGCCTTCGGGGCGAGCTGCAGGAGTGCCTCGGCGGCGGCGTCTTTCCCGTGTCGGACGCGGGCCATGGCGACCGGCTTTCCGCAGACTATCGAAAAACAGCCCGTGATCAGGGAGAACCGCTGCTGGTAGCCCTGCAAGGTCGTCTGGTCGAGCGGAAGCGGGGCAGCGGGGAGGAAATTGTGGTGGTCGAGGTGGAACGACTCTTGCCTTTGGAGGAGTGCGGCGGCCAGACGCGCACCCGATTGATCGGGGCCCAATGGCAATTGCGGCATTTGGCCGGGGTAACAATCGGGGGCAATGGCGCAGAACGACCGCCGTTTCTGGTCCTGGAATCCGAGGAGCACCGGATGCAGGCCTTCTCCGGCTGCAACCGGATTGGTGGCGATTACCGGCTGGAAGGCAACACACTGGTATTCAAGCGAACCGTATCCACTCGGATGGCCTGTCCTGGTGGCAACGAACGAGAGAACCACTTCCTGGCCATGCTCGATGCCTCCGCGACTTACCGGGTGGACGGCGCTAACCTGACCCTGTTTGATCAGGCCGGCCGGCCGTTGGCAACCTTTACCGCCGTGGAATGACAACCTTCGGCCCAAGAGTATCACCCCGGGCCGTTCCAATCTTCAGACCATCCGCTCCCGCGACCAGTCGTTATGCTCGAACTGGCTGTGGTCTGGCTTCTCCGGCTTGATCTCGGCCATGCGCTGACGAAGCCAGGCTTGCACCTTGGCGAACTCGGCCGCGAACTCGGCCAGGGCCCGGCCGCGATGGCTGACGCTGCTTTTTTCCGCCATGCTCACCTCGGCAAAGGTCTTGCCGAACTCGGGGAAAAAAAAGACCGGGTCATAACCAAACCCGGAATCGCCCCGCCGTTCGCTGATAATCTCGCCGTCGCAGCGGCCCTCCCAGGTTAGGGCAGGCCCGGCCGGTGTTGCCAGCGAAAGCACGCAGACAAAATGGGCGGCGCGGTTGGTCTGGCCCGCCATCTCCGCCAGCAACTTGTCGCAGTTGCTCCGGTCAGTGGCCTCGGGGCCGGCGTAGCGTGCCGAATAGACCCCCGGCCGACCATCCAGGGCATCGACCACCAGGCCCGAATCATCGGCCAGGCAGGGCACTCCCAGCACCTTGGCGTAATGCAGGGCCTTCTTGTAGGCGTTATCGTCGAAGGTGGCTCCATCCTCGACCGGCTCCGGCATGGGGCCGAAATCGGCGACCGACTTGATCCGTACCGGAAAATCCTTAAGCAGTTCCCTCATCTCTTTGATTTTGTTCTGATTGCTGGTGGCCAGCACAATGATGTCGTTCATGGGGTACTCCTCTTTGTGGTGAATAGGTGGTGCACGGCAGCCCATCGACCGTCTGCTTTCATTTTGGGGTTGAGGTCGGGGCCTGATTCGGCCGGTTCTTGATCGTGCGCCCGCGCGCCGTCTTGTCGTAGCGTTCCTGTTCGCTGTAGATACAGCCGCAGTAGGGTTGGCGGTACAGTCCCAGGCGGATGGACTCGTCGATCCCCAGCTGCCAGCCGACCCGGAAATCTTCATAATAAAAACCGAGGCCATGCCGGTCGGCCAGCTGTTCACCAAGTGCAATGATGGCCCGGTGGTTCTGGTATCTGGAATAGAGCAGGGTAGTGCTGAAGGCGTCGAAGCCGCGGGCAACGGCCTCTTCGGCAGTTCTGGTGAGGCGCATGGCGTAACAGCGGCCGCACCGTTCCTGTTCGTGGAACACCACTTGACGGAGATAGGCGGTCAGGCCGTACTCCTCATCGATGATCAGGGGACAGCCGGTCCGCATGCCCACTTCGCGGGCGGCTTCCAGCCTGCGGCGGAACTCCTGAAAGGGGTGGATGTTGGGGTTGTGGAACAGGCCCTCAACTTCGTGCCCCGCCCCAAGGAGCCGGGAAAGGGGATAGAGGGCGCAAGGGCCGCAGCAGACATGGAGCAGGATCCGCATCACTTGACCTTGAAATGCTTGGGCTCAATGCCGTAACTGTGAATCTTGTAGTTGATGATCCGCAGGCTGGTCTCCAGACTTTTGGCAGCCCTGGTCTGATTGCCGTTGTGCTTTTTCAGGGCCTCGACGATCATTTCCCGTTCGAACTGCTCCACCGCCGTGGCCAGAGAGAGCGGCCGGTTGGAATGAACGGTTTCCGAACTCTGCAGCGAAGGCGGCAGGTGGATGGACTGGATGGTGGAGCCGTCGCAGATCAGCACCGCCCGTTCCAGGCAGTTCTGCAACTCGCGGACGTTGCCCGGCCAGTGGTACTGTACCAGCAGGTCGATGGCCGGGGTCGAGATGCGGTTGATCTGCTTGTTGTTCTCCTTGGCGTATTTTTCTAGGAAGTAGTCGGCCAGGAGGAGGATGTCGGTGCGCCGCTCCCGCAGGGGTGGCAGGTACACCGGAAAGACATTGAGGCGATAGTAGAGATCCTCACGGAAGACCGTCTCCTTGACCGCCTTTTCCAGATCGCGGTTGGTGGCCGCCACCAGGCGGATATTGGTGCGGATGACCTTGGGCGAACCCAGGCGCTGGAAGGTCCGTTCCTGGATCACGTTGAGCAGTTTCACCTGCACGGCCGGACTGATCTCGCCGATCTCGTCGAGGAACAGGGTGCCGCCCTCGGCCAGCTCGAAGCGCCCCTTCTTGCTCTCGGTGGCGCCGGTGAAGGCACCCTTCTCATGGCCGAATAGCTCGCTCTCCAGCAAAGTTTCCGGCAGAGCCGAGCAGTTGACCACGATAAAGGGGCCGGCCGATCGGCTGGAGTTATGGTGCAGAGCCTTGGCCACCAGCGTCTTGCCCGTGCCCGATTCGCCCCGGAGCAGCACCGTGGCGTTGGAATCAGCCACCCGGTGGACCATGTCGAAGACCTCCTGCATGCGCGAGGAGTTGCCGATGATCTCCTCGATCCGGTTCTTGGCCGACAGTTCCCGCCGCAGTTTGGAGTTTTCCTGCCGCAGCGCCTCCTTCTCCTCATTGACCCGCTGGATGCGTTGCACCGTCTCGGCGATCAGGCCGCTGACCACGGTGAGAAAGCGCAAGTCGTGTTCGGATTCGGCGCCAAAGCCCTCCTTGTAGATGCGGTCGATCGACAGGGCGCCGATGGAGTGCTGGGCGGCAATGATCGGTACGCAGAGAAAGGAACTCTTCTTCTTGCGCTCGTCGCCGCGAGTCCGGGTGCGATTGAGAAAGAGCGGTTCGTCGCCGATCTGCGGCACGATAATCGGCTCGCCGGTTGCCACCACCTTGCCGGTGATCCCCTCCCCCAGTTTGTAGCGCCCCCGGCGCTTGGCCTCGGCGGTGATGCCGTGCGCCACCTCGATCTCAAGCTCGCCGGTGGTCGGGTTGACAATGGTAACGGTGCCGTTGTCCATGTCTTTGTGCTCGGCCAGGGTGTTGACGATCTTTTCCAGGCAGTCCTGCAGGCTGGTGGCCGAGGCCAGGTGGCGGGTGATTTCATAGAGGCAGGTCAGGTTCTTGAATTCCTGATACTGTAGCGTGCTCGCTTTGCTGGCCGTTGCTTTCATGGTTTCGGATATCAGTATATTGACAGTGCTGTTGTGAAATGGTACGTTGCCAAACTCATGGAGGGATGGCCGAGTGGTTTAAGGCGGCGGTCTTGAAAACCGTTGTGCGCAAGTACCGTGGGTTCGAATCCTACTCCCTCCGCCACGACGCCATGAAGCAAGCAACAAGGGAGAGATGACCGAGTAGGCCGATGGTGCTCGCCTGCTAAGCGAGTGTGGGGGTTATACTCCACCGAGGGTTCGAATCCCTCTCTCTCCGCCATATAGAAGACAGGGGCTGGTCGGCATTCCGATCAGCCCCTGTTTGTTTTCCAGCCCCCGGCGCCGGCCGCGCGCCTCAAATGGTTGTCGCTCAAATAGACCGGGCAAGTCGTCGCCTGGCGGCCGGGCCTCTCCGCCCCAGCCACAGGCGTTCTCTTTTGTCGCATCGTATAACATGAATGTAACACAAACCGGTCAGGTGCGCGAGTGGAATCCACGCAAACTGTAACAAAGTTTCGCGTGGATATTGCAATTGTGTTGCTTTTGCAGGTGAATCGCGGGACTTCGGCTATAGGGTGGGGGATGCTTCGCCCGTAGGCGAGATCAGTGCGCGCCAACCGGAGCAGGCGTAAAAGGGGAAGTGGGTCCAGTTGGTGACCGTGCTTCGCCCCTTGCCCCAGGCGCGCAGCTGGTTGCGGCCGGAGTAGATCCGGTCGCGGCCGGTGACGATGGCCCGGTGGAAGATGTCGGCGCCCGGGCCGTGCTGGTCAAAGGCCTGGCGAAAGGCCCGCAGTTCCTGGTCGAGTTCGGGGAGGCTCCGCTTCGGCCGAACCGCGAGAAAGCGCTCCTGCTGGGCCTCGTCGTCGAACATGGAGCGGTAAAAGCCATCGAGTGTCTGTTGGCTAAAGGACTCGACCAAGGTCTGGTAGCTCGCAGGCGGTATGCCCTTTTTTTCGTCCACAGGCACAAGGGTCCCGGCCAGGGCGGTACTGGTGGCAAAGGCCTCAGCCCGCCCAGCGAGGAGATGACCGGCCACCCAGACGCCCATGGACCAGGCCAGCAGATGCAGCCGCTCGTAGCCGGTAAAGGGTTCCAGAGAGATCGGCCCCAGGGTCCGGTAGTCATACAGCATGTACAGATCCAGGCATTCGGCCGGCAGGGCGCGGAAGGGCTCGGGGTCCATGCCCCAGCCGCTGAAGAAGAGCAGGCAGTCGCGCTGTCCTGTCCGGTGCAGCCAGGCGGTTTCCATGTCAGCGCAGGGAGGCGGCGATGAGGGCCGGCAGGGCTGCAACCTGCTCCCACTCCATCGCCGCGTTGAGGGAGAGGCGCAGGCGCGAGGTCCCCGCTGGCACTGTGGGCGGTCGTACTGCCTTGACCCAGTACCCGCCTTCGCAGACCCGCTCGGCCGAGGCCACAGCCCGAGTGGCGTCGCCGATCATTACCGGGACGATGTTGCTGTCCCCATCGGTGGTCAGGCCGGCGTTGCGCAGGGCCTGGCGGAACTGTTCGGACAGACGGGCCACCTTGTCCCGCTCCGGCCGCATTTCCGGGATTCGTTTGAGGACAAAGCAGAGCCAATGCACCGAGGCCGGCGGCAGGCCGGTGGTGAAGATCTGCGAGCGGGCGGTGTTGAGGAGAAAATCGGTCAGCACCCGGCGGCCGACGACAAAGGCCCCCTGGCCGCCAAAGGCTTTGCCGAAGGTGCCGGTGAGGATCTCGATCCGGCCGTGCACCCCCTGCTCTTCGGCAAGCCCCAGTCCACGCTCCCCGCGGATGCCCACCCCGTGCGCCTCGTCCACGTACAGCGCGGCCCGCCAGCGATCCTTGATCCGCACCAGCTCGACCAGGTCAGCGGTGTCGCCGTCCATGCTGAAGATTGATTCGGTGACGATGTACACCTGGCGATGCTGGTCCCGTTCCCTCGCCAGAATCTGGTCAATGGCCTGGTAGTTGAGATGGGGATAGCGGATGACCTTGGCCCGGGTCAGGCGCATGCCGTCGATCAGGCTTGCATGGCAGAGCTTGTCGGCGAGGATCAGGTCCTGTTTGCCGGCCAGGGCCGGCAGGATGCCGATGTTGAGGTGATAGCCGGAATTGAACACCAGGGCCGATTCGGTATCGTAGTGGTCGGCCAGCATCCGTTCGAGCGCGGCGTACGGAGCGGTGTTGCCGGTCATCAGGCGCGAGGCGGTGCTGCCCAGCCCATAGCGGTCGAGCAGGTTGGTCGCGGATTGTTCGCGGTAAAAGGCGGTCAGCAACTCCCTGTTGGTCGCGAGTCCCAGGTAATCGTTACCGGCCAGGTTGAGAAAGCCACGGCCGTCGATTTCGATCCGGCCGCGGTCCAGGTGCGTGACCGGGACCAGGCTCCGACGCTGCCCCTCGAGTTCAATGGCGGCCAGTTGTTCGCCAAGCTGGATATGGAGATCGGACATGGTCTGCAATCAGGGGAAGAGTTGGGCGTAGAGCGCCTCGCCATATCCCACCACCAGGCGATCGCCCATCTTGAGCGTCGGCGCGCGCAGGGTGCCGGAACGGCCCAGGGCCTCGTCGAGAATAGTCTCGCGGCTGTCGCTTTGCGGATCAAAGGTCAACTGCTGCTTGCCCTTGGCGACGACGATTTCCCTAACCCCGGCGAGCAGGTCCCAGGCAGCGTCTTCGGCCAGGGGTTCCTTTCTGGCATCGGCGATCTCTTGCGGGACGAGGTGGTGTTGTGCGAGCACAGCCTGTGCTTTCTGGCAGGATGCTCAGCCCTTTCGCAAATAGGCCCAATCGATCTGCATGGCGCTCCTCTGGTGCGGTTGCACGTGGATATGGTATGGTGTCTCGCATGTCGTGTGGCCGGTTTACTTGCAACGCGTCCGCTACACTATAGGCAAAAGGCCCGGGAAGAGCAAGCCCGCACCGGAGGAGCACCATGACCACAGGGAAGGATACGCCCCAACCGCAGGGGGAACTGCTGCTGCGGACCATGCCGCTGCCGGCCGACACCAGCTTCAACGGCGACATCTTCGGCGGCTGGATCATGGCCCAGATGGACATCGCCGGCAGCATCATGGCCAAGGAAGTCACCCGCACCCGCACTGCCACCGTGGCCGTGGAAAGCATGCAGTTCATCAAGCCGGTCAAGGTCGGCGACGTGGTCTGCTGCTACGGCCGGGTGCGACGGATCGGCACCACCTCGGTGACCATCGTGCTTGAGGTATGGGTCAAACCCACCCTGCGCGACACCGAGGACCGGTTCACCCTCTTCAAGGTGACCGAGGCCGCCATTACCTACGTCTCCATCGGCGAGGACGGTAAAAAGCAACCGATCCGCCCCGAAACCCCTTGATCCCAGACCGAGCCCCAGTCCCGCTCAGGCGGTGAGGACCCTGGTGTCCTCGAGGGAGATTTCCAACTCGGCCAAATCGATCTCGCTCAGGTTGAGCAGGCTGGCCTCGAGCGTGGCCGGCAGGAGCAGCGGGGGGGAGTGCTCCAGGCCGATGCCGAGCTTGTGGCAGACCAGGTTGGCCATGCGCACCAGGATAAGGAGGATGTTCTTGTCATCAATCTCCGCCGAATGGTGTTCCCGGGCAATGTTTTGGAAGTTCTCCGGCATGTTCCACCGTGCCAGCAGCTTGCCGCCCTCACGGGCGTGGAGTTTGGCCATGGCCTCCATCAGCAGGGCGTCGGTAATTTTGATTGTCTTGCTTTTGCGTTTAATCTGCTCGACGACCATGAGGATGAACAGCTTGCCCACATCGTGAAACAGGCCGCCGAAAAAGGCCTGCCCCTGATCGACCCCGTAGTCGTGCCGCTTGGCCAGCCAGACCGTGCCGTAGGCGCAGCCCACCGAATGCTGCCACAGTTTCTTCATCAGCGTGCTTATGGTCTTGTCGCTGCTATTAAAGTAATGTCGCGAGGCTGCGAGCAGGACGACCCGGCCGGTCTCCCGCATGCCCAGCCGCATGATGGCTGCCCGCACGGTGCCAACTTCCGAAAGACCGCGATAGAAGGTGGAATTGGCGAATTTCAGAACCTGGCTGGACAGGGCCTGGTCTGAGGTGATCGTTTTTTCGACGACGCGCAGGTCGGGTTCGTTCCGCGCCAGTTCCTGCTGGATGCGGACCGCGGCGGTGTTGAACACCGGCAGGGTAATGGTGTCCGATTCGATAAACCGGTTGATGATGTCGACAAGGCTGACAGGTGCGGCCATTTACTCACCGGAGAGGCGACGGAGTTCGACAAGGGGGCGCGGCGGGCTGAACACGGGCAGGCAGCGCAGAATTTCATCCAGGGTGGTGACGCCGGCCGCGGCCTTGACCAGGCCGTCCTCGAGCAGGGTGACCAGCCCCGAGTGGCTGATGCTGATGGCCCGGATCTCGAAGCTTGCCTTCTGGGCAAGGATTGCGTTGCGCACCTGTTCGTCGAGTACCAGCAATTCGAAGATCCCGGTGCGGCCGCGATACCCGGTGTGCCGGCATTCCTTGCAGCCCCGCCCCTTCTTGAACTGGGCGCCGCGCAGGTCGGCATGGCTGCTCCGCAGCCGCTGCAGCTGG
>JBGSPP010000224.1:0-4390 GCA_041738515.1 Desulfobulbus sp.
GTTCTTCAAGTGGGGGGTATCCATCGGCTCAGAGGGGTTGGGGCAGTTGTGCGGGGGTGAACATGGCCCATTCCTACACCACCCGGGGCAAAAATACATCAAGATCCTCAGCCCCAAATGGCGCGTTTGCACAAGAGTGCCCTGATTCTTGACAGATAGCCTTTCCTTGGCTATCCATGGGGGAGCGATCCGTCGCAGGCAAGGCAACGCTCCAGCAAGGGCCGGAGCTTCCCAGGGGAGGGAACACCATGGACCATTCGCTGCCGGGACTGATACTCACCGGTGCCTCAGGCTTTGTTGGCCGCAACTTCATCAAGGCTGCGGCCGGCCGGTTCCGTCTGTTCTGCTTGGCCAGGCGCTCCATGCAGGAGGCCGGGGTGCAGCGGGACGATAACCTTCGCTGGACCCAGGTGGACATCGCCGACCGGGAAAAGCTCCGTGATTTCGCCCAGCGCGTCCAAGACCACGGCGGCGCCGAATACATGGTCAGCCTGGCCGGTTACTACGATTTCACCAACCAGGAACACCCCGAATACACCCGGACCAACATCCACGGCACCCGCAACATGCTGGACCTGGCCCGCGAGCTTGCGGTCAAACGTTTCGTCTTCGCCAGTTCGCAGGCTGCCTGCCCGTTTGGCGTCGTGGTCAGCGAACAGACGCCGCCCGACGCCGAGATGCCCTATGCCCGGAGCAAGGCCGCCGGCGAGGGACTGGTGCGGGAGTATGCCCAGTGGTTTCCCTGTGCCATCGTCCGCATTGCGGCGGTGTTCAGCGACTGGTGCGAATATCCGCCGCTGTACACCCTGCTTAACAACTGGTGCTCGGGCAAGACGATCGAGAGTCACCTGATCGCCGGCCACGGCCAGTCGGCCATCCCCTACATCCACGTCCAGGATCTGGTGCAATGCTTCCTGCGGGTGATCGACCAGAGCGACCGGCTCGCGCCCCTGTGCACCTTCAACGCCGGTCCGGATGGCGCGGTCTCCCATCTGGAGCTGTATCGCATCGCCACCCAGTACTGGTACAGCAAGACCCTGCGGCCGTTTCTGGCCCCTGTCTGGCTGCTGGCGCCGCTGATCATGGCCAGGCGGCTGCTGACCCGCCTCCAGGGCAAGGAGCCCTTCGAGCAGCTGTGGATGCTGCGGTATGTCGACCGGCAGCTGATCGCCGATAGTTCGTGCACGCGGAGGGAACTGGGCTGGCGGCCGACGCCGCGCAAGTCCATTACCCGGCGGCTGGTCTTTCTCATCGAGAACATGCGGCGGCACCCCGATCTCTGGCGCAGCTACAACGAGGCCATGCTGCACAAGGCCTCGGACCGGCCGCATCTGGTCCTCCACGACCTGCTCTGCGAAACCCTGGAAGCAGGCCGGGAGGGCGCCATCGAAACCATAGCCCGGCAACTGCTGGACACCGACCTGCCCGGCATCTACCTCGAGGAGAGCCAGACACTCGGGGCCATGGACCGGTCGGTCCTGCACGCCTACATCCGCCTGCTTTACCAGATGGTGGTGACGGTGATGCGCACCCGCAACCGGCCGGTGATGCGGCAGTATGCCCATGGCATCGCCTTTCTGCCGATGATGACCGGATTCGGCAGCGGCCTGGCGAGCCACTGTCTGTTCGTGATCGGCGAACTGCTGATCGAGCGCTTCCGCAACCGGCCTGAATTCCGTACCCTGGCCGAGGAGGCGGGGGAGTACGTGGCCATGGCCATCCATATGGCCATCGACCAGATCGAGGATCAGGCGGAACTGTCGCGGACCCAGTCGTCGGTGCGTCTGGAGGGGTTCCGGGATATGCCGCGGCCGGAGGCCGGGGCGCTTGACCTGGTCACGGCCCAACTGGAGCAGGTCTGCATCGAGGCGGCATCGGGAAAACCCTGGGCCCGGCCGCAGGCCGGCGAATAACGAGGACGGAACATGATTACAGGCAAGGCCGGGGCACGCGATCCCGCCGTGGAAGCAATGGGTGGAGGGGGCAAGGCCGTGCCTGACCGGCAGGTGCTCATCATCTCCTATTCGTTCACCCAGCAGACCCGGGCGCTGGTGCGGCGGTTTGCCGCGGGCTTGAAAAGCGCAGGCGTGACCGTGGTGCAGGAACGGCTTGATCCGATCACGCCCTACGAGTACCCGTTCAGGAATGATCTGCGGCTTGGCATCGCCATGGCCGCCACCTTCCTGCAGCGGCGCATGCCCATCCGGCCGGTGTCGGAGCGCTGTCAAGGCGACTGGGACTGCATCGTCCTTGCCGGGCCGACCTGGTCATACAACCCCAGCGGGCCGATGCTCGATTTTCTCGACCGCTTTGGCGCGGCCGTCTGCGGCGGCCAACGGGTGGCGCCGCTGATCTCCTGCCGGGCTTACTGGCAGATCCACCATTGGGTTCTGAAACGGCTGCTGCTTCGCTGCGGCGTGGCCTCGGTCGAGCCGCCAGTGGTCTTCACCCACCCGGTGGGCGAACCCTGGCGGTCCCTTGGGCTGTTGCTCAAGCTGCGGGGCAAGATCGGCTGGAAAAAATACCGCTGGGTGCGGCGTTCCTACCCCCGCTATGGCCACAACGAGGCGCAGCGGAGCGAGGCCGAGGAGCAGGGCCGGCTGCTGGGGCAGCGGTTGTCTGCCGGCCAGAGACAGTGAAACCTCAACATCAGTCAATACTTCAGCCGACCCTTGTCCGCTGCGCCAGCGAGGTCGATTTCGCCCAGGCCGTCGCCCTGACCCGCGAGTACCTCGACTGGCTCGGCCTGGATCTGTCGTTTCAGGACATCGACCGTGAACTGGCCGGGTTCGCCGCCATGTACAGCCCGCCCCGGGGCTGCTTTCTCCTGGCTCGCGTGGGGGCTGCGTTGGCCGGCGGCGCCGGGCTGCGGCCCTTTGCCGAGGGTATCTGCGAGATGAAGCGGCTCTTTCTCCCTGACCGGTTTCGTGGCCTCGGTCTGGGGCGGCTGCTCTGCCTCCGCCTGATCGAGGAGGCCCGATCCCTGGGCTACGAGCGCATGCGGCTGGATACGCTGGCGCGCATGCAGGCCGCCCTGCAACTGTACAAGGAAATTGGTTTTACCGAAATCGGGCCGTACCGGTACAACCCCGACCCGGAGGCGCGCTACCTGGAACTGCGCCTCATCCCATGACCCCGGACTATCGCCATGGAACTCATCGAAGCCATCCGCACCCGACGCAGCATCCGCCAGTTTGAGGACAAACCCGTGCCCGAGGCCATGATAGGGCAGATCATAGAGGCAGGGATGATGGCCCCGTCCGCGGGCAACCAGCAGCCCTGGCATTTTCTCGTTATCACCGACCGGGACAAACTAACGGCAGTTCAGTCCTTTCACCCCTACAGCACGATGGCCGCCAGGGCCGCGGCCTCGATCCTGGTGTGCGGTGCGCCGGAGGGACTCAAGTATCCACAGCTCTGGCCGCTGGACTGCGCCGCGGCTACCCAGAACATGCTCCTTGCCGCCCGGGACCTGGGCCTGGGAACGGTCTGGGTGGGGATCTATCCCCTGGAGGAGCGTGTGGCCGGCTGCCGCACCCTGTGGGGGATCCCGGATGAGGTGGTCCCGTTCGCCCTCGTCCCGGTGGGCTGGCCCGCGGCCAAGTTTTCCACTGCCGACCGCTTCAGGCCGGACCGGATCCACCACGAGCGGTGGTGATCGCGGCTGGTGGTGGCAACGCATGGAGCAACACGAAGGAGAACAAAGATAGGAGGAACGAGGATGAGCAAGGCACTGCTGGTTATTGACATTCAAAACGACTACTTTCCCGGCGGCAAGTTTCCGCTCTGGAACGCCGAGACCGTCCTGGCGCGGGTGGAGCGGGCCATCGGCCTGGCGCGGGGCAAGGGCATCCCGGTCATTCTCATCCAGCACATCGCCAATCCGGCCAAGGGACTGGCGCCGTTCTTCAATCAGGGCACCGACGGCGCAGCCATCCATCCGCGCATCCTTGCCGCCGCCCCGGAGGCGCCGGTGGTGGTCAAGGCCCATGCCGACAGCTTCGTCGCCACCACCCTGGAGGCAACCCTGGCCGGGCTGGGCGCGACTGAACTGCTGGTCTGCGGCATGATGACCCAGAACTGCGTCACCCACACCGCCATCTCCAGGGCAGCCGAGAAGTACGAGGTCTGCATGCTGCCCGACTGCTGCACCACGGTCAGCGAGATGCTCCACCTGATTGCCCTCAATGCGGTATCGACCAGGCTTGCGCTTGTGGCCTCGGACGAGGCCATCTGATCCATTCGCCTGAGCGCCGCTGCTGACCTTCATGGAATCACTCTCGCAACACAACATCGCCGCCCTGCTGCTGGCCCTGGGCGTCCTGCTCGGCACGGCGCGGGTACTGGGCGAACTGGCCCAGCGGCTGCACCAGCCGGCGGTGCTGGGCGA
>JBGSPP010000017.1:0-35434 GCA_041738515.1 Desulfobulbus sp.
TTTTCCCGCCGCCCACGGCAACTTTTCTACCTTCCCACCACAGCCTGGGCACTGCACTCGTCATGGGGCGCAGAGGAAATAAACCGGTTTGCCCCACAGGGGGACAACTGCAAAACTCCTGACACGCAGGGTGTCATAGCCGGGTCGCCGCTCGCCGCATTTGGATCAAAGGGGCTTGCCGCGGGCTTGAAGCCGCAACGTTATCGCCAAGGCTGGCGTCCGGGATCGCGCCACCTGCAGCAGTCGTAGAGAAAACCCGGTTGTCTTTCGATACGGTTCAAGATAGTCTTTATGTGCATCCTGGCTGGCCAACCCTGAGAAGTTCTTTGGAAGAGGCTTTCCCAGGCAAGGTAAGGCAGGATGCATTGTACGAAACCCCCGCAGCGAAACAAGGGCAAGAGCACGGAACCCCGACTCTCTCATGGCCAAGCCCTGCGGGTGTGCGCGATGCGCACAGTCTTGACAGAACCGAGCCCCCATGCTTGACCTGATGGTGGCAAGAGTGAAGGGGCGGCAGGCACCCTCTTCACCTCCGGCGGGACTCAGGTATTGGGGCTTATTGTCAAAAATCTACCCACAGATTCTGCGGACGAGGCAGATTGTTTCTTAAACAACAGACCTGATCATAATTCACAGAGGAAAAATCATGGCCAAAGGAAGAGATGCTCAGAAAACAGAAAAGAAAAAATCAGAAAAAACGTTGAAAGAAAAGCGTAAAGAAAAAAAAGAGAAGAAATCAAAGAAAGATTTCATCTAACTCCGTTAATCTCAAGCTTCGGAGTTGTTTCAACTCATTGAAGTCATGTGGTTAATTTGCGACAATCTCTTTCCTGACCGGAGCATGTCAACGGCAATGCTCATGACGGCATCAATAAGGGCAAGTACTGCACTGTCGGCGATGAATCCGACTGCACGGACGTTGTCCAACGCCAGATTGAGCGATCGCTGCATGGCCTCCAGCAGGGTCAGGTCGCGGCGCTCCTCGCAGCAGGCAAAAAAGAGTGCCCCCAGCGTGCGGGGATCGTCGCGAGAGAAATCACCTGTAATCTTAACATGTTGCGTGGTTTCTTTTTTCCACCCTCGATGAAACTCTGTGCATCCCCGGCCCGCGCCGGCTGATGCTTTTTGCTGTTCTCAGCCCCCCCACTCGCGCCTTTCACCCTTGGTTCCCCGGACCCCACCGCGACCTCCTGCCGGGATCCCCACTCCTCCATGCAATTCCTTGTCTTTCAGACATAATTGCCTTGACCGACGAACTACCATTTTGTAGGATTTTTACAGGCACATGCAGGGGGAGCATGGTCAGAAAAAGTTAATAATATTCACTCTTAATACTCACACAGGAGGATCGCCGCACCAGTGATCCAACCGTCCAGATTCAGAATATAAAACTGAATCGGGATGGCATTGGATACGCTCAGTAACCGCATTCTCAGTTTTGTTTTCTCCCTCATCGTGCTTCGTGGCAGGAAAAGTTTTTTCTTATCCACCTCTGACAAGCGGGGAGAGCCATACATTATGAGACTGACGAGAAGAAACCTGTTCAAACTTGCGGGTGCCGGCACTACGGCGGCGGTTGCTGGAAACCTTGGCTTCGATCTGTCCGATGCTTCGGCTGCCGCAGCCAGTCTCCGGACCGCCAAGGCGACCGAGTATCGCTCCATCTGCTGCTTTTGTTCCGGGGGGTGCGGCGTCATTGCCCAGGTCGTCGACGGCAAACTCATCCAGTGCGAGGGCGATCCGGACAATCCCAGCAACCGAGGCTCCAACTGCTCCAAAGGGGCAGCGGTCGAGCAAACCCACCACAACGATCAGCGCATCACCAGCCCCATGTACCGGGCTCCCGGTTCGGACCGATGGGAAGTCAAATCCTGGAACTGGACAATCAGCCAGATCGGTTCCCGCGTCAAACAAACCCGTGACAAATCATTCATTGCCGAGGAAGACGGCATCATCGTCAACCGCACCGAAGCCATCGGCAGCCTTGGCGCATCCGTGCTCAACAACGAGGATCTGTACCTCATAGCCAAATTCATGCGCGGCCTGGGGGCGACCTACGTCGAACACCAGGCCAGGGTCTGACACAGCTCCACGGTCGCCGGTCTGGGCGCCACCTTTGGCAGGGGAGCAATGACCAACCACTGGACGGATTTCAAAAACACCGATGTTGCCCTGATTTGCGGCAGCAACGCGGCGGAAAACCACCCGGTGTCTTTTGCATGGCTGCAACAAGCACGGGATAAGCGCGGGGCAAAAATTATCTGCGTCGATCCCCGATTCACCAGAACCGCGGCTCGAGCCGATCTGTACTGTCCGATCCGCAGCGGTTCGAATATCGCCTTCTGGGGCGGTATGTTCCAGTACATTTTCGAGAACGAGCAGTACCACAAAGACTATGTGGTGGCCTACACCAACGCCGCATCGGTCATCAAGGAAGGGTTCGGCTTCGACGAAGCCACCGGTCTGTTTGACAATTTCAGCGAAGATAAAAGAAGCTACGGCAAGGCCAACTGGGATTACGAGCGGGACGGCGAGGGCAAGGTGGTTAAGGATCCGACCCTGCAGCATCCGCGCTGCGTCTTCCAGCTGATGAAGAAGCACTATTCCCGCTACACCATCGACATGGTGGTGAAGACCACCGGGGCGCCGAAGGACAAGCTCACCGAGGTGTACAAGTTGTTCACCTCGACCAGCGAGGTCGGCAAGGCCGGCTCGATCCTGTACGCCATGGGCCAGACGCAGTACACCTCTGGCTCTCAGAACGTGCGCTGCATGGCCATGCTCCAGCTGCTGCTCGGCAACATGGGATTGCCCGGCGGCGGCGTCAATGCCCTGCGCGGCCATTCCAACGTGCAGGGATCCACCGACATGGCCCTGCTGTTTCATCTGCTGCCGGGCTACATGCCGGCACCGACCACCGAATGGCCGACCCTGGCCGACTACAACGCCACCACCCCGGCGGCCCCGTCCTACTGGAGCAACCGGCCCAAGTTCGTTGCCAGCCTGATGAAGGCCTGGTTCGGCGATGCCGCGACCGCGCAGAACCAGTTTGCCTACGATTTCCTCCCCAAGGCGAAAAAAGGGAAAAACTATTCCCACATCGCCATGTTCGAGGAACTGCACGCCAACACCGGCATCAAGGGGCTGTTTGTGTGGGGGCAGAATCCGGTGGTCTCCGGTCCGAACTCGACCCTCGAAGCCAAGGCCATGGAGAACCTCGACTGGCTGGTCTGCTGCGACCCGTTCGAGAACGAGACCAGCGCATTCTGGAAACGCCCGGGCGCCGTCCCCAAAAATATCAACACCGAGGTCTTTCTCCTGCCGGTGACCACCTTCCTGGAAAAAGAGGGCACCGTGACCCACAGCGGCCGGCTGATTCAATACCGGTGGAAGGCGGTGGATGGACCGGGCAACGTCCGCCAGGAGTCGTACATCATCGATCGCCTGGTCAAACGAGTGAAGGCGCTGTACGCATCCAGCACCAAGCCCCAGGATCTCCCGATCAAGTCAATAACCTGGAATTACCCCGACCCGCTGGCCGGTCAAGGCGAATTCATTGACGCCGTAATGCGGGAAATCAACGGCAAGGATATGGCGACCGGCAAGCAGGTGCCCAGTTTTGCCGCCCTCAAGGATGACGGCAGCACCAGCTGCGGCAATTGGATCTATTCAGGAATGTACACCGAGGAGTTGGGCAACCGCACCAAGAGCCGGGTGCTCGACGATCCGGGCGGCTGGGGGGCCCACCCCGGCTGGGGCTTTGCCTGGCCGGCCAACCGCAGGATCATCTATAATCGCGCCTCCGCCGACCCGTCGGGCAGGCCCTGGTCCAAGGAGCGTGAGTACATCTGGTGGGACGAAGCCGCCCAGAAATGGGCCGGCTACGACGTCCCCGACTTCATCGGCACGGTCAAGCCGACCGATCCGCTGGGAGACAAGCCCTTCATCATGCAGACCGAGCGCGAGGGGCGCCTGTTCGCCATCAAGGGCCTCAATGACGGGCCCTTCCCCGAGCACTATGAACCAATGGAAAGCCCGACGCAAAACGTGCTCAACAAACGCCAGAACAATCCCGCCGCATTCCTGGGCAAGGAGGGCGGCAAAATCAAGGGGGACGCCGCCAAATTCCCGATCATCTGCTCGACCTGGCGGGTCTGCGAGCAGTTCCACACCGGCGCCTACAGCCGAAACATGCCGTGGCTGGCCGAACTGATGCCCTCCTCGTTCGTGGAAATAAGCGAGGAACTGGCCAAAGAAAAGGGGATCAGCAACGGCGAGATGGTGGAACTGGTCTCGGCCCGGGGCACGACCAAGGCCGTGGCCATGGTCACCCCCAGAGCCCGTGTCTTCTCGATCCACGGCAAGAACGTCCATCAGGTGGGCCTGACCTGGCATTACGGGTTTCAGGGACTGGTCAAGGGGGAGATCGCCAACAACCTGACGCCGCACGTCGGCGACGCCAATACGGCGATACCGGAATATAAAGCATTTCTGGTCGATATCAGGAAGGTGACGACATGAGCAGAATGGCGAGATTGATCGACATTACCCGATGCACAGCCTGCAGAGGCTGCCAGGTGTCCTGCAAGCGCTGGAACCAGCTGGAAGGCGAAATCGGCGCGTTCACAGGCAGCTACCAATCCCACAACGATCTGTCGCCCAACCGGTGGACGATGATCAAGTTCTACGAAGAAAAGAAAGAAACCGGCTTTGAATGGCATTTCCGCAAGACCACCTGCCTCCACTGCGGTGACGCCGCCTGCGTCAGGGTCTGCCCGAACGGCGCCCTGGTGCAGGCGGAGAACGGCGCGGTGCGGCGCATCGAGGAGAAATGCGTTGGCTGCGGCTACTGCGCCAAGGCCTGCCCCTTCGGCATCCCGAAGGTAGACCTCGAGGCCAAGAAGATGCGCAAATGCACCTTCTGCTACGACCGGATCACCAACGGCCTGACCCCAGCCTGTGCCAAAACCTGCGTTCCACGGGCCATCGTTTACGGCACCTGGGACGAGATGGCTGCCCTGGCCGAGGAGCGCCTGGTCCAGGCCAAGGGCCGGTATCCGAAGGCGCAGATCTACGGCAAGAACGAGCTTGGGGGCCTGGGCGTGATCTATGTCCTCCCGGACAGTCCGGCCAATTACGGCCTGCCGATCGACCCGCAGATATCGTTCAGTCTGGTGTTCTGGAAGGAGGTGGTGCAACCCGCCGGCAAACTCCTCATCGGAGCGAGCCTCGCGGCCACGGCGGTGGCCTTCATCATCTCCCGTCGTCACGCCTTCAAACAGCAACCGAGCTCGAAAATGGAAGAGGGAGGAGGGCAAGGCCATGAGTAACAAAATAATGATCATGCGCTTCAGCGCGCTGGTGCGGGTGACCCACTGGATGTACGCCATCAGCTTCATCGTGCTGGCCATCACCGGCTTCATGGTCACAGGCTCGGCGCTGGACTGGCTGGAACCGCTGTTCGGCGGGCTTGTCGGGGCCATGGTGGTGCACCGGATCGCGGCGGTCTTCCTGATCGGCGCCATTTTCATCTCCCTGCTTGTCCGACCGGCGGAGATCCTCTCCTGGCTGAAGGAATGTTTCACCTTTACCGAGAACGACGCCCTGTTCCTGCTCACCTTCCCCTATAAATTCGTGGGGATGAAGCGGGAGCTGCCGCCGCAGGGGTTTTACAACGGCGGTGAGAAGATCAACTCCCTGATCCAGATCATCTCCGGCGCGGTGCTCATCACCAGCGGCCTGTTCATGTGGCTGGCCCCCGGCATCACACCCATGTGGGTCTATCCGGTGCACGTAACCTTCATGGTCATCGGTTCGGTCGGGGCCATCGGCCATATTTATCTGGCCGCGCTCAATCCCATTACCAATGAAACTGCCAGGGCGATGATCATGGGGGATATCTCGGAGGAATACATGATCGAAAACCATCGCCAATGGTACGAGGAGATCTATCTGGGCAAGAAAAAGGAAAACGGCAAGGCGCCGGCCTGAACCGAACGGGCTGTTCTGGCGCAACCGGATGGGGAGTCGGCCTGCCGACTCCTCTCCCCGTGATTCATCCACGATTCCCCGCCGAGGGGATCGTCACTCTCCAAGGAGACTCCTGTGCCCATCGAAAACCAACAGTTCGCCCCCCCTGCCGACATGGTCGAGTATTACCGGCAGGTCGATACCTTCATTGACGCCGAGGTCGACCAGTTGCGCGACCTCCCCTTTCTGAAACCCGCCGGTACTGAACCGGCGATACGATTCCTCAGCGGCGACCACTCGCTCAGTTCCCTTGGCCTTGCGGACGTAGACAGCCAGCACCTGGCGGTTAATTTCAGGGCAATGCTTGATCTCCTGCTGACAAGCGCCCCGGACAATCCCCTGGCGCAAGCCTTGCAGCGACCCTCCGTTGCCGAACATCTCGCCGCCCTGCCCTGGTCCGCGCCCATGGCGACCCTGGAACGGGCGCTCTCCCAGTGGGCCGGGCAGGAGGGTCTGGACGAAGCCTCGCTTGCGCAGGTCCTGCAGTGGGCGGCAAGTCCTTTCCGGCGCCTGGCCGCCGAACGCTATGCCGATGAACTCCGGCAACTGGTCACCAACGAAAAAGCCACCTGTCCAATCTGCGGCGGCTATCCGGACATGGCCATCCTCGACGACAACGAACACGGCAGGAGGTACCTCTACTGCCTGGGCTGCAACTGGCAGTGGCCTTTCAAGCGCATGGGCTGCGGCTTCTGCGGTAACGAGGACTATGGCCGGCTCGGGTATATCGTGATTGAGGACTTGAAAGGATACAAGATCTACGCCTGCGAACAGTGCAAAAGCTACCTGAAAACCGTGGACCAGCGGGCAGGGGCGCCCAGGCTCGACCGCAACCCGATGCTGGAGCACGTGAAATCGCTCTTTCTCGACCTGATGGCTGTCGACAGGGGCTACCTGCCGATGCATGCCTAAGGGGCCTGCAATCCACCCGGGCAAGAGCGGGATCGTTACCCAACCGAGGCATGCAATCAGGAAAGAACCACGCCTAGAACCGACCGCACCGCGTCAAGAATGATTCCTTCAACGACGTTCCACAGACCTGTACAGGGGAGACTGGCCCATGATTCAGCGATCGCGTTTCATTATTCTGGGTTCCACCGGACGAAATACAGGAAAGACGGAATTTGCCTGCCGGCTCATAGAACACTATGGCAAACAACGCAAAATATTCGGGGTCAAGGTGGTCACCATAGACCCGGACCGGGGCAGCTGTCCCAGGGGGGGCGAGGGCTGCGGCATCTGTTCCTCGCTGAAGGGGGACTATGAGATCACGGAAGAAACCCGCACCGACACCGACAAGGACACCTCGAGGATGCTGCGGGCCGGCGCGCACAAGGTGTATTTTCTCAAAGTCAGGTACGACCGCCTGGAGCAGGGGCTGAAGGCCCTGCTGGCGGTGCTGCCCAAGCATGCCCTGGCGGTGTGCGAATCCAATTCCATCCGCAAGGTGATCGAACCGGGGCTTTTTCTGGTGATCAAGAACCGGGCGGAACGGCAGATCAAGGAAAGCTGCGCCGAGGTCATTCACTTCGCCAACAAGATCATTGATTTTCAGGACATGAGCTGGAACTTCTCCCCAGAACGGGTGCGAATCGGCGAAAGCGGCTGGTTCATCCGCGAACAGGCTACCGCCATCGTCCTCGCCGGCGGCAAGAGTTCCCGAATGGGCGTGGACAAGAGCCTCCTGGCCATCAACGGCCGGCCGATGATCGCCCAAATCGTGCGGCAGCTCGAGGGCTCGTTTGACGAGGTGATCATCGGCGCCAATGACCCGGCAAAATACGCTTTCCTCCAGCACCCCGTCATCCCGGACGTGGAAACGAACAGAGGCCCGCTGATGGGTATCTACTCCTGCCTGCTGGCCTCGCGGAGCGAAGTGAACTTCGTCACTGCCTGCGACATCCCGGAGATGAACCTCCGGCTCATCCACAACATGATCAACCTGACCAGGGATGCGGACGTGGTCATGCCGGTGAAACAAGGGGGGCGGCATGAACCGCTGTACGCCGTGTACCGCAAATCCGTGGCCGGAGCAGCAGAGCGGGTCCTGAACAACAACGGCCGGCGTATCATCGAAATTCTGGATCATCTCCGGGTGCGGCTGATCGAGTTCAACGACGCCGGCTGGTACCAGAACCTCAACCTCAAGGACGAGTACGCAACCTACATCAAGAAAAGCGCCCATCGCCAGTGCCACCGCCGCTGGAGCGACTGCGCGGTCCGTTGAACAAGGGCTGGCGGCAAGCGCCGGCAGGTGGACGATCACCCGTCCGCCGGCCGGCCTTCGATTCGCGGCCCTGCCTTGGTGCCGCAGGCTCCAGTCGCACCTCCCCGGTTACGGCAGGATTTCCCTGATCTTCCCGGCAAGATCGCGCACGGCGAACGGTTTCTGGATGAAATGCACCCCCTCTTCCAGCACCCCGTGGTGGGCGATGACGTTGGCCGTGTAGCCGGACATGAACAGGCACTGGAGATCGGGGCAGCGGGCCTGTATGCGTCCGGCCAGGTCGCGGCCGTTCATCCCGGGCATGACCACGTCGGTCAGGAGCAGATCGATGGAGCCGTCATGCCGCTCCGCCTGCGCCATCGCCTCCTCGGGGGTGGCGACCGGCAGCACCGTGAACCCCAGAAAACGCAGCATGGTGGCGGTCATCTCCAGGAGCATCGGTTCATCTTCCACCAGGAGGATGGTCCCGCTGCCCAAAACCGGCTGAACCTCCGCGGAGCTTCTGGCCCTTCCCACCTGTTGCGCCGCATGCCTGGGCAGGAAGATCTTGATGGTGGTGCCCTGACCGGGCTCGCTGTAGACGGTGATGAAGCCGTTGTTCTGCTTGACCACACCATACACCATGGCCAGCCCCAGGCCCGTTCCCTTGCCGGTCTCCTTGGTGGTGAAGAAGGGCTCGAACAGGTGCGAGAGCACCTCCGGCCCCATGCCGCAGCCGTTGTCGCTGACCGCCAGGAGGATATAGTCACCGGGGACGAAGCCTGCATGCTCGGCGCAGTAGCGCGCGTCAAAGACGGCCGTTCCGGTCTCGATGGTGATCTTGCCGGTGTCGGCGATGGCGTCCCGGGCGTTCACGCACAGGTTTACCAGGATCTGATCGACCTGAGACGGATCGATCTTGACCGCGCCCAGGCCCTGGCCCGGCATCCAGGCCAGATCGATGTCCTCGCCGATCAGCCGCCGCACCATGGGCAGCAGGCCCGCGACCGTGTCGTTGATATCCAGCACCTGGGGATCGACGGTCTGCTTGCGGGCAAAGCCCAGCAACTGCCGGGTGAGGTCGGCGGACCGGCGGGCCGCCTCATGGATGTGGTGCAGTCGGGGATAGAGGGGCTGCTCCGGGGAGAGTTGGCCCAGGGCGAGTTCGGTGTGGCCGAGGATGACCGCCAGCATGTTGTTGAAGTCATGGGCGACGCCGCCGGCGAGTCGCCCAATGCTCTCCATCTTCTGGGCTTGCGCCAGTTGGGCCTGCAGTTTTTGCCGCTCCGACGCCGCCTGTTCGCTCTCGGTGATGTCGCGGGTGATTCCGGCCACGCCGAGGAATTCGCCATCCATGACCACCGGCAGCCGTTGCGCCTGATACGTCCTGCCTTCGAAGTCGAGGGTGACCTGCACCGGCCGCCGCGTCTCCATGGCCTGGCGGTCGGCGGCCTCGCCCTGCCGGGCCAGCGCATCCGGCAGCAGATCGGCATCGGTCCTGCCAAGAATCCTATCCTGGGGCAGCGCCAGCAAGCGTTGCTGGGCGGCATTGACCAAGAGGTACCTGAGGTCCGGGTCCTTGAGGAAATACATGTCCGGGCTGGCGTCGAGAAACAGACGCAACCGGTGCTGTGACTGCTGCAGCGCCTCCCTGGCCAGGGTGTGCGCGGCCATCTCGCTTTGCAAATCGATATTGGCCTGCTCGAGTTCCTGGATGCGGCGCTGCAACTCCGGATAATAGCTCTTCCGCAGCGACCGTTCGCCCAGGCCGATGATGCTCTCCTGGAGTTGCTGCCTCCGGGCAAGATAATCAGAGGGATTCTGCATAGAGCGTCTCGATGTCACGCTGCACCGGAACCCGGGGGTTGGTGACCATGCAGGCATCCTGCATGGCGTTTTCGGCCAGTTGGGCGAGATCGCCGACCCTGACGCCATGGTCGCCAAGGGTGCGGGTAATTCCCACCGCCCGGGCCAGACGGGCGATTTCTTCCCGAATCAGGCCGCGGTTTGCGGCTGCGGAGGCACCGATGGCCTCGATGCCGAGCGCCCGGCCGATATTGTCATATTTATCAGCCGCCTCGGGGTAATTGAAGGCCATGACATGGGCCAGGAGGATGGCGTTGCATTCCCCGTGGGGCATGTCCAGGTAGCCGCCCAGACTGTGGGCCATGGCATGCACCGCGCCCAGGCTGGCATTGGAAAAGGCGAGCCCCGCCTCGAGGCTGGCCAGCATGATCCGGCCCCGGGCCTCGATATCATCCGGATTGGCCACGACCTGCTCCAGGTTGCCGGCAATGAGCCGGATGGCCTCGAGGGCATGCAGGTCGAGCAGTGGTGAACTGGCGGTGGAGACATAGGCCTCGACCGCGTGCACCAGCGCATCCATGCCGGAACAGGCGGTGAGGTGGGCGTCCATGGTCAGGGTCGTCATCGGGTCGATGAGGGCCACGTCCGGCACAGTGGTCTTGCTGACGATGGCCCGCTTCACCTTCGCCTGCTGGTCGGAAATGATGGCAAACTGGGACACGTCGGCAGAGGTGCCGGCGGTGGTCGGGATGCAGATGAGCGGCGGACCGGGGACGTCGACATTGTCGATGCCCTCGAACAGGAGGATGTCCTTGTGGTTGGCGGTGACGATGGCGATGCCCTTGGCGCAGTCCATGGGGCTGCCGCCGCCGACCGCGACGATGACGTCGCAGCCCTGCTCAAGGTAGAACACGGCCCCGGCCATCACTTCTTCGGAGCGGGGATTGGCGGACACCGCCGAGAAGACGACCGCCTCCAGGTCTTCGGCGTTCAGGGCACGCACCACCTTGTCGGCCCAGCCCGCGCCGATCACCCCCGGGTCGGTGACCACCAGAATCGTTCTCCCGCCGAAATTGCGCGCATAGCGCGCCACCAGATCCATCGCGCCGGCCCCGAAGACAAACTCGGGGGCAACGAATTTGCGCAGCTGGAGCATCTCGTCACCTCATCGAAGAAGGAGCGTTATCTGCCCGAAAACCCTTCGCGTACAAGGTATTCGCCTTTTTTATTATCAATCGTTGCCCCGCCGCTGTCAACCGGCAAGGCGAGGGAACCGCAGTGGTGAACAGATTATGGCCGTCCTGGCGCGACCTCAAACCGGTGCAGGGGGATGCATTCAGTCAGTGGTCATGGTCCGGCGAAAACCTGATTTGCCCAGGATGGCGATTTACGGTACAATAGCTGCAGGCCCTGAATTCCATGACGTCCCCGCAACTATGCATCGGAGGCAAGCCCATGAGGCAGAAGCTCGAGTCCGCGACCGACAGCCACCCCTACTATTCAATCTTTCAGAATACCGGGGTTGAGGAGTTCAAGCTGTGCATCCGCCACCACCTGATGAGCTTCCAGGGCCGCGATCCCGACCGCGCCGGCGACCAGGACGTTTACCGAGCCCTCTCCTACGCCCTGCGCGACGTCCTCATGGAGAAGTGGATCAAAACCCAGAAGACCTTTTACGCCGGCAAGATGAAGCGGGTCTACTATCTTTCCCTGGAATTTCTGGTCGGTCGCTCGCTGGGCAACGCCATCATCAACATGGGGCTGATGGACGAGATCACCCAGGCCCTGCAGCAGTTGGGCTATGACCTGGAAAATCTGCGTGAGTGCGAGGAAGACGCGGCGCTCGGCAACGGCGGTCTGGGCCGGCTGGCCTCCTGCTTCATGGATTCCATCGCCACCATGAAGATTCCGGCCTACGGCTACGGCATCCGCTACGATTTTGGCCTGTTCAACCAGAAGATCGTCGACGGCTTCCAGGTCGAGACCCCGGACAGCTGGCTGCGGCTCGGCTCGCCCTGGATGTACGAGCGCACCTCGTTCATGTACCCGGTCCAGTTCTACGGCCACGTCACCGCCACCACCGACGAGAACGGCCGCTACCGGGCGCGCTGGACCGAAACCGAGATCGTCATGGCCATGGCCTGCGACCTGCTGGTGCCGGGCTTCAACAATGACCACGTCATCAACATGCGCCTGTGGCGGGCCAAGGCCTCGCGCGAGCTGGATCTGCGGTTTTTCAACGCCGGCGACTACATCAACGCGGTCGAGAGCAAGGTCAAGTCCGAGACCATCTCCAAGGTGCTCTACCCCAGCGACGACATCAGCGAGGGCCAGGAACTTCGCCTCAAGCAGCAGTATTTCTTCGTCTGCGCCACCTTCCAGGATATCCTCCGCCGCTACCGCAAGGACAACGACGACTTCGACGATTTCCCCAACCAGGTGGCGGTGCAGCTCAACGACACCCACCCGTCCATTGCCATCCCGGAGTTGATGCGGGTGCTGATGGATGTCGAGGGGCTGACCTGGGAGAAGGCCTGGGACATCTGCGGCAAGACCTTTGCCTACACCAACCACACCCTCATGCCCGAGGCGCTGGAGACCTGGCCGGTGGAGGTGCTCGGACGCGTCCTGCCGCGCCATCTGGAGATCATCTACGAAATCAACCGCCGCTTCCTCGAGGAGGTGGCCATCCGCTATCCAGGCAACATGCGCAAGCTGCAGGAAATGTCCCTGATCGACGAGGGGCCGGTGCGGCGGGTCCGCATGGCCAACCTGGCCATTGTCGGCAGCCACTCGGTCAACGGCGTTGCTGCCCTGCACACCGAGCTGCTGAAGAACTACCTGTTCCGCAACTTCCACGAGATGTTCCCGGACCGGATCAACTCCAAGACCAACGGCATTACCCCCCGCCGCTGGCTGCTTAAATGCAATCCCGACCTGGCCGGACTCATTGGCGAAAAGATTGGCTACGACTGGGCGGTAGCGCTGGACAAACTGCGGGGGCTAGAGCCCTTTGCTGACGATCCGGTCTTCCACCAGCGCTGGCAGGCGGTCAAGCTGATCAACAAGCGGCGGCTGGCGAAGATAATCGCCAAGACCTGCTGCGTCACCGTGGACCCGAACAGCCTGTTCGACATCCAGGTCAAGCGCATCCACGAATACAAGCGGCAGTTGCTCAACGTGCTCCACGTCATTCACCTCTACCAGCGGCTGATCACCCGGCCGGATGAACCGGTGACGCCGCGCACCATCATTTTTGCCGGCAAGGCCGCGCCCTCCTACTACAAGGCCAAGTTGATCATCAAGCTGATCAACGCGGTGGGCTCGGTGGTCAACAACGACCCCCGGCTGGGCGACCGGCTCAAGGTGGTGTTCATCCCCAATTACTGCGTCAGCCTGGCCGAGAGGATCATGCCCGCGGCCGACCTCTCCGAGCAGATCTCCACCGCCGGCACCGAGGCCTCGGGCACCGGCAACATGAAATTCGCCCTCAACGGGGCTCTGACCATCGGCACCCTGGACGGTGCCAACATTGAGATTCGCGAGGAGGTGGGACTGGAAAACATTTTCATCTTCGGCATGACCGCCGAGGAGGCGGAGTACGAAAAGAAGTGCAAATCACGCAAGCCCTACCAGATCTATGAGCACAACCCGGAGGTGCGGGCCATCATCGACGCCATCGCCAGCGGCGCCTTCAGCAACGGCGACGCCGAACTGTTCCGGCCGCTGGTCAACGATCTGCTCAGCGAGAACGATCCCTACCTGCTCCTGCTCGACCTCGAATCCTACCTCCAGTGCCAGCAGCTGGTCGGCCAGGTTTATGCCGACCGGGCCACCTGGACCCGGAGGTCGATCCTCAACGTAGCGAGAATGGGCAAGTTCTCCAGCGACCGGACCATCCGCGAGTACGCCGAGGAGATCTGGGGGGTCAAGGTCGGCGACTGAACCCTTGTCAACCACCTGGCGCACCGGCGCGGGAGGATAAACCCATGGAAAAGAAGGATTGGGGCGACATCCCTTCCCTGGAAGGGTTGGAGATGGACTGGGACTACAAGGCGGAAAACGCTCTGGGGCAACGGATTCACGCCCGCCTAGGCGAGGAGGATTTGATCCGGATCTTCAATCAGCCGCGCATCCTGGTCAAGGTGGCCACTGTGGAGGGCAACGAGACCGGCGCCCTCCACGATATCAGCGAAGGCGGCCTGGCCGTCAATATGGCCTCCCGGCTGGAAAAGAACCAGCAGCTCAAGGTGGGCCTGCTGCTCGGCAATGAAAAGATTATCAGCCGCGCCCTGGTCAGGCACGTGCAGCAACGCAACCAGCAGTACACCGCCGGGCTGATGTTCGTCGATCTTGGCGGCGAATCGAAAAGCTACCTGGCGGGCATGTACGCCACCAAGGTGTTCAAGCACGACCGCTGATCCCACCTGGGACCTGACAACCTCGGTCAATGCCTTTGCGCTTACGGCCCTGATTGCCCCTCGCCACGCCCTCCGGCCACGGGGGCGTGAGCGTATTAGACTGACCGCTTCGATGCGCCGCCGTCCCGGCGGAACTACGCCTGCCAACCGACCTTCGCCGCTAGAGAAAGCGCACGGGCCTGTCCGATCTTGTTTGACGATGCCGGCCGCAGTGCATATATAGTGGCCAATCGCACGTGTTCAGACTCTTGACAGACAGTCCTGTCAAGCAAGATTGCCCCGGTTTCGGGATGTCGTTCCCACGTGTTTCGCCCACCCACCGGAGTCCCTTCATGCCGATGAACGAACAGCCCCCCTGGGGCAAAAAGAAACAGAGCAGCGGACCGGAAGACCTGCTTGCCGCCCTGATCCAGAAGATCCGCGACATGTTCGAGAGCAAGGGAAAAGAGCCCCCTCGCGGCGACCAGGGTAGCCCGGTTCCCGAGGGGCCGCAGAGCCCGCTGTCGGGTCCGGGAAAAATCGGCGCCATCGTCGCTGCCTTTATTGCCGTTCAGGCCGTGCTCGCCGCCTTCTACACCATCAAGCCGGGTGAGGTCGGCATCGTGCTGCGGTTTGGCGAATATCACCGCACCTCGCCGCCGGGCCTCCATTTCAAGATTCCCTACGCCGAGGATCTGACCAAGGTGGACGTGGAGAGCGTGCGTAAGGAGGAGTTCGGTTTCCGCACCCGCACGCCTGGCGTCAACACCACCTTCGACCGCAAGGGTTTCGATATGGAGGCGCTGATGCTCACCGGCGACAAGGACGTGATCGAGGTGGCCTGGATTGTTCAGTACAAGGTTAACGACCCGGTCGATTTCCTCTACAAGGTGCGCGACGTGGCCCAGACCGTGCGTGACGCCTCGGAAACCGTTTCCCGCCGCATCGTCGGCAACATGGACTTCGACTACGTGCTCAGCAACCGCGAGGTACTGGCCGCCAGCGCCAGGAAGGAACTGCAGACCCAGCTGGACAGGCTGCAGTGCGGCGTCAGCGTTGTCACCCTGCAACTGCAGGACATCAATCCGCCCGAACAGGTCAAACCGGCCTTCAACGAGGTCAACATCGCCGACCAAGACATGAAACGCCTGGTCAACGAGGCCGAGGAAACCTACAACCGGGTCATCCCCAAGGCCAAGGGCAGCGCCAAGCAGATCATCGAGGAGGCCAAGGGATATGCCGTGGAGCGAGTCAACCGCGCCAACGGCGAGACCAACCGCTTCACCGCCATCGTCAAGGAATATCAGGGAGCCGAGGAGGTCACCCGGCAACGTATGTACCTGGAAGCGATGCAAGAGATCCTGCCTCAGGTCGAGCAGGTCTATGTGGTCGACAGCAAGCAGCACAACCTGCTGCCGCTGCTCGATCTCAGCCGCAAGGCAGTCAAAGAGCCGACGCCGGCCCCTGCAGCCCACTAACAGGCATCCATCGCCGCAATCGGTTCAGCCATCACCCACACCACAGGGACGCATGAAACATATCATCCGCTTTCTTCTTCTTGGCCTCATCACCATTGCCGCCGCCGCGGTCTGGGACGGATTCTACATCCTGTCCGAGGGCCAGCAGGCGGTGATCACCCAGTTCGGCGCGCCGGTGGGCGGCCCAATCCAGACCGCCGGTCTCAAGTTCAAGCTGCCTGTCGTCCAGAAGGTGCAGTATTTCGACAAGCGCATCATGGTCTGGGACGGCGATCCCAATCAGATTCCGACTAACGACAAAACTTTCATATATATGGAAAACACCGCCCGCTGGCGGATCACCGACCCCCTCCGCTTTCTCCAGGCGGTGGGTAGCGAACGGCGGGCCATGAGCCTGTTGGACGACATCCTCGACGGCACGGTGCGGGATCTGGTCAACAAAAACGACCTGATCGAAATTATCCGCAGTTCGGACTGGTCGCAGGATTTCATGGCATCCACCAAACAGTCGCGGGACATGATCGCCCCGCCGTCGGTGGGCCGGGATAAGATCAGCCTGATGGTGCTCGAGAATGCCTCGAAGATCACGCCCCAGTACGGTATTGAGCTGTTGGACGTGATGTTCAAGCGGGTCAACTACATCGAGTCGGTCCGCCTCAAGGTCTATGACCGCATGATCTCCGAGCGCAAGCGGATCGCGGCGGAAAAACGGTCCACCGGTGAAGGCCTCAAGGCCGAAATCCTTGGTCGGGTGGAGCGGGAGCTGCAAGAGATTACCTCTACCGCCCAGCGCGAGGCCACGGAAATCAGGGGCACGGCTGACGCCGAGGCTGCCCGGATTTACGCCCAGGCCTATGCCGGCCACTCCGAGTTCTTCGCCTTTCAGAAGAGCCTGGAGAGCTACCGCCACATTGTCACCAAGAACACCTCGCTGATTCTCTCGGCGGACTCGGATCTGTTCCACTACCTGCAGAACCAGAAGAGCAAGAAATGAGAAAGGGCGCCCGAACGGCGCCCCCTGATCCCGCATCCACGGCCCGACCGGACAGTCTGACTGTCCGGCCGGGCCGTTGTTATTCAAAAACGACGTCCGGGCCGTCGCCGGCGAAGCTGGGCCGCTGCTCTCTGGAATAGGGGATCCGCCCCTGCTCCTCCAGAATAGCCTCGAACTGCAGCAACTCCTCCTCGGAGGCGATCGCGTCCACGCCCAGCCGTTCGTAGCGGCAGTCACAGTAGATGAGCTGGCCGCCGCACCAGGGGCAGATCTCCACCGGACACCCCAACTCGTGGATTTCGCCAACCTCGGCATGGCAGGCCGGGCAGATGTCCTCGTCCTGTCTGAGCGGCTCATAGACCGGGATCGCATCGGGCCGGACACTGAGGTCACGAAAGGCCTCACTGCTCTCGTAGCCAAAAAAGTCGAGCAACTCGTCGGCGAGAAAGCCATCCCGCAGGATACCCTGGAATTCGATGCCTTCGCTGGAGACCAGATACAGGTAGTTCTCCTGAGCGGTCGCGGCGGCCAGAAGAAAGATGCCGCGACGGCGATTCACCAGCCGGATTTCCCGGACCCACTCCTCGCGCGCCTCCGGCAGGAAGCTGTAGAATTCGTACAGCAGGTCCAAGGCTATCCGGTCCTCGCCGTAGATCTCCACCAGATCTTCCGCCTCCTCTCTATGCTCCTCGGCAACGGCGTACTCCATCGCCTCCAGGATGGCCTTTCGTTTCTCATTCAACTCATCCAACATGGTCCTGCGTCCTCTGTTCTTTCATGGGTTGTGGCATGGCACCCGCACTCTGGCGGATTGCCCTGATAGCCGGCCGTAGTGACGACACATACAGTCTGTTGAATTTAACGAACAAATGCAGTAAGAAATATCCCAGATGACAAATCGATCCGGTGGCGGCCGTGGCCCCCACGCCTTCCCTTTGTTCCCCTGCACTGCGCTGAATTCCTCGCCGGCAGTCTAGCTGAAGCGCACCAGCCGCGCATCCATTTTTCGTGGCTGGAGACCTGCGGTGCAGCAGTCTGGCAGGCTTTGGCCACGCAGCGGAAAATTTTTTCCAGCACAAGGAAGCACCCATGTCAGAGCTCAATCAATTCAGGATGGCGGAACTGACCATCGACGGCCAAACCTACCAGTTGCCCGTCTTCGAGGGGACCGAGGGCGATAAGGCCATCGACATCCGCGACCTGCTCCAGAATACAGGCTATACCGTCTTCGATACCGGTTACAAGAATTCCGCCTCCTGCAGCAGCACCATCACCTATCTCGACGGCAAAAAAGGGCTGCTGCTCTATCGCGGCTACGCCATTGAGGAGTTGGCCTCGAAATGCCTGTTCATCGAGGTGGCCTACCTGCTCCTGCACAACAAGTTGCCCAACCGCGAGGAACTGGAAAGTTTCCGCACCCTGCTGGAACAGCATGCGCTGATCCACGAGGACATGGTCCATTTCTTCGACAATTTTCCGCCCAACGCCTCGCCCATGTCCATCCTCTCGGTCATGGTCAACAGCCTGCACAACTACTACCCGGAGATGGGCGACGACCCGCTGGTCAACATCGACATGACCGCCAGCCGCCTGATCTCGAAGATCCGGACCATTGCCGCCTTCTCCTACAAGAAGTCCATCGGCCAGCCCCTGGTCTACCCGCGCAACGACCTGTCCTACTGCGGCAACTTCCTTAACATGATGTTCGACACCCCGGTGCGGCCCTACATCGTCCTGCCGGAGATCGTCGCCGCCCTGAACAAGCTGCTCATCCTCCACGCCGACCATGAGCAGAACTGCTCCACCTCGGCGGTGCGGCTGGTCGGCAGCGCCGGCGGCAACCTGTACAGTTCCATTTCGGCCGGGATCAACGCCCTCTGGGGGCCGCTGCACGGGGGCGCCAACGAGGCGGTCATCCATATGCTCGAGGCCATTCACCAGGACAACAACGATTACAAGAAATACATCGCCAAGGCCAAGGACAGGAACGACCCCTTCCGCCTCTCCGGTTTCGGCCACCGCATCTACAAGACCTTCGACCCGCGCGGCACGATCATCAAGGAGGCCTGCGACGGCATCCTGGCCCTACTCAACTTCAAGGACCCGCTGCTGGAGATCGCCCTCAATCTGGAGGAGATCGTCCTCAACGACCCTTTCTTCGTCAGCCGCAACCTCTATCCCAACATTGACTTCTACTCCGGCATCATCTACCGGGCTCTGGGCATCCCGACCAACATGTTCACGGTGATGTTCGCCCTCGGCCGACTGCCGGGCTGGATCGCCCAGTGGAAGGAGATGCGCGAGGACCCGGAAACCAAGATCTACCGCCCCCGCCAGATCTATATCGGCTCGCCTCCCCGGAAATTCGTGCCGCTGGGCGAGCGCAAGTAGCCCGGCCGGCAGCCTCTCGCCGCCGCGACAGACAACAACGGCCCGGATGCCGAGCGCATCCGGGCCGTCCCCCCTCCCTGCCTTGCCTTCTTTCCTCAGTATTTCACCCGCACCCGATAGGTGAGCGTTGTGCTTGCCATGGGCGGCACGGCCACGTTCCACGAGGCCTTGTGGGCCGCCTCCTTGACGTGCGCCTGGGACTCCTTGACCATCTCCCAGTCGCCGGGCACCGGCTCCTGCACCTTGACCATTACCTGCTCTTTCTTGGCGTTCTTGAGGACGACTTCGTACTCGCTTTCAAATTGGTAATTGTAACGGCCGGATCCGGCGATTTTTCTGAAATCGGTCTGACGCTTGTCGGCGGTGACGTCAAAGGCGTCGCCGAGGTGCAGACGGATGGTCTCCTTCTCGGGAGTGTGATCCACCTTGTCCTCGCCAACAAACTGGAGGAAGCCGCCGCCGTCCTTCTTGTAGACGCGGACTGTGCCGGCTGGGATGGGCAGCCCGAGCCCCGCGCTCTTGTCGTTGACCAGTTCCACCTGGGCGCCGATCTTCATCTTCTTGCCGATCTCGCCCGCCGGCGTGCTGAAATAATACTCCTGGCCGGACAGAAGGAACTCCTTGCGGCAGCGCACTCCCTCGGCCTGCAACAGGGCCACCTGCTTCTTCTGATTCTCGCCGATGGTGGTCGGCCGGTCGAGCGAATAGAGGTGATACTCGAAGAGCGACTCTTCCCGCATGGGCTGGGGTGCTGGGACCGCCTCGGCAGCGACTGCGCCCTTCATCATCGTCCTGACCGCCGCCGCATCCGCAACGACGTTGACGTCGCCGGCCACCAGCTGAAGGCGGGCCTGGGGGTAGCTGGCTCCGCTCTCGTTGGTCAGGGTCACCCAACCGTTGAGGTCGAGACGATCATCGGTCTGGTTCAGTTCCGCCACGTAATCGGCCTGCCAGGACAGGCCGCCGGTCAGATAGGACAACTCCACCTCCCGCTCGCCATCCCGGCCGCTCTCCACCAGCATGGTCAGGGTCGGCCGGTCGCGCAGGGTGGGGGGCACATCGGCATAGACCAGCCGACCGCTGACCTCGGTTTCGATACGGTCGCCGGACTGCAGCACCACACCCTTGCCGGCGGCAAGCACCTTGACCTGGCGCGACTGCTCCTCGCCGGTGGTGGGATGGCGGGTGATCATGGTCACTTCCCGGCCGACATACTTCTGCAGCAGGGATTGGGGCGTGAGCAAGTCATATTCGAAATTCTGCTCGAGCACCTGGAACCCGCCGCCATGAACAAGCGCGGTTTCGGGCTTGATCCTGGCACTCACCTCGCGAAAGGCCAGCGTGTGTATACCCGTGGGCAGGGTTACCTTGCGGCGGTCCTTGACCAGGGCCAGATTCTTGTTGTAGATGGCGACCGTTACCGCCTGCTGGTCCCTGGCGGAAACCGTTACCTCGTCGGCCGCAGATACGACCATGGCGGCAAGGAGCAACGGCGCCGAAAACAGAAGGAAAGCGGGTATCTTCATTGTTTCCTCGAAAACGATGTCCGGTGGCAAGCCCGCAAGGACCGCCACAGCGATCGGGGCCGCAGGGAACTCCTAGGCGCTTGCCGTTGAGCCGTGCTGGATGAACTCATGGATGCGGGCCTGTTGTTCGCTCGACAACGGTCCGAATTTGAGGCTGATTCTTTTGAAATGCAGGGAACTGAACATCGAACGGGGGGGGGTATGCACCTCGGTGACCAGTTCGACTGGCACTTGGGGCAAGTAAAAACTGGCGTCGGCAAAAAAGATGTCCAGATGATCGAATTCAGGTCGCTCCCGCTCCGTGGTGGCGCAGGTAACGGCGATGCCGCTGCTGCTGATGTCCACGATCGAACAGGGCCACCGGCCATAAAAGGCAACGGCGCTCTCGTTCACCCTGTAACGGTGATGGCGTCGCCGTTCCACACTGTGTTCCGTATTGATTTGCAAAGGTTTTATTCAACCTCGCGGTTCATGTCGACTTGGCGGAAAAACGCAGACAGTATTCCCGAACCAACTGCCAGCGCTGGAACGGACGCAAACGAAAATAGATGGGACTGAGCATCAGAATTCGAATGGCTTCCCGTGGTGTCATTATTGCACCTCCTCAACGCTCTTTGCAAGGGTAAATGCAAAAAACGATCCATGTCGACATATCCGACAAACGGCAGGCTGGAGGCGGATCTGCAGGCGAGGGCCAACAGCGGAGCCCTGGCATTTCCGGAATCCCGAAAATATGGCAGAAAATATTCCGAACTACAGGAGAATCGGGCCAACGTTCGACCAACGTATTCACGGTACAGGTGGATTGAGCGGTCATCCATGTTCCTTGTCAAGACTTTGACCGTGACTGAGGTTGACCACCAGCGGCACACGCAGGGCCATGGCACCTTCCATGTGCTCCCGGACCAACTGCGAGACAGGCTCGATCTCGTCCAGAGGCGTCTCGAAGACCAATTCGTCGTGTATCTGCAGGAGCATACGAGTTTTCAGGGCACTGTGCGCAAGCTCCCGATGCACTCGCAGCATGGCCAGCTTGATGATGTCGGCCGCGCTACCCTGAATGGGGGTGTTGATCGCCATCCGCTCGGCGAACTCCCGCTGGACGCGATTGATGCTGTTGATGTCGACAAATCCGCGTCTCCGGCCGAGCAGGGTGGTGACAAACCCGTCCTGTTTCGCTTGGCGGACAACGCCATCCATGAATTCCTTGATCCCGGAAAAATGGGCGAAGTAGCGGTCGATGAAGGTCTGGGCCTCTTTGCGACTGATATGAAGCTGGCTGGCGAGACCAAAACTCGACATGCCGTAGATGATGCCGAAGTTGATGGTCTTGGCCACACGGCGCATCTCTGCGGTCACCAGTTCAGGGGCGACGAAAAAGATCTCAGCCGCGGTGCGACGGTGCACGTCCTGCCCCTCGCGGAAGGCCGCAACCAGTTCGGGGTCGCCTGAGTAATGGGCCAGCACCCGCAGGTCGATCTGGGAATAGTCGGCAGAGAGCAGGCAGCACCGCTCGGCGGCCACGAAGGCGGAGCGGATTCGGCGCCCCTCCTCGGTTCGGATGGGGATATTCTGCAGGTTGGGGTTGCTCGAACTGAGCCGACCCGTGGCCGTCCCGCACTGGTTGAACGAGGTGTGCACCCGACCGGTGAGGGGGCTGCGAAGGCTGGCCAGGCGGTCCACATAGGTTGACTTGAGTTTGGCCAGGTTGCGGTACCGAAGGATCCCGGCCGGCAACTCGTGACTCAGGCTGAGACTTTCCAGCACCTTGACGTCGGTGGACCAGCCGGTCTTGGTCTTGCGGCCCTTGGGCAGCTGCAGTTTCTCGAACAGCACCTCGCCCAGCTGGCGCGGCGACTGGATATTGAATTCCATGCCCGCCATCCGGTAAATCTCTTGTTCGCATTCGGCCAGCCGCCTGCCGAATTCGGCCGAAAGCCGCTCCAACTGGTTCATGTCAACAAGGATCCCAACCGCTTCCATGGCAGCCAGCACCGGAATCAGCGGTCCCTCGACCTCGCGCATCACCTGCCCAAGCCCCATCTCCGCCAACCGCTGCTGCTGCGCCCGCCGTAGCCGAAGCGCCCCGTACACATCCTCGCAGCTGTAGTCCCCGGCCGCCTCCAGGCCGACGCGGACAAAGGCATCATCCGCCTTGTCGTTGCCGGTGACCTCGGCGTAACTGGTCATCCGCAGGTCAATCTCCTGACAGAGGTCATCCAGCTTGTAGGTCCGCCGGTCCGGATCGACCAGCCAGGCCCCGATCATAGTGTCGTGGAGAGGGCCGGCAAGATGGGTCGCGCCGTTTTTGGGTGCGGCCAGCACAGCGAGATCGAACTTGAGGTTATGGCCCACCTTGGTCATGCGCGGATCTTCGAGCACCGGCCGCAGTGCCTGAACGATGGCGGTCCGGTCGAGTTGCCCCGCCACCAGTCGACCTTCCTGGTCCCGGTGACCGCAGGGGATGTACCATGCGGACTGCTCATCGGCGCAGAGTGACAGCCCGACCAGATTTGCCTCCAGGGTGTCGAGCGAGTCAGTCTCGGTGTCCACGGCCAGTTCCTCGACCGCCGCAAGACGCCGGACCACCTCTGCCAACCCGTCCGCGGTTTGCACCAGATGAAACCGCGAGGCATCGGCCTTCACCGCTCGCGACGCCTCCTTGACCAGGCTATGGAATTCAAGTTCGGTGAACAGGGCGCGCAGCCGATCCTCGTCGGGTTCAACGATCCGGTACTGGGCCAGGTCGCCGGGCACCGGCGCGGCATGGTTGAGCCGCACCAACTCGCGCGAAAGGAAGGCCTCGTCCCGGTGTTCCGCCAACTGCCGGGTGACCTTGGCCGGCTTCATAGTGGGGATGGCCTCGTAGACCGCCTCAAGCGTTCTGTATTCGCTGATCAGTTTTTGCGCCGACTTGGGTCCGATGCCGGAGACGCCGGGGATGTTGTCCGAGCTGTCGCCGGTAAGGGCGAAATAATCAAGCAGCAGAGCCGGCGGCAGACCGTATTTGGTCGTCACCGCGGCCTCGTCCATGACCCGGTCGTTCATCGGGTCCCAGATGGTGACCCGGTCGGAGACCAGTTGCAGCAGATCCTTGTCGCCGGAGACGATCACCACTCTGCACCCCTGCTCGACCATGCTGGCACAGACCGAAGCGATCAGGTCGTCGGCCTCCTGGTCGTCCTGCTCAAGCGTCAGGATACGGTGGTCGGCAACGACCCGGCGGATGTAGGGTATCTGCGGCGCCAGATCTTCGGGCATGGGCGGCCGATTGGCCTTGTACCGGGTATACATCTGGTGGCGGAAGACCGGCCCGCGGGTGTCGAAGGCCACGGCCAGGTACTGCGGGTCGCGTTCCTTGAGCAGGCGCCGCAGGATAGACACGAAACCGAAGACCGCGTGGGTCGGCAGTCCTGTGGAGGTGGACAGCGGCTTGATGGCGTGATAGGCGCGGTAGATGTACGCGCTACCGTCGATCAGATAGAGTTCGGGAACGGTCATGGCAACTCCTGCAATAAAGGCTGGCTCCACTCGGGGCGGTCGCCCCTTGTAGTACACCGACAGGCGGCGGTGACCAACCACTTTTTCGCGATCGCGGCATGGAAGAGCGGCGCCACCACTTTGGCGGGCGATCCCCATCGTGTTGCGGTCTCCGCGCACCGCCATAAAAAAACCCTGCCAACAGGGCAGGGTTGAATGGGTGCTCGACCAGCGGCGAGTTGCTCAACCGCCGGCCGTTATGAAGGTCGCAACTCAGGCGTTGCCCACGCGGACCCAGGTGGCCTGCGGGCCCTTGTCCCCCTCTTCCATGGCAAACAGCACCTCGTCGCCCTCGGCTATATCACCCATGGAAACGTCACGCAGGGCGTTGGCATGGAAAAAGACATCCAGCTTATCATCGGTGACGATGAAACCATAGGCCTCATCGGGAAAGATCTTGCGGACGATGCCGGTAATCTTACCGTCGCCGGCCACGACGCCCTGGATCTTGGCCGACTTGTGGTTCTGCCGCTTTTTGACGATCTCCTTGAGCTGGCCACCCAGCACATCAAAGGCCTCGACCAGCAGCGGCCGGACGCTCTCGCCCCAACGCTTGACGGCAACCGTGTCGTTCGGAACAGTGGCCACCAGCCGGACTTCATATCCTCCTTCCTTGTATCCGGGCGTGGCTTCGATGGTCACACGCAGATGCAGCACCAGGCTGGCGTAGTGACGGACGAGCTTGTCGCGCTCCTCATCGATCTTTTCCTGCCAGCTTTTGCGGATATCAAGATTCTTGGCCTCGATTTTCAGTTCCATAGACTTCCTCCACTGAGAAAAGAGCAAGCGGCCCCATGCCGCCGTCTGTCGGTCAAGCCATGACACCCCTCCCGCCACGAGAAAGGGAGACCATCGCAGCATTCCTGCACGAGTCGAATGGGTCTTTTCGCTGGAAACGGGAAAGAAACGTTCAAGAAGTGATTGATTTGGGAAGGATACGGCTTGACCATGAGTTTATTATAGGCACGAATCCACAGGGAAATCAAGGGGCAAGCGGGACAAATTCTTGCGGCGGCAAGACCTTGCCGGTAGAGTGCGGCCATGAATAACGATCAGCGCACAGGCATACTCCTGCTCAACCTCGGCGGCCCGCAACGATTGGAAGACGTGCGGCCGTTTCTCGTCAACCTCTTTTCCGACCGCCAGATCATCCGGCTGGGGCCCGCCTTTCTCCAGAAGACCATCGCCCGTATCATCGCCCATCGCCGGGCGCCCAAGAGCATGGCCAATTACCGCCTGCTCGGCGGCGGCTCGCCCATCCTGGAAAAAACCGCGGAGCAGGCCCGGGCACTGGAACATGGGCTGCGCGGCCACGGCGATTTCATGGCCCGTCCCTGCATGCGCTACTGGCACCCCCTTGCCGACGCGGCCCTGCGGGAGATGGTTGCCGCCGATGTGCGCGAGATTGTCGCCCTGCCCCTCTACCCGCATTACTCGATCGCCACCACCGGTTCGTCCCTTGCCGACCTGGATCGGGCCAGTACGCGCCTCGGCCTGAACATCCCCATCCGGGAGATCCGCTCCTGGCCGGAGCAACCGGACTATATCCGCTGTCTCGCCGACCGGATCGAGGAGGGAATGGGCCGCATGCCCGATGGGCCGGTTGCCGTCGTCTACAGTGCCCACAGCCTGCCGGTACGGTTCATCGAGGAAGGCGACCCCTACGTCACCGAACTGCACCAGACTATCGCCGCGGTGGAGCGGCTGACCTGCCGGCCGGGGCGGCTCTGTTACCAGAGCCGCAGCGGTCCGGTGGAGTGGCTTGGGCCGTCCACGCCCGAAGTGATCGAGGAAACCGCGGCCACGGGCGGCAAAAGTATCCTTATCGTGCCACTCTCCTTTGTCTCCGACCACGTTGAAACCCTGGTCGAGATCGACATCCAGTACCGGCAGCTGGCCGAATCCCGCGGCCTCCATTTCGCCTGCACCCGGGCGCTCAACGCCGATCCGCAATTTATCGCCGGCCTGGGCCGACTGGTACTCGACCGCCTCGGCCTGGAGCAGGCCGTGCTATGACGGCTAGGTCACCGGGAAACTGCGCATCCGCACATTCATCAGGATGCCGATGGCCAGCATGTTGGTCAGCAGGGAGGAACCGCCGTAACTGAACAGCGGCAGGGGGACGCCGACCACGGGGAGGAAGCCCATGATCATGCACAGGTTGATCACCGCCTGCCAGAAAATGAGCATGGTGCAGCCGAAGGCCAGCAGCGCGCCCAGTTTGTCCTTGGCCGACATGACCACGTTGATGCCCCAGATGAGCAGGAAGAAATAACAGCTGAGAAAAAACACCGCCCCGGCAAACCCCCACTCCTCGCCCCAGACTGAAAAAGCAAAGTCGGTGTGCCGTTCCGGCAGAAAATGGAGATGGCCCTGGGTGCCCTCCATGAACCCCTTGCCGAACACCTTGCCGCTGCCGACGGCAATCTTCGACTGCATGATCTGATAGCCGTGGTTCATGGGATCGCCCTCGGGATTGAGGAAGGTCTCGATCCGCTTGCGCTGGTAGTCCTTGAGCAGAAATTTCCAGCCGATGAAGATGCAGGCGATCCCGGCGCTGACAAGAATCCCTAGTGTCGCCCAGCGCAACCGGACAAACAGGGTCATGGACACAAAGACAATGGCGCAGATCAGGGCGGTGCCCAAGTCGGGCTGAACCAGAATCAGGCCGAAAGGGACCAGAGTCAGGGCGATGGGTTTGATCAGGTCGCGCAGCCGGCAGCCGCCGGGCACGTCCATGCCGGCGTAGCAGGAGGCAAGCACCAGAATCAGAATCAGCTTGGCCGGCTCCGAGGGTTGGAGGTTGAAAAAACCGAGGTTGATCCAGCGCTGCGCCCCGGCAATGGCTTTGACGAAAAAGAGCGTGTATAACAGCGCCAGCGCAATCAGCACATAAAACACATAGCCGGCCTTGGCGATGCGTGTGTAGTCCTGGGTCATCAGCGCCAGAATCATCACCAGGCCGACACAGAAAAACAGCAGTTGTTTGTAGAAGACCGACGAGGCGCCCGTATCGGCGATGTAGGTCGAACTGTACAGATTGGTCAGGGCCATCCCCGAAACCAGGATCAGCAGCAGCAGCATGACCCAGTCGAAATGCTGCAGCAGTCGTCGGTCGAATTGAAATATCATGGTCAGTGCGGTAGTTGTTCCTGTTGCGGGGTCTCGCCCCCGTTATCCTCAGCATCCTCATCCGCCGGCGCGTCCGTATCCTCGAGCATCTCTTGCGAAAGCACAACCTTGGCGGGCTTGCGCGCCTCTTTGGCCGCCGCCTCACTCGCCTTGCCCTGGTCGCTGAATTTGTCCTCAAAGTAACGGTTGAGGATCTTGGCGGCGATGGGCGCCGAGGCAGAGCCGCCGTGCAGGCCATGCTCAACCAGCACGGTGACAACGATTTCCGGATTCGACGCCGGCGCGAAACAGGTGAACCAGGCGTGGTCACGATACTCGTAGGGGATATCCTTTTCCTTGAGATGCTTGTACTGCGCCAAACGAACCACCTGTGCCGTGCCTGTCTTGCCGCCGACAATGATGCCGTGGGCCGCATCGACCTGCGCCTCCCGGCCGGTGCCGCGCTTGCTGTTGACCGCCTCGACCATGCCTTCCCGTACCAGCTTGAAATTTTTCCCCTGACCCGGGACCCGTTTCAGCACCTCCGGTGTGAAGGTGTGAGCCGCCTGACCGTCCGGGCCAAAGACTGTTTCGATGACCGATGGCCTGTACAGGGTGCCGCCGTTGGCGATGACCGAGGTCATGACCGCGATCTGCAAGGGAGTGGTCAGGTCGTAGCCCTGGCCGATGGCGATGGAGAGCGTCTCGCCTTCCTGCCACGGCTGGCCGCGTTTGCTCTTCTTCCAGGCGGGAGTGGGAATGAGACCGGGTTTCTCATGCTCCATCTCCACCCCGGTCAGCTCGCCCAGGCCAAACATTTTCGCGTATCGGGCCAGCCGTTCGACGCCGAGCCGCAAACCCAGCTGGTAGAAATAGACGTCGCAGGATTCGGCCACCGCCCGTTTGAAGCTCACCGTGCCATGACCGCCCTTTTTCCAGCAGCGATAGACCCGGTTGCCAAACTTGTATGAGCCGGGGCAGAACACTGTGGTGTCCGGATTGACCAGCCCCTCGGCCAGGCCGGCAAAGGCGGTCACGGCCTTGTAGGTGGACCCGGGCGGATACTGCCCCTGTACCACCTTGTTCACCAGCGGATGCAGCGGATTGTCGAGGTTGGCCTGCCAGGCCTTCTGGGAGATGCCGCCGACGAATTCCTCCAGTTTGAGGGTCGGGGCGCTGGCCAGCGCCAGCAGCCGTCCGGTGTTGGCCTCCATGGCCACCACCGCGCCTGCCCGGTTATCTTTGGCCATCTCCTCCTCGGCGATCCTCTGCAGATCGATATCGATCGTCAGGTGCAGGTCTTGCCCCGGCAATGGCTCGATGCCCTTGAGGTTTTTCTGCTCAAAGCCGAGCGCGTTGACCTCCATGTAGTCGCGCCCCTTCTCCCCCCGCAAATCCTTCTCCCGCAGTCGCTCCAGCCCCATCTTGCCGATGAGGTCGCCGCCGCGGTACAGTTCCTTGTCCGCCTTGTCCAGTTCCTCCTTGCTGATCTCGCCGAGATAGCCGATCAAGTGCGAGGCCATGTTGCCCTGGTGATAGACCCGCAAAGGCACCACCTCGATCTTGATCTCGGGCAGATACATGCGGTTGTTCTCGATCCGGGCCACCAGATCCCAGCTGATGTCCTCGGCCAGCCGGACAGGGATGTGGCCGGGCACGCCGACCATCTTGCGGATCTTCTCCAGCAGGGTGGAGGTATCCTGCCCGAGGATGCGGCTGAGCGTCTTCAGCCACTCGTCGTCGATCTTGTTGTTCTCACGTGTCCAGATAACGTTGAATGACGGCCGGTTGGTAACGATCTCCCGGCCGCGGCGATCATAGATGTTGCCCCGGGGGGCGGCGATTTCCTGATATCGGACGCGGTTGGAATCGGCAAGCTCACTATACGAATCGCCCTGCTGAATCTGCAGGAACCAAAGCCGGGTCACGATGACGGCAAAAAAGAAGATGACCAGCACCAGAGAATAGAGCGCCTTTTTGCGCAGGCCGCCCAGCTCGCTGTCGTCGCGCTGGGGCAGGATAGCCAGGCCCGGATCCTTGCGCCGCTCAGCGTCGAGCAGAGGCTCCGGTCTCCGCCGGTTCTGTTTCCTGATATTTTTCATGTCATCTGTGAACAGCTTGAACACGCGCACCGCCTTTGACCCCAGGGTTGGGGCCTCACTCCTGCGGCCGGCGACGGTTGTCGGCCCGAAGGCGCAGCTTGGTCCAGGGAACAAAGCTGCGCTGGGCATTGCGCCTGACCAGGTCGAACAAGAGGAACAGCGGATAGGAAAAAACCATCACCAGGATCGCTCGGACCACCATCTTCCAGGTGGACCAGGCGATCAGCTCGCCAATGCCCAGGGAATGCACAAGGAGGTGGACGCACCAGGAAATGACAAGATAACTCATGCCGATGAGCGGAATCTGGTACAGGGACTCATGCACCGGCAATTTGTCGGAGGCGAACCGGAGGAGGAAATAGCCGCTGAAACAGAGGATGGAATACATGCCGAGCACGGTGCCGGAGAGTACATCCAAGGTGCAGCCCAGGGGCAGGAGGATGAGCAGGCTGCGCACCAGGTCCAGGCGGTAGGCCAGATAGCCCACCAGGATGTAGTAGAAATCCGGCGCCAGCAGCCAGACCGGGGTGGGCATGCAGAGGGTGGTCTGGACAATGACCAGAAGCACCCCCAGGATGATGAAGCTCAGGACCAGCACGCCAGTGGCTCCCGGTCGCGTTCCGCCGCGTGCGTCAGTGATGCACTCACGGCTTCTTTTCCACCTGCTTCAATTCGGAGAGATCCTGCTGTTCGATGACCAGCAGGTGCTCCAGGGTCTGGTAATCCACCGCCGGGGTCACCTCGATCTCGTGGAACATGCCGCGCGGTTTCTTAATGACCTTGGAGACAACCCCAACGGGCAAGCCCGTGGGGAACACGCCGCCGTAGCCCGCGGTCACCACCTGTTCGCCCTCTTCGACCTCGATGGTCTTGAGGATGTACTCCAGTTTGTACACCAGTTCGCCGGTGCCTTTGAGCATGCCGCGGATTCTTGATTTCTGGAGCATGACGTCGATAGCGCTGGACGGTGCGATGGCCAGCAGCACCTTGGCGTAGTTGGGCGAAGTGGTGAACACCTGGCCGACAACGCCGTCGGCGCTGACCACCGGGCTGCCCTTGGCCACGCCCTTGCTGGAGCCCTGGTCGATGATCACCGAACGAAACCAGACCGACGGGTCCTTGCCGATCACCGTGGCGGCGATCATCGGTCGGTTGAGGCTGTTCTTGAATTCGAGCAGGCGGCGCAGGCTGGCGTTGGTGGCCAAGGCCTCGCGACTGCGGTTGAGGGTCGCCTCGGTCTCCTGCAACTGCTTGAGCAGTCGCTTGTTTTCCTCGCGCACCTTGAGCACGTCCTGGAGGATGTCCAGGTACTCGCTCTTGAAGTTGCCGATGGAGGCGCCGCCGGCCGCGACCAGCTTCTGCACCGGGCCCACCGCCTCGATCACCAGCCGGTGCAGGGAGCCAAACTTCTGGCTGCCGAGGGTGGCTACGAGGAAAATCAACGACAGGGTCAGCAACAGGCCGGCCAGGAGGACAACGCGAACGAGACTGAAACGGCTGCTTCGTTTTCTGGTGGTCTTTTTTCTCATCGAGGAAGCGCTACAACCGGCCGCATACAGGTTCAAGGCAGGGCAAACATACGAATTTCCGCACTCGCGAAGCGTTCAGTCGATCGCGATCTCCCTGAGGATATCGATGTTGTCCAGGGCCTGGCCTGAACCGAGGACCACCGAGGAAAGCGGGTCGTCGGCGACAATAATCGGCATGCCGGTCTCGTTCTTCAGCAATTTGTCGAGGTTTTTCAGCAGGGCGCCGCCGCCGGTGAGGACGATGCCCTGGTCGACGATGTCGGCGGACAGTTCCGGTGGAGTGGATTCCAGGGCCACCCGAACGGCGTCAACGATCACGTCGACCTGTTCCTGGATGGCGGACTGGATTTCCTTGGAGGTGATGTTGAGGGTTTTCGGGATGCCGGACACCAGGTCGCGGCCTTTGACATCCATGGTTTCATAGGGCTCTTCCGGCAGGACGTTGCCGATGGTGGTTTTGATCTCCTCGGCGGTGCGCTCGCCGATAGCCAGGTTGTGCTTGCGCTTGATGTACTGGAGGATGGCGTCGTCCATCTTGTCTCCGGCCACCCGCACCGATTTGGCGTAGACGATGCCGGCCAGGGAAATGACCGCCACCTCGGTGGTGCCGCCGCCGATATCGACGATCATGTTGGCCGTGGGCTCTGTGATCGGCAGGTCGGCGCCGATGGCGGCCGCCATGGGCTCCTCGATCAGGTAGACCTCACGGGCGCCGGCCGATTCGGCGGTGTCGCGCACCGCCCGTTTGTCCCCCTGGGTGATGCCCGAGGGCACCGAGATGATGATCCGGGGATGGACCAGGGTACGGCGGTTGTGCACCTTATTGATGAAGTAGCGGAGCATGGCTTCGGTCACCTCGAAATCAGCGATGACGCCGTCTTTCATGGGCCTGATGGCAACGATGTTGCCAGGCGTTCTGCCCAGCATCTCCTTGGCCTCCTTGCCCACGGCCAACACCCGGCTGCCTCGGCTGTCCTTGCGCACCGCCACCACCGAGGGTTCGCGCAGGACTATCCCCTTGCCCTTGACATACAATACCGTGTTGGCGGTGCCGAGATCGATTGCCAGATCGTTGGACAGCCAGCCAAAGAGAAAATTCAACGGAGAGAACATTCCGGATTCACCTGAAAATATGTTAATTTTTTCAGCGAGTTAAAGAAGAGATTCGATCGGGAGGCACAGCTGCTGACGCTGGAAGAGATGCCTGTCGCTGATTAAGTCGTATACATTACCAAGACCGGCCACCCTTGGCAACCTCTATGGCGGAGGCTGGAAAAAAGAATTGAGAAAAACTTGACAGGGGCATGCCGGGCATGGTAACTGAGCGCCTGACCTACCAAGGGGCTATAGCTCAGCTGGGAGAGCGCTTGAATGGCATTCAAGAGGTCACCGGTTCGATCCCGGTTAGCTCCACCATTTGCTAGTCCAACGGCATCCAGCGCCGTTCATCAAACCCGCTTCCTTCCAAGGATAGCGGGTTTTTTGTTGTCCTAAGGCATCCGGCAATATACGATAAAATCCACGAAGTTTGGGGGTATGTTTGGGGGTACGCAGGTATACCCCTAAGGACGGCACCCCCAAAAGCATGGATAACCCCGTAATGCCTAGACAAATCGTCCCATTAACGGACATCAAAGTCAAAGCCGCCAAGCCCTCAACAAAACCTCTCAAGCTGTTCGATGGTGGCGGCCACTTCCTCCTGGTCACTCCTACCGGCGGCAAGCTTTGGCGCCTGAAATATCGGTTTGGGGGTACCGAGAAACTCCTTACCCTCGGCACATACCCCCAAACCACCCTGTCGGAAGCCCGCCAAAGGCGCACGGACGCCCGTTCGCTTCTTGACAAGGGCATCGACCCGGGGGCGACAAAGAAAGCCCAAAAGGCCTCGGAAACCGAAGAATCAGAAACATTCGAGGTTATCGCCCGAGAGTGGCACGATAGATACACCCCTACCTGGGCACCCAGCCATGCCGACAAAATCATCCGCCGGCTTGAACTCTACATTTTTCCCTGGCTCGGCGGTAAGCCTGTCCGCTCCATTACGCCGCCTGAACTTCTTGCCTGCTTGCGACGGCTCGAAGAGAAAGGTACCCTTGATACCGCCCACCGGGCAAAACAGAACTGCGGGCAGGTCTTCCGTTATGCCATCGCCACCGGCCGGGCCGACCGCGACCCTACGCCTGATCTTCGCGGCGCTCTTCCAGCCATTCAAAAACAACATTATGCGGCGATAACCGACCCCGAAGAAGTGGGAGCACTCTTGCGGGCAGTTGACGGCTACAAAGGTGGATTTCTCACTCTCTGCGCCTTGAAGCTCGCACCTCTCTTTTTCCTGCGCCCTGGCGAGCTACGACAAGCGGAATGGGCAGAACTTGACCTTGATCGAGCCGAGTGGAATGTTCCGGTGGAACGGTTGAAATTGAGGACGACAGAGAAAATCAGGCGCAAAGGGGAATTCCACCTCGTCCCCTTGGCTAGGCAGGCGGTTTCCATCCTGCAAGAACTTCACGCTTTGACCGGATCAGGCAGGTATGTTTTTCCATCAACGCGAACGGCCACCCGGCCGATGTCCGATAACACTGTCAACGCGGCATTGCGGCGCCTCGGCTACGACACCAAAACAGAGATGACCGGCCATGGGTTCCGGGCCACGGCCCGAACCATTCTCGATGAAGTACTCCACATCCGCCCGGAGATCATCGAACACCAACTTGCCATGCCGTCCGAGATCCCCTTGGCCGGGCATACAACCGCACGACCCATTTGCCAGAACGTCGCCAAATGATGCAAGAGTGGGCTAATTACTTGGACAAACTCAGAGAAGGAAAAACGGACAAGATTGTTCCGATCAGGCGGGCAGCAGGCGCACAGTGAAGTAATGCCAAGACTCTCCTGCCTTAGTTGAAACTGCACAGGATGACGTGGAAAGAACGCTGGAGCATGTTGACCTCCCGGAGGCGAGCTGGGAGGATTGGGTCTGCCTCCGCGACGAACGCACCGGCCACTGGTTTCTTTTTGCTCGACCGTATCGGGTAATCGTTGCCCACCAGCGTGAAATGGTGAGAGACTGCCTGGCCGAAATCGAAGAATCGGTGGCGGAGAACGGCTGGGCCGCCGCCGGCTTTGTCAGCTACGAGGCGGCCCCGGCCTTTGATGGTGCGCTGGCGGTGCGGCCGGATTCTGGCTTCCCGCTGTTGTGGTTCGGTCTCTATCCCGCCCCTGTCCCCATCCGACTGCCGCAGCCGACCGCGCCGCTCCCCGATCTGGCCTGGCGAGCCACGGTCGATGAGACGGCCTTCCGCAGAGCCGTCGCCCGCATCCAGGCCTGTATAGCTGCCGGCGACACCTATCAGGTCAACTACACCTATCGCCTCCGCGCCCCCTTTGCCGGTGAGGCCTGGGATTTGTTCCTTGGCTTGGCCGCAGGCCACGAGCCGCCATCCTACGGAGGTTTCGTCCAGACCTCGGATTGGGCCATCCTGTCGTTGTCGCCGGAGCTCTTTTTCCGGCGCGAGGGCGGGGCGATCGCCTCGAAACCGATGAAAGGCACCATCGGCCGGGGAGTGAGCGTGGATGTGGACGCGCTCCAGGGCGAGCGCTTGTACACCAGCGCCAAGGACCGGGCCGAAAACGTGATGATCGTAGACATGGTCCGCAACGACCTCGCCCGCATCGCCCGGCCAGGCTCGGTGCAGGTTCCGGAGCTGTTCGCGGTGCAGCGCTACCCGACCCTGTGGCAAATGTTCTCCACCGTGACTGCCGAAACCGACGCCTCCCTGGCCGACACCTTCGCCGCCCTTTTTCCCCCAGCCTCGATCACCGGCGCACCCAAGGCCCACACCATGGCCATTATCAAGGAACTGGAAACAGCGCCCCGGCGCATCTACACCGGCGCCCTTGGCTTTGTCCTGCCCGATGGCCGGGCCCAGTTCAACGTCGCTATCCGCACCCTTTTGATAGACAGGCCCCGCACCCTGGCCGAATACGGGGTTGGTGGCGGCATTACCGCCGACTCAACCGCTAGTGGCGAGTGGGAGGAGACCCGGATCAAGAGCCTGTCCTGTCGGTCCCGGCAGCCGGAATTCTCTCTGCTCGAAACCCTGTTGTGGACCCCGGAGACGGGGTTTCTCTATCTGGCCGAGCACCTGCACCGTTTGCTCGGGTCAGCCGGCTATTTTACCTACCCCTGTTCGAAGGGTAAGGTGCGGGAAGCATTGGACGCGGCGGTGGCGGGCTTCGGCAACCTCCGCCAGCGGGTGCGGCTGCTGCTTGACCGGGAGGGACGGCTGCGGATCGAGCCGGCGCCCCATGTCCCCGCCGA
>JBGSPP010000061.1:0-5278 GCA_041738515.1 Desulfobulbus sp.
ATTCCAGCGAAGACCCCGCGCTGATGGACAACCATGCCGGCCGGCCGGAGGTGGTCCCCGCCCTGGCGGGCGAGACCGGCTACGCTGTCCGGCAGAGCCGCACCGTTGGCGAATCCATGCTCTACGCGGCCATTCCAGCGGTATTGAAAAGTTCGGGCCACCGGGGCGTGCTCCGGCTGGCCATCCCGATCACGCCGGTGGAATCCATGCTCAGCGCCCTGCACTGGAAATTCGTCTGGATCGGTTTCGGGGTGCTGGCGCTGGCGGCCCTGCTCTCGCTCTACAGCGCGGGCCGCATCAGCCGGCCGCTGGAGGAGATGAAGCGCGGCGCGGAGCAACTGACGAAAGGTCGCATCGATCAGCTGGTGAAGATCAGCAGCGATCACATGTCGGTGGAAATGGCCGGGCTGGCCGGGTCGCTCAACCAGATGGCCGAGGAGATCAACCGGCGCATTCGCATCATCATTCAGCAGCGCAACGAGCTGGAGGCGGTCTTCTCCAGCATGGCCGACTCGGTGGTGGCCATTGACGCCGACAAGCGGATTATTCGTATGAATCAGGCCGCCACCACCCTGTTCGCCCTGCCCTCGGAGGTGGTCAAGGGCAAGGCGGTGCAGGGCGTCATCCGCAACACCTACCTGCTCGAGCTGATCGACTTCACCCTGGCGCACAACACCCAGCAGGAGCAGAAGATCACCCTGTTCAACGGTGTCGAGCCGATCATCCTCCAGACCCACGCCGTGCCCCTGCGCGACGAGGACAACCGCAGCATGGGCGTGCTCCTGGTGATGAACGACCTGACCAAGCTCAACCGCCTGGAGAACATCCGCCAGGACTTTGTCGCCAATGTCAGCCACGAGTTGAAAACACCGATCACCGCCATCAAGGGCTACGTCGAGACCCTGCTTGACGGAGCCCTGGACGACCGGGACAACGCCCGCCGTTTCCTCGACATCGTCTTTCGTCAGGCGACCCGGCTTGACGCCATCGTCGATGATCTGCTCACCCTGTCGCGCATAGAGGATCGGGAGAGCAAGGCCGAAATCGAGTTGAAACCGGGCGAGGTCGGGGCGGTGCTGGAGAGCGCCCTCCAGACCTGCGCCGTGCACGCCGACGAGAAGAACATCGTCGTCCAGGTCGAGTGCGACGAGGAACTGGTGGCGGCGATCAACCAGCCGCTGCTGGAACAGGCGGTGATCAACCTGCTGCACAACGCCATCAGCTACAGCCCGCCAAACTCGCTCATCACCCTGCGCTGCTCGGGCAGCCGCACCATGCGCGGCGAGGAGTTCGTGCATGTGAGCGTCATCGACGAGGGGGCTGGTATTGCCAAGGAGCATCTGCCCCGGCTCTTTGAACGCTTCTACCGCTGCGACAAGGCGCGGGGCCGCGACCAGGGCGGCACCGGGCTGGGGCTCGCCATCGTCAAGCACATCGCCCAGGCCCACCATGGCACGGTGGAGGTGGAGAGCGTCCCGGGCAAGGGTTCGACCTTCACCATCAGCCTGCCGGCGATGGCTGTGTGAGCGCGCGAGACTGACGCACTGACGCCCTATCCCCTGTCGGCGGTGGGTTGGAGTGCCTCCCACACGGCCTCGGCCAGACGCCGGAGGGTGTAGGGTTTCTTGACGAATCGGCGAACGCCGAGCTGCATGGCCTGCTGCACGCGGTCGGTGGCTGCGTAGCCGCTGACGATGATCGCCTTCTGTCCCGGGTTGAGCGCCAGCACCTGGCGATAGGTGTCCAGGCCGTCCAGACCGGCGCCCATGATCATGTCGAGGATGAGCAGGCTGAACTGCTGCCCGGCCAGCAGCTGCAAGGCCTCCTCGCCGCTGGTGGCGGTGCTGGTCCGGTAGCCCAGCTGGTCGAGCATGGCCTTGGCCAGTTCGCGTTGCTCGCCGCTGTCGTCCACCAGGAGAATGGCCTGGCCGCTGCCCCGGAAATCGTCCAGGCTGTCGCTGGCCAGGGGCTTGCCGAGTTCGTCGCGGGTCGCTGGGAAATAGAGTTCAAACAGCGTGCCCCGGCCCTCGGCGGTGGAGACGTTGATGTAGCCCTGGTGATCCTGCACCGCGCCCCAGACCACCGCCATGCCGAGGCCGGTGCCGCTCCGGCCGAGGGTCTTCTTGGAGAAGAAGGGCTCAAAGATCTGCCCCAGATCGCTCTCCGGGATGCCGATGCCCTCGTCGGCCACGGTGAGGACTACGTAATCTCCCTCCTCGATCCGGTCGTAGCCGCGCAGCGGCATGTCGATGTAGCGATTTTCCGTGCCGATGCGGATGAAGCCGCCGCCGGGCTGGGCCTCGGCCGCGTTGACCACCAGGTTCATCACCGTTTTCTGCAGATGCACCGGAGAGCCCTTCAGCCGCAGCAGGTCAGGGGCCAGGGAAATCTCGACGCGGACGTCCGGATGGCCGGTCCGCAGCTTTATATGCTCGGGCGAGGCCAGGTATTGCTCGATCACCGCATTGAGGTCGAGGACCACATGCTGGACCACGCCACGGCGGGCGAGCGTAAGCAGATCCTGGACGATCTCGGCGGCCTTGATGCCCGAAGCCTGGATCTTCTCGATGTAGCGCCGGTTGGGGTCGGTGGCGGGGAGATTGGCAAGGATGAAATCCGGATACCCGACCACAGCTGAAAGCACGTTGTTGAGGTCATGGGCCACGCCGCCGGCGAGCACGCCCAGGGCCTCCATCTTGCGGCTGCGAACCAGCTGCTGTTCCAGGCTTTCGATGGCGGCCGCGGCTCTGATCCGTTCCTCGACCATCTCGTTGGCGGCCCGGGCCAGTGACTTGAACTCGGAAAAATGGACAGCCTCTTCGTCGATGCGGCTGGCGCCGGTGGCCGCCCGTTCGAAAAAGGCGGAAAACAGGAACAAGTTGCCGGTGATTTTGCCGGTGACGTAGCGCAGGACAGCAGCGATGAAGACAAAGGCAAGCAGCAGGATGACGACCACCCCGCCCAGGCCCCGGGTGATCTTGGTGATCAGCGTTGCCCGTTGCTGCTCTATTCTCTCATTGATTTCATCGATGTAGATACCTGATCCGACCGTCCATCGCCAGGCCCCGATGGAGCGGGCGTAGCCAATCTTCTCGGCCGGCTGGCCGGTGGTGGGCCGGATGTCCGATATATAGCGCAGAAAACCGCCCCCCTCCTGTTGACCGAGCCGAATCAGCTCCCGAACCACCGGCACACCGTTGCTGTCGCGGTATTCCAGCTGATTGCGGCCGATCATTGTTTCGTCGAAATGGGCCAGGGTGTTGCCCTCGAAATCATTGACAAAGATGTAGCCGTCCTTGCCGAAGCGGATGTTCCTGATCCGCTCCAGAGTTTGCCGCTTGATCTGATCCTCCACGTCCTCGATGTATTCGCCGGTGCCGATCCACCAGTCAAACGGCGCAAACACCTTGCTGAAGCCGATCTTTCGCGACATTGTGCTGGTTTCGCCCGGCTTGTACCAGTGCCACTCGAGGAAGCCCTCGCCGTGTTCCCGCATGAGCGCGACCATCCGGCGGATGGTGTACAGGCCTTTGCTGTCCTGGAGATCCCAGAGGTTTCGTCCCTCCAGCTGCGGTGAAAAGGGTAACAGGACGTTGTTGCCCTTCATGTCGTAGATGAAGTAGTAGTCCTGGCCGCTGAAAAACCGGATCGGCCGCAGTGCCTCCCGGATAATGACCTTAATTTCTTCGTCGCTTCTGCTGCCGCGATAGGTGTTGTACAAATTGTCGGCTACGGCCATGGCCCGATACACCCGGTCCCTGGTCTGCCGCTTCAGGGTCTCTTCGGTGGTGGACCGCTGGTAATCGATGAAGTCAACGACAGCATCGACTTCCTTCTTGATCGACGCCTTCTGCTGGGCCAGGTATTCCTCCCGCATGCTCCGGACTTCGGCGGCATAGCGGGTATACTCCTGAACCAGCCAGAGCGATCCGACCAGGCCGGCGCTGAGCACCACGATGGCGATCATGCTCCAGATGAGTGTTCTCTGCAGGCTGTTCATCAGGGCCATGGCAGGGTCGGGGCAGTGGCAAGGGTTGGGAGGCAAGGTTTTCTATGGCTACAGTGTCCGGCGGACGTCCGTCAGGGTCCTGGTGCTGTTGCAGCGACGGGTCGCCGGCATCTTCCGGTCCTCAATTGTATTTAAGAGGACGGAAACCGCAGCCGTCAATCAAATTATCCAGGTGGTTTGCTTCCGCGATAAACCAGAAGGCCTCCGCTCGGATCAACTGAATGCAGGTATGATCGAAGCAGAGGCCGGGCAGGCTTGTTCCTGTTTTTTGTGACTTGACAATTCGGATGAGAAAAGTTCTCCTTGCCTCACGTTGACCGCTGGCGCCATTGGCCGCAGGTGAACGCCGTCCCTCCTGGATCAGGGTAAGGCCATTGAACCCGGTGGAATTATTTTGTCACAAGGACAGGGAGGAAATGAAATCATGACGACACAAGCAGCGTTTACCCCGCAGGAATGGACCCTGGTGCGGACCGTACCGGCACTGGTGGCCAGCGGCGTGGCGGCCGCGGACCCGGGTGGCATTTTTGCTTCGATGAAGGAGGCCTTTGCCGGCATGAAGGGCATGTTCGAGTCGCTGCAACAGGGCACGAACGTTGAACTGCTGCAGGCGATCATGGCCGACAAGAGCAGGCCGGAGATGCCGGACATCAAATCCATGATGGGCGAGGACAGCCCGGAGCAGCAGATGGGGAACCTGAAGACAAACGTGCTTGCCCGCATCAGGGAGGCCGATGGCTTGATCTCGGCCAAGGCCAGCCCCGAGGAGGCGCAGGCCTACCGGCAGATGCTCATGGCGGTGGCCTTTCGCACGGCTGAGGCCTCCAAGGAAGGAAGTTTCTTCGGCTTTGGCGGGGTGCGCGTCAGCTCGGCCGAGCAGTCCTTCCTCAACGAGGTGCAGCAGGTTCTGCACCTCGCCTGAGTCAGGGAGAACAGATTGACCAGGGACGTCCCGGTTGCGGGGCGTCCCTTTTTGTATGCCTGGAAACTGGCCGGCTGGTTACCCGAAGATCGAGTGGAACAAGCCTGCGACCGGCGGCAGGGACCAGGCGGCAAGGCAGCCAAGCAGGGCGGTCAGACTCATGAGGCGGCAGGCGGCCTTGATGTGGACCTGGCCTACCGGCCCGAAATCAACGCCGATGTAGGGCTTGTTCACCAGCACGCCGCCATAGCGGTTGGGGCCGTTGAGACGCACCCCGAGCGCCCCGGCAAAGGCGGCCTCTGGATAGCCGGCGTTGGGGCTGGCGTGGTTGGCGCCCTCGCGGCGGG
>JBGSPP010000064.1:0-11967 GCA_041738515.1 Desulfobulbus sp.
GGATGCGCGTGCGCCCCGGTCCGCTCGGCTTGCTGCGGCACGGGCAGGCGGTCATGGCTGGCGCGGGAGACGAGGCGGATCTCGTGCGCCGACTGGCCGGTATAGTGGTGCGTTATGGCCGCAAAATCGAGGGCCAGACGCCTGAGGCCGAGGTGCTGATCGACAAGGGCGGGGAGATATCCTCCGGCCTTTTCTCGGCCCTGGACGACGAGGCCTCCGTGCTCTGGCGGATCTGAGCGATGCCGCCGATCGCAGCCAATCTGACCGGCCAGCAGGTTAGGGCCGTCCTGCCGCCTTGGCTAAGAAGTCATCTCGCCGACTTGCTACGGCAGGAAGGCGTTCCGCTCTACCTGACCGGCGGCGTGGTGCGCGACCTGCTCCTGGGACTTGCACCCGCGGACATCGACCTCACCGTTCCGGCCGGGGCCAGGGATCTGGCCAGGCAGCTTGCCATTCGCACCGGTGGGACCTACGTGGAACTCGGCCGGGACGAGGATGCGGCCCGGGTGGTGTGCAAGGGTGCGACCGTTGATTGCTCCTCCTTCCGGGAAGGTGCGGCCGATATCGAGACGGAACTGACCCTGCGCGACCTGACCGTCAACGCCCTGGCGCTGCGCATCGACCCGCTGCTCATGGGTTCGGCTGGTGCGGGCGATCGGACCCTGGCGGTGATTGACCCCACCGGCGGCCAGCATGATCTGGAAGGCGGCTGGATCCGCATGGCCGGGCCGGACAGTTTCCAGGCCGATCCGCTCCGGCTGGTGCGGGTCTTCCGTTTTGCGGCCAGCCTCGGCTTTGGTGTCGAGCCGCGGACTCTTTCGATGGTGCGCCGGCAGCGGGCGTTGCTCGCAGCCCCCGCTCCCGAGCGGATCGCCCACGAGCTTGATCTGATCATGGCCTCGAGTCGGGCCCACGGGGCCTTTGTCGCCATGGCCGATACCGGGCTGCTGTGGGAGATCGTGCCCGAGTTGCGGGCCGGTGTCGGCATGGATCAGCCGGCCAGTCATCACCTTGATGTCTTTGGCCACAGCCTGGAGGCACTTGCTCAGATGGAGCGGCTGCTTGCCGCGCCTGGGAGGTATTTTCCTGACGACGGCGGCCGGATCGAGGCCCATGTCGCCAGCGGCCGCAACCGGATGCGGCTGCTCTGGGTGGCCCTGCTGCACGATCTGGGCAAGCCGCTCACCTGTGCGATCAAGGAGGACAGGGGCGGCCGCATCACTTTCTACAATCACGACCGGGCCGGGGCGACCCTGTTCCGCCAGGTGGCCCGGCGACTGCGCTGGAGCAACGATGATACCGAGCGGGTTGCCGGCCTGATCGGGGAGCACATGCGGCCCTTTCACTTGGCCAACGTGGCCCGAGCCTCCGAACTGACCTTGCGGGCCGCTGTCCGCATGGTACGCGCGGCCGGTGACGACCTGCCCGGGCTCTTCCTCCTCGCCATGGCCGACGCCCTCGCGGGCCAGGGGCCGATGCGGATCGAGGGCATGGAAGAGGACCTGTCCCGGTTGTACCATCATCTCGAGATGGTCCGGGTCGAACACGTCGCTCCGGTGCAGACCGGGCCGCCGCTGTTGACCGGGCGCGACCTGATCGAGCGGCTCGGGCTTGAGCCCGGGCCACTGTTCAAGGAGATACTTGCTGCGGTCGAGGAGGCCAGGATGGAAGGGGTTGTCCGGACTTTCGACGAGGCCCTGCAACTGGCCAGCGACCAGGCGGCAGGAAGAGGCTGAACTTTTTTCACTTTGACGGATATGGTGCGGGATGCGCAAGGAACAGGACTACTATTTCAAGAAGGCCAAGAAAGAGAATTACCCGGCCCGTTCGGTCTACAAGCTGGAGGAGGCGCAGCAGAAATACCGGTTTCTCAAAAGGGGGCAGAGGATTCTCGATCTCGGCTGCCATCCCGGCAGCTGGAGTCTTTATGCTGCCGAGACTGCGGGGGAAACCGGCACGGTGGTCGGCGTCGATCTGCAGCCGACCAGCATTGACATTCAAAAACCCCATGCCGAAATCCATTGGCTCTGTTATGATGTCTTTTCCGACGAAGTCGTCGAGTATCTGAAAAAACAATGGCCGGGGTTTCATGTGGTGCTCAGCGACATGGCGCCCCGCACCACGGGCAGTCAGTATGCCGACCACCAGCAGTCGCTCGGTCTGGTGCGGCGAGTCCTGGAGTTGTCGGCGCTTTTCCTGCACGAAAACGGCACCCTGTATTGCAAGGTTTTCCAGGGGGAGGACTTCCCCCAGCTGGTGCAGGAGTGCAAGCCGCTGTTCACAACCGTCAAGGTGGTGAAACCCGACAGTTCACGACAGGAGAGCCGCGAGGTCTTTCTGCTTGGGCGGGGGTTCCGCAAGAGGGGCTGAAGGGGCTGCGCACACACATTATCCGTTTTATTTAACACCTGAAGGAGTTCTAGCGTGTCAGGACATTCGAAGTGGAGCACGATCAAGCGCAAGAAAGGCGCCAATGATGCCAAGCGCGGCAAAATCTTTACCAAGCTGATCAAGGAAATAACCATCGCCGCCAAAATGGGCGGCGGCGACCCGGAGGGAAATCCCCGCCTGCGGAGTGCGGTCATGGCGGCCAAGGGCGAGAACATGCCCAAGGAAAACATCGACCGGGCCATCAAGAAGGGCACCGGCGATCTCGACGGCGCGGTCTACGAGGAGATCCTGTACGAGGGCTACGGCCCCGGCGGAGTGGCGGTGCTGGTAGAGACCATGACCGACAACAAGAACCGCACCGTGGCCGATGTCCGCCATTTTTTCGCTAAAAGCGGCGGCAATCTCGGCGAGTCCGGCTGCGTCGCCTGGATGTTCGATAAGAAAGGGACACTGACGGTGGACAAGAGCGGCATCAGCGAGGAAGAACTGATGGACCTGGCCCTGGAAGCCGGCGCCGAGGACGTGGTTGAGGAGGAGGATAGCTTTCAGATCCTCACCGCGCCCGAGGCCTTCAACGATGTGGTTGATCGTCTGGAAAAGGGAAATGTCAAACTGTCTGAATTGACCCTGTCCATGGTACCGAAAAACACCATCGAGGTGACCGAGGAGAAGGTCGCCCGATCGCTGCTGCGGCTCTTGGAAAACCTGGAAGATCATGACGATGTGCAGAAGGTGCATGCCAACTTCGACATCGACGACGAATTGATGGATCTGATCTCCTGAGTTGATCGCACTGGCCAGGCGGATGCGTGTCCTCGGGATTGACCCCGGCTCCAGGGTCACTGGGTATGGGGTCATCACCACCAATGGCCGGGAGTTGGGCTTTGTCGCCTGCGGTACCATCCGCACGGCCGGAGAGGCAGATTTTTCCAGAAGGCTGCTGACCATTTTTCAGGACCTGCGCGAGGTAATTGCCATCCATGGGCCGGAGGTCGCCGCGGTCGAGGACATGTTCATCGACCGCAACCCCCGTTCGGCCCTCAAGCTCGGTCACGCCCGGGGTGCCGCCATTGTCGCGGCCTTGGACTGCGGGCTGACGATCTTCGACTACACCGCCCGCAAAGTGAAGCAGGCGGTAGCCGGGTACGGACAGGCCGAAAAGGGACAGGTGCAGCACATGGTGCGCGCCTTGCTCGAACTGGACTCCGTTCCCTCCAAGGACGCCTCCGACGCCCTGGCAGTGGCCATCTGTCACGCCCACCACGCCGCCTTCCACTCTCTCCGCCGGCCATGATCCAAACCTGGAATGGCATGCCCGCACTCACTTCTACGCCCTGTTTCGTGACCCACCGATGATCGCGACCTTAAGCGGCCTTGTCCTGGCAAAATCTCCCTCCGCGGCCATTGTCGATGTCCATGGCGTCGGCTACGAGATCTTCATCTCCAGCCGCACCTTCGACACCCTGCCGGCAACCGGAGCGGCCTGCTTTCTCCATGTGCAGACTGTGGTCCGGGAAGACGCGATCAGCCTGTACGGCTTTGGCCGGCCGGAGGAGAAGGAGCTTTTTCTGGCGCTCGTCACCGTCTCCGGCATTGGCCCGAAACTGGCCCAGACCATCCTTTCCGGGATCGGGGTGGAGGACCTGTGCCAGGCAATCATGGTCAAGGATCTCAGCCGGTTGACCTCCCTGCCCGGGGTGGGCAAGAAAACGGCCCAGCGATTGTGTGTCGAACTGGGGGAAAAGGTGGGCGCGTTGGGCGGACTGGGCATGGAGGCCTCTGGCGGCGGGTCGGTCGCGCCCCGCGGGGACGGCAACGCCATGGCCGATGCCGCTTCGGCCCTGATGAACCTCGGCTATCCCCAGCAGACGGCCTGGCAGGTCCTTGGTGCGGTGCGGCAGCAGCAGGACGAGGGTTCTGAACCTCTCCAGGTGGAAGAGCTGATCAGGCTTGCCCTGCGGTCCCTGGCAGGCAAATAGGGGCTCCGCGAACATGTTGACCCAATCGAATCCGGTGCGATGAAACACGAGGAAAACCTGACAGGCAAGCGGTTGGTGGCCGGGGTCGTGCGGGAGGACGATCTCCTGCCCGGGGTGGAGATCCGGCCGCGGCGCCTGGGTGAGTACATCGGCCAGGAGCAGGTCAAGCAGAGCCTGCGGGTCTTCATCCAGGCCGCCCTGCAGCGCGGCGAGCCACTCGATCATGTGCTCTTTCACGGCTTTCCCGGCCTTGGCAAGACGACGCTTGCCTATATCATCGCCAACGAGATGGGTACGGGCATCAAGGTCACTTCGGGTCCGGTGATCGAACGGGCCGGCGATCTGGCCGCAATCCTGACCAGCCTGCAGGCCGGGGACGTGCTTTTCATCGATGAGATCCATCGACTGAACCATGTAGTGGAGGAAATCCTCTATCCGGCCATGGAGGATTACCAGCTCGATCTGGTCATCGGTCAGGGGCCGGGGGCGCGGTCGGTGAAAATGGACCTGCCCCGCTTCACCCTGGTCGGGGCCACCACCCGGACCGGCCTGTTGACGCCGCCCTTGCGCGACCGCTTCGGCGTTGTCCTGCGGCTTGACTATTACAGCCCGGAAGAACTGGTGACCATCGTCCGGCGCTCGGCGCTGCTGTTTGGCATCGGCATCGACGATGATGGTGCCATGGAACTGGGCCGGCGTTCCCGGGGCACGCCCCGCATCGCCAACCGGCTGCTGCGCCGAGTGCGCGACTTCTCCGAGGTGGGCGGCCATCGGGTGATTACCCGCGAGGTGGCCGACCAGGCCCTGACCATGCTCAATGTGGACCGGCTTGGCCTGGACGAAATGGACCGGCGCATCCTGTTGACCCTGATCGAGAAGTATCAGGGCGGGCCTATCGGTCTGGAAACCCTCTCCACCGCGGTCTGTGAGGAGAAGACCACGTTGGAGGACGTGTACGAGCCTTTCCTCATCCAGTCCGGTTTTCTCATCCGTACCCCACGCGGCCGCATGGCCACTGCCGCCGCATACGAGCACTTTCACCTGCCCCTCCGCGGCGCCCAACTGCAGCCATCCCTGTTCGACGACCCTCTGAAACGGGCCTGAGTCCAGGTATCCATCCGAAAAACAAGCATTTTCTCGTTAATTTCCCGGCGAACTTCCCACTGCGCTTTGCCCTGCCTGGGGCAGGTCCTAATTGTCTCCCGCGTTCCACGGCTCATGACCGGGCAGGGTATTTGCCGGTTGCTTGTCAAGGACTGGCAGTCAAGCCGTGCGAGTGAATGGCCCGCCTCCGTTTTCCTCCCGATTCAAGGTCATTTTCACCCTTCCCGAACCAGAGGCCCAAGGCGTTTCCGGCCTGCGCATGCACCCTAAAACTCCGGAATTTTCTTTCATTTCTTTTTTCTTGACTCACTGGGCTGGTTCGTTTACAAAAGGGGTGAATAGTGGGTTTTGGTGGTGCAAAGAGGAGCAAAATGGGGCGGCGATCCTTCATCGCCGGTTGCGGAGCAGGGAAACAGCGTGCAGCGGTTTCGAGGGCAGTCGGAACATAGCCTTGACCCCAAGGGGCGGTTGAATATTCCCACCCGGTTCCGTGATGTTCTGCGCGAGCAGTATTCCTCGGAAATGCTGATAGCCACCCACTGGCAGAATTGTCTCAAAGTGTATCCCGTGGCGGCTTGGGAGGCCACCGAGGAGAAGCTGATCAAGCAGCTGGACGGGGGCAATATGCCGCCGAACTTCGGCCGCTTTGTTCGCTACCTGCTGGCCGGCGTGACCGAGTGTCCGTTGGACAGGCAAGGGCGCATCCTCGTCCCCTCGACCTTGCGCGAAGGGTTGACCATAGGCAAGGACGTCATGCTCAACGGCATGCTCCAGCACTTTGAGATCTGGGATAAAGGCGCCTGGCAGGAAGAGGCGCGCAGTGCCCGCGAGACTTTCGAGGAGTTCAGTACCGGGCTGGCGGTCATGGGCATGCTGTGATGGCCGATCCGCCGCGGGATGCGTCCTCCATCCATGCGCCGGTCCTGCGGGACGAAACCCTTGATTGGCTGCGGCCGTGCAGCGACGGCATCTATGTGGACGCCACCCTCGGTCTTGGCGGCCATAGTGAGGCTTTGCTGGAGCGGACGGCCCCGGCGGGACGGGTGATCGGCTGCGAATGGGACGCCGAGGCCCTTGCCCGCGCCAGGGCGCGGCTGGCAGGCTTCGGCGAACGCCTGATTGTCGTGCATGCTTCGTACGCGGACCTGTCGGCCGAGCTTGAGCGATTGCGGGTCGATCGCATCGACGGCCTGATTGCCGATCTGGGCGTGTCCTCGCTGCAGTTGGATCAGGCGGACCGGGGCTTCAGCTTCCGGGTAGACCGCCCCTTGGACATGCGCATGGACATCCGGCGGGAGACGACCGCGGCCGATCTGGTCGGCAGGCTGTCCGAGGAGCAGTTGGCGGATATTTTTTACCACTACGGCGAAGAGCGTCAGGCTAGGCGGATTGCCCGCTTCCTGGTCCAGGCTCGACAGGAAGAATCGGTGTCCACCACCGGCAGGCTGGCGGCCATTGTCGCCGCGGCGGTGCCGGCCAAATATCACCCGCCGAGGGTGCACGTGGCCACCAAAGTATTTCAGGCGCTGCGGATCGCGGTCAACGGGGAGCTGGACAACCTGACCAGGCTGCTGCGGACGGCACCGGAGTTGCTCGCGCCCGGCGGCAGGATTGGCATTATCACCTTCCATTCGCTGGAAGATCGGATCGTCAAACAGGCATTCGTGCAGCACCCTGACTTCAGGGTGCTGACCAAAAAGCCGATCGAACCGTCGGCGGAGGAAATTCAGCGCAATCCCAGGGCACGGAGCGCCAAGCTTCGGGTCGCCGAGCGCCGCTGAGTACCCGGTTTCCGGACCGTATTCCGGAGAATTGGCTGGAAAGCAGGAGAACCGGACATGGCAACGCAGATCAATACCCGAGTATACAGGCCCCCCCCAATGGCGATCAAGTCGGAGCCGCGGGCTTGGGGTTCCATTCGTCTGGTTTTGTCCGCCGGACAGAAGAGGATGCTGGCCATCGCCGTCGGGGTGGCCCTGGTCGCCGGACTGGCCGCAACCCAGATGGTTGCCGGTCGCATTGATGCGGCCCAGACCAGGGCGCAACAGGTGCAGGCGGCCAATGCGACCATATCCAACGAAAATGTCCGTCTGCTGGCCACGCGGGCACAGCTGGCGTCGAAAACCCATATAACGGCCCTTGCCGAAAGAAAGCTGCGTCTGTTCGAACCTGTGAAGGGGCAGGTGCATCGGATGTAGCGGAACAATGGCAAAAACCCTGAGGTCACGAAGAACCAGGAAACACTGGATCCTCCCCGTCATCATCGTCATTTTGCTGACAGCAGCTGGAACCGTTCTGTATAGATTCCCCCCCTCCCTCCAGGATATCGGCAGGATTATACAGTCTGCTGTCGGCAAAATTCCCAAACAGTCAGCGGGCCAACTGCCCGCTGATTCTGTTTTAAGGGGAACCATTTATGACCAGCGGTTCAACGAACTGGCTGTTTCCTACCGCCTGTATGCCCTGTCGATCAATCCGGCGGATTTGATCAACCTGCAAGAGGCGGCGCAGATGCTGGCGCCCATTGTCGGCAAGAAACCGGAGGTCATCGTCGAGCTGGTCAAAGACGCGGGGAGCCCGGTGGAACTGGCCGACAATCTGGAAGAGATGCAGGCCGCCCAGATTGAGGCGGCCGGGCTGAAAGGCGTTTCCTGCCGGCCGACCGAGGCCCGGTTTTATCCGGGGCATACGGCGGCCTCGCACGTGCTCGGGTTCATGGGCGACGGCGTCGGCCTGACCGGTGTGGAAGGCAAGTATGACACGGTGCTCTCGCCAGGAGCCTTTCGCAAGAACAACATCCCGGACATCGATTTTCAGGGACAGGAGAGCCTCGGTTCATCGACCACGGACCTCATCCTGACGCTGGATCTCGATCTGCAGAAGCGTCTGGAAACCAGCTTCCGCGAATATCTGGCCGCCCACGGTTCGGAAAAGGGGATGGGGCTGGTGATTGAGCCGGGTAGCGGCCGCATCCTCGCCCTGGTCAACCAGCCCTCCTTCAACCCCAACTATTTCTGGAAGGCCAAGGAGACCAGCCGGCAGAACCGGATCTACAACCACGTGCTCGATAAAGAACTGATCCGGCCGATCCTTGCCCGGGCGGCCGCCATCGAGCGGGAAGGCCTTGATAGCCAAGGATTTCTGCCGGAAACCGTGTCCGCGCCTGACTATGGCTTCAACACCGAACAGCTGGCCCGGTTTCAGGAACAGATCCAGTTGTTCGGCTCAGTCTTCGGCAACTGGGAATCCGGTCCGACGGTAGAGCAGGGGGACAAGGCCCAGGTCGTGACCGGCGTCCAGGTGGGCGTCACCCTGGCCAGCCTGATCAACGGCGGCTGGCGGATAACCCCCTATGTGGTCGATTCCATATACGATCACGGCACGGCCAAACGCTACTTTCGCAGTGGCGAAGCCACCGAGAAGAGCCATGTGCTTGACCCGGCCCTGGGCGTCAAGATCCGGCGGGAGCTGTTCAAACCATGGCTGGCAGAGCAGGAGAATTTGGTTTCGTTTGCTGCCGAGCGTTTGGAAATGCACAGGGAAGAACAGTGGTCGCGGTATTCGATGCAGGAGCTGTTTGCCGGCATGGCTCCGGCAAAGCAGCCCAAGTATCTGCTGCTGATGGCGGTCGAACGCGACAATCTCCAGCCGATGAAGTCCGATAGTTCCAAGGACAAGGGAGCGCTGGAGAAAATGGGCCGGGAGATGCTGGCTGCCTTTCAGAAAGAAGAGCATCCCGCCAGCATCGCGGAAAAGCCGCCGGCCAAAAGCAAGGATAACCGCAGCCAGTTGTTTCTCAGTAAACGGCTCAACTACCACGTGACACCGGGCCGGGCGAGCGAGCCAGTGGCCACTATGCCACCGCTCAAGGGCATGAGCCTGCGCAAGGGTTTGCAGCGATTGAACCAGCACAATCTCGAAATCCGGGTCAAGGGGAGCGGCAAGATCGTCGCCCAGTATCCCATTCCCGGCGCCCCGCTGACCGGGGTCAAGGAATGCATGCTGACCCTGGATATGAAATAAGGGGAATGCCGTCATGATCACCCTTGCAGAGCTCATAACCGCCCTCGATGTCAGCGGGCAAGTTGGGGCACCCGGCGGGGCGCTGGCGCGACCGGTGACCGCCGTGACCTGCGATTCACGCAAGGCAGGACCCGGCAGCCTCTTTGTCGCCATCCGCGGCGAAAAAACCGATGGCCACGCCTTTGCCGCCGCGGCGGCCAGAAGCGGCTGTCTGGCGGTGGTGGCCGAGACGGGCAAGGGGCTTGAATCGCTGCCTGTACCGGTGATTCTGGTTCGGGACAGCCATGCCGCCCTCTGTCAGGCAGCCTCCGCCTGGTATGGCAACCCGGCCGGACAGTTGACAGTGATCGGCATAACCGGCACCAACGGCAAGACCACTACCAGCTGGCTGATCGAGGGCATGCTGGTCCAGGCCGGCTTACGGTCCGGGGTGATCGGCACGGTGAATTATCGCTACCACGATCACGCCGGTTGCCACGTCATCCAGGAGGCGCCGCTGACCACGCCGGACCCGGTGACCCTGCAGGGGTTGTTGCGGACCATGGTCGATCATGGGGTCACCCACGTCATCATGGAAGTTTCCTCTCATGCCTTGGAACAGAACAGGCTGGGGCCGGTACGATTCGACGTGGCCCTGTTCACCAACCTGAGCCGCGATCACCTGGATTACCACCAGACCATGGAACGGTATTTCGCTGCCAAGCGTCTCTTGTTCCATCGGCATCTCAAGCCGGAGGGAACGGCGGTGCTGGTGGCAGGCGATGGCAACGACGGTCTCGACTGGAGCGAACAGCTTGCCGCCTCCCTCAATGACCTCAAAATAATCCGCTGCGGGTTTACTGCGACCAGTGCAGTGCATACCGAGGATCTGGTCGAAACCATGGAAGGGTTTCGCTGCCGCCTGCATCTCGGTGGCCAGGCACGTGCCTTTGCCTCTGCCCTGACCGGACGCTACAACGTACTCAACGTGATGGCCGCGGCCGGCGCAGGGCTGGCCCTTGGGCTGTCCGCCGCAGCGATTATCGAGGGGCTGTCGCGGGTGGGCGCCATTCCTGGCCGGCTTGAGCGGGTGATCCTGGCGGCGCTGGCTGATCCTCCCGGGCCATCGGTCTTTGTCGATTACGCCCACACGCCGGATGCATTGGAGAATGTGCTGCGCACGCTCAAGCAACTGGCCAAGGGCCGTCTTGTCTGCGTCGTGGGATGCGGCGGCGATCGCGATCGGGGCAAGCGTCCGCTCATGGGGGGGATTGCGGTCAGCTATGCCGATGTGGTCCTCATCACCTCCGACAATCCGCGCACCGAAGACCCGGAGACCATCGTCGCCGCCGTCGCTGAAGGTGCGGTCGAGGCCGGCGGACAGTTGCGCACGCTGTCGGAGCTGTTTTGCGATCAGCCGCCGCTCCGAGGCTACACAGTGATGCTTGACCGCCGTCAGGCCATTGCCGCGGCATGCAGTCTGGCAGCCGGTGGCGATACTGTCCTGGTGGCCGGCAAGGGCCATGAGGATTATCAGATCCTGGGCACGGAAAAGATATTTTTTGATGACCGCCTCGAGGTGGCCAACGGACTGGCCGGCTGGAATGAGCGCCATCTGCTCGCGGCCACTGGCGGTCGGTTAGCGGCCGGTCGGCAGCGGCAGGTGCTGGGACAGGTGTCCACCGACACCCGCCGCATCGACTCGGGCGACATCTTCGTGGCCCTCCGCGGCGAGCAGTTCGACGGCCACGCCTACATCGAAACAGCCGTCACCCAAGGGGCGGCCGCTGTCCTTGCCGAGCGGATACCGGATCATCCCACCGAAGATGTTGTATACATCCAGGTGGCCGATACCCTCCAGGCCCTGGGGCAGCTGGCCGGGTATCGCCGTCGCCTGTTCGCGCCGCGAATGCAGGTTGCCGCCATCACCGGCAGCTCGGGCAAGACCACGGTCAAGGAACTGACCGCGCGCATCTTCACTGAGGCTCTGGCCGGAGTGAAGACGGGCATCAATCCTCTGCTCAAGACCAAAGGCAACTTCAACAACCTGGTTGGACTGCCGCTCAGCCTGCTGCCGGTCGAGGCCGGGCACTGGCTGGCCGTGCTTGAGATGGGCATGAACGCACCCGGCGAGATCGCGCGTCTTGCCGCCATCGCCGATCCGGACATCGGTTGCATCAACAACGTTCATCCCGCGCATTTGCAGGGGCTGGGCAGTATCGAAGGCGTGGCCGCGGCCAAGGGTGAACTTTTTGCCGGCATGCGCCCCGAGGCGGTGCGGGTGGTAAACTGCGATGATCCGCAAGTGCTGGCCCAGGCGCGGAAGATCGGCGGCCGGCAACTCGGCTTTGCCGTGACCGAGGCCGGTCGCAGGCGCGGACCCGAGGTCAGGGTCACCCGGCAGGTCAATCTCGGCGAACAGGGCATGCGCTTCACCCTTCACATCGGCGCCTGGTCGCGTCGATTCAGCGTGCCCCTCCATGGCTGCCAC
>JBGSPP010000068.1:0-36556 GCA_041738515.1 Desulfobulbus sp.
GGCCGCCGAACATGGCCGGCATCATCATTCCCAGCCCCAGGCCCAGTCCGGCCCCGGCCTCGCTGCTGCCGGACGCCGCCTTTTCCATGGCCATGGCCGCCTTCATGCGCACGAACTTGTCCATGTCCTTGATCACGCTCATCCGCGAGCGGTCGTCGATGGCCTGCTGCACTTCCTCGGGCGGAGTAATCGAGGTAACGTAGAGGCCGTCCAGCGCCAGGCCAAAACGGGTGAAGTCTTTTACCAATGCTGTCTGCAGCCCTTCGGCAATCTCGTCGAAACGGCCGGGCAGGTCGAACAGCGAGCGCAGATGCTCGCCCAGATAATCGTTAAACCGGCTGACAATCACCTGCCGCAGGTAGTCTTCGACCTGCTCGGTGGTGTAGCGGCCCATGGTGCCGGCCAGGGTGTTGATCAACAGCACCGGCTGGACCACGCGGATATTGAAGACGCCATGGGCGCGCAGACGCACCAAGCCGAGTTCAGCGTCACGGAAGGCTACCGGGTCGCGGGTGCCCCACTTGAGGTCGGAGAAGACCTTGAGGTTGACGAAGAACACCTCGGCCCGCAGCGGGCTGATCATGCCCCAGGGCGCGGAGAGGATCTTGGTCAGTATCGGAATGTTGCCGGTCTTGAGGGTGTGGCGGCCCGCACCGTACGCGTCGCAGGCCTTGCCTTTGTAGAACAGGACCGCGGCCTGGCTCTCGCGCACGGTCATCTGCGCGCCGAACTTGATCTCGCCCGAGCCCTGTTCGGGCAGTCGGTGCAGGATTTCCTTGCCGGTCTCGTCGAACCACTCCAGCGCTTCCAGCAGGATGAGGTTGTTTACGCCCATGAATTCGCTCCTTGTCTGAATCGGTTGCCGTGCTGACCTTCCTATTATAGTATGCCGCCAGCCGGGCGACCAAAGACAATCCGGCGGAAGCGAAAAAAAAACGGCGGAGCGGAGGATGCGGGGACGCTTTGCCTGACCGGATTGAATGATCCCACGGAGGACGCAACCATGAACGACTTTTCCCATCAGTGGACGCTCGAATCAGCGCTGGAAATTTTGCAGCACCCCACCGTGGACAGCGCCATCTGGGCGGAGGCGGTGGAGTGGCTCCTGGTCTTCGGACCACCCGAGATCCGCGAACTGCTCCAGCAGGCCAGCGGCCACGCCACCAGCCGAAGCTTTCCGGAGCTAGCGCCGCAGCGCTTCACCCCGGACGGCAGCCCCTGCTACGACATCGCCGACCTGGCGCGGGCGCTCGGCATCACCGAGGAGGAAGCCCGGGCCCAACTGGCCGAGAAGGAGGCCAAACACGGCGTCCAGCACGGCTTCAGCGAAGACGACACCACCGGATTGCAGTAGTCCTGCCCCTGCCCCACCGGCGAGACCAATCGTTACATGCAATTGCCCATCTGGTGAGGGCACTTTCTGTTGATGGGCGCAAGAAAAGGCTCACCCTGCCTGGCTTGGATGCATCCTCCCGCGCAGGTCCGTCACCCCGGCGGCAATTTCATCCTCAATCTCGCCGAACCCGACCAGCAACGGCTCGGCCTTGTGCACCGATTATGATCGTTCCCACGCTCCAGCGTGGGAACGTAACCATGGACGTACCATCTGCAGCAGGTCAACCGCCCCGCTGCCTTGCTACCAACCAGTGCCGATATTAGCCACGCTGCGATAGGGTATCAGTTCGAAGATGCGTTTGTGGGGATCAATCTGGATGTGGTAGTAGCGGTCCTGGGGCATGTAGATGTAGGGGATCTCCTCCTCCTGCCGGCTGAGGAAACTTGCGAGGATCATCCGGTTGACCGCCCGGTGGCCGACAATCATGATGTTCTCGTCGTAATTGTTCAAAAAAAACACCTTTTTCAGGCCGCGGTGAACCCGTTCCTCCATGGTCGCGTAGCCCTCGCCCTCGGGGTAGACGTAGCGGTACTTGTTCGGCCCGCGCGCCTTGGCCACGTGGGGCATCTTGCGCCGCACCTCCTCGTAGGTCATGCCCTCGCAGACGCCGGCGTTGATCTCGTTGAACTCGGGCAGGGCAATGATGGTGCAGGGGTTCTGCCGCTCGGCGATGGGAGTCGCAGTCTGCAGGGTCCGCTTGTGGTTGCTGGTGAAGATGATGGGGATGCGCACGGTGGCAAAATGCTCGGCCAGGGCGCCAGCCTGCTCAAGCCCCTGGTCAGTGAGGTCGGAATCGCCGCCGATGCGGTCTTCCCGGTTGAAATGGGTCTCACCGTGCCGAACCAGGAACAGGTTGCGCACCACCCTGGTGGTGATGATGTCGCGGATGCGGTCGTAGTAGGGCAACACCTCGCCGATGCGCTCCTGAAGGATGCAGGAGTCGAACGAATCCACCAGGATACGGTTGGATTCGATGTCCAGCGGTTCGTAGATCGACTCGTAGTAGGCGATGCGCTTGAGAAAACTCTCCAGTGCCTTCTCCCGGGTGAGGTGGCTGAACTCCTTGAGCTCGGCCTTGCGTTCCAGGTTGGCCTCCAAGGCCTCGTCATCGGCATTGACGCACTCCACAAAGAGCCGTGGCAGATCGGGAAAAGCGGCGGTGAGGCACTGCCGGCGCTGGCGGGTGACGTTGCTGGCATCGATGATGGCTACCTCGCCGCTGTCGTGGAGAAAGGCCTGCGCCAGCTCGGTGTTCATGCGCGAGATACGCTCCCGCAGTTCCCGGCCCTGGACATTGGTCGGCGAGAAAAACTCCGAGGACGAGGTGCTGGCGTCGCTGTCCTGTTTGCGGCGCATATCGCCGTTGTTGAAGATGCGGACCCGGACGCCGTCCATCTCCAGGGTGCGGCCGAGTTTGCGGGCCATGGTTGATTTGCCGCGGGCGGGCAGCCCCACCATGATGATGACCAATTTTCCTTTCATGCGTGGTTCCTCCTGAATTCGAACGCCGGGGCGCGGATGCGCACCCGATGCGGTCATTGTACGAAAGGACTGAAAAAAATGCAGGAGAATTGTATGGGATGTAGGCCGGTAGCAGTCAGGTCGCGTAGGGCCGGGGAGCGAGAATCTGCCGAAGGATATTGCGCAGCAAGGCTCGGGGAGAGGTTGAGGAAGATCTGCCCACCCAACCGGAGACGATTATTTCCAGCCCGTCCGCCAGCATCAGTACAAGCAGGGACCGACTCAGCAGTTTTGCCTTTGGTTTCACGTTTCTCCTCCTGATTGGTTGCACGCACCAGGTGGGAACACCGGGTGGTATTCTGGAAAAGGACGATCTCTCTTTGATCTGCAAGATTCGTTCCCCGACAGCTCATCCGTCATTTCAACAGGTTACCCGAACGAAACGGCAATAACGTTACCATCAGGTAGCGCATCGACGGAGAGTATGGTACCCTGCCGCCATGCCCGGGCCGCCCCGTGCCTGCCAGCCCGCTCCTTTGTCGAGGCTCCCATGTCGCTGAAAGGAAAGTTCATCCTCGCCGCTGTCGCCATCCTGGCCCTCTCCTACGGCCTCTTGATGGTCCAGGCTTCCCACCTGCAGAACCGGCTGGTCCTTGGTCAGGCCGAGCAGCAGGCGCGGATGCTCTATCGCCAGATTCTCCTCACTCGCCAGTGGATCGCCGATCACCAGGGGCTGTTTCTCCTCCAGAACGAGGCCACCGGGCCGAATGCCTTTCTCCCGGAACCGGTGATCACCACCGCAACCGGGCTCACCCTGGTGAAGCGCAACCCGGCCATGGTCACCCGCGAACTCTCGGAATACGCTGCCCGCACCGGTCTGGGGTGGTTCCGGGTCACCAGCCTGCAGCCGGTCAACCCTGCCAACGCCCCCGACGCCTTCGAGCAGGAAAGCCTGCACCGTTTCACCAGCGGCAATAGCGAACATCTGGCCATTGACCGCAACAGCGGCGGCCGGGTGCTGCGCTATGCCGCGCCGCTGACCACCGAGACCGCCTGCCTCTCCTGTCACGGCCAGCACGGCTACCAGACCGGCGACATCCGTGGGGCGCTGTCCATCACCATCCCCATCTCCTGGGCGGATGCGGCCATTGGCGCCAACAACCGGGCCATCCTGCTCTACGGACTGCTGTCGGCGCTGGCCGCGGCGCTGGTGATGTATCAGCTCTTCGACCGGCTGGTGGCCCGGCCGTTGCACCGGCTGTCCGGGGCCATGGCCGCCTTTCCCGAACAGGGCGTGGATTCGCTCGCCCTGCCGGATCGCGGCGATGAGATCGGCCGGCTCAACACCAGTTTCATCGAACTCTGCCATCGCCTGGACGCCTCGCAGCAGGCCCTGAACGCAGCGGGCGAGCAAGGATTTCGGGCGGAAAAGCTCGCTGCCCTGGGGCAGCTGACCGCCGGTATCGCCCACGAAGTCAACAACCCCCTGGCCGGGATGCTCAACTGCGTCAAGGCGATGCAGGCCGAACCCGGCAATCGCGAACTGCACGAACGCTACCTGCCCCTGCTCACCAAGGGGCTGCGCCGCATCGAGCTGACCATGCGCCAGTTGCTCAACTACGGCCGGGTCGAGCCGCTGCAGAGCCGCCGGGTGGACGTCGACGCGGTCATCCTCGACTGCCTCGAACTGCTCGGCCACCGGCTGCGGGACATCACCGTGGATCTCAACCTGCGCTTTAACGATGTCTGCTGCATCGACCCGGAGGCGATCAAGCAGATCGTCATGAACATCGCCCTCAACGCCACCCAGGCCATGCCCGAAGGCGGCCGCCTTGCCATCGCCAGCCGGGAGGAGAACGGCGCGATCATCCTCACCATCGAAGATAACGGCATGGGCATGAGCGATGCGGTGCGCGCCCGCATCTTCGACCCCTTCTTCACCACCAAGGAGGTCGGCAAGGGTACCGGACTTGGCCTGGCGGTGACCCACTCGCTGGTGCAGCGGCTGGGAGGACGTATAGAGGTGACAAGCAGCCCCGGCGCGGGTTCGACCTTTGTCGTCGCCATGCCGGTGGACCGCCAGTGCCTGAGTGCCAGGAACAACGAAAAAGCCCTGGGAGACCGAGATGAAACAGATCATGCTTGTTGAGGACGACGAGATCATGCGCATCTCGGTGCAGGACCGGCTGCTGCGGGAAAACTGGCAGGTCGACGCCGCCACCGACGGTCGCGCGGCCCTGTCGATGCTCGAGCGCAAGCAATATCATCTGGTGCTCTCGGACATCCGCATGCCGGGCATGAACGGCCTGGAACTGCTGCAGCGAGTGCGACGGCAGTCGCCGCTCATCGATGTGTTCATGATGACCGCCTACGGCTCGGTGGAGGACGCCATCACCTGCCTGCAGAGCGGCGCCGCCGACTACATTCTCAAGCCGTTTGAGTTGGACGACCTGATCATCCGCATCAACCGCATCTTCGAAATGCAGACCGTGCGGGCCCGTTGCGCCTCCCTGGAAGACCGCTGCCGCCAGGAACACCCGGAGATCCTCGGCGCGAGCGCGGCCATCCACCGGGTGCTGGCCCTGATCGACCAGGTGGGGCCAACCGACTCCACGGTGCTGATCAGCGGCGAGTCAGGCACGGGCAAGGAACTGGCGGCCAACGGCCTGCACCGGGCAAGCAAGCGAGCGGAGCGGCCCTACATCCGCATCAACTGCGCCGCCATCCCGGAGGGGCTGCTGTAATCAGAGTTCTTCGGCCATGAGAAGGGGGCTTTCACCGGGGCGTATGCCCGCAAGCTGGGCCGGTTCGAACTGGCCGACGGCGGCACCCTGCTGCTGGATGAGATCGGCGATCTGCCGCTGGGGCTGCAGGCCAAGCTGCTGCGGGTGATCGAGGAGGGGGAGTGTGAACGGCTGGGCGGGACGCGGACCATCCGGGTGGATGTACGCCTGCTCTGCGCGACCGCGAAGGATCTGAAGGTGGAGGCTGAGGCCGGCCGGTTCCGCCAGGACCTGCTCTACCGGTTGAGCGTCATCCCCCTGCCTATGCCGCCGCTGCGCGGGCGGCGGGAGGATGTGCCACTGCTGGTCGACCATTTCCTGGCCGGCTTCAGCCGGAAACGGGGCATGGCCCTGTCGCTGTCCGAGGAGGCCATGCAGTGCCTGCTCGGTTACGATTTCCCTGGCAATGTCAGAGAGTTGAAGAATATCATCGAGCGGGTTTCAGTGCTCTCGCCCGGCCCGGTCATCACTCTCGAGGACCTGCCCGCGGACCTGCGATCGCGGCATGAGCCGGCAACGTCCGATTCCGGCTGCCTGAGCGAGGCCCTGGCTGCAACCGAGAAGCGGTGCATCATGCACGCCCTGACCCGGTGCGGCGGCAACCGCACCAAGGCGGCCTCGGTGCTGGGCATCAGCCGGAAAAACCTCTGGGAGAAGATGAAACAGCTGGCCATCGAATACTGAATACTGGCCGTACTTCGCAGTCCCCATGGTGGTTAAACCATTTACAGCTCGTACAACCGCTCGTCACGTTTGGGCCGTTGCGTCAGGCCCTGGGCCTTTTTCCGCACCGCCTCCAGGCTGAAGGGTTCGTCCCCGTCGAGCAGATCGCCCATCTCCCGCTCGACCTGATCGGGGTCCTCACCGGCCTCCATCCGGGCCATGGCCTCTTCCATCCGGCCGCCAAGGGAAATGCCGGTCTGGTCCATGAACTTGCGCATCAGCCCTGCCATCTGCCGGGGATCCTCTTCGTTGAGGCCTTCCGCCTCCCGCATCAGACCGGCGAGCACCCGCTCCATCCTGGCCTCGTCCAGACCGGCCGGCAAACCGTCCTCGTCCGCCTCCTTCGCCTTCCCGATGGTGGCAAACGGCGACATCATCTTGTGCAGTTCCTTGCGGCCGCAGCGTGGGCAATCCGGACGTTTTTCGGTATTGGGACGGCTGGAAAAGAAATTGAATACCGTGTTGCAATCGGTGCAGAAAAATTCGTAAATCGGCATGGTTGTGGCCTCAGAATCGTTTTAGGGCTCAGGTGGCGCTGTCGGGCCGATTAAGGCCCAGCACTGCGTCAAGGTCGCTCTGGCTGACCTGATCGGTGATAAGGACCGTGCCGACCTTCTCGGGGAGGACAAAGAAGACTTGTCCGCCCACGGTTTTTTTGTCGGTTTGCAGATACCCGCGGATCTGGCGGGCGTCCAGTTCCGGGGGGATGACTGTGGGCAGGCCGTAGCTGGTGAGCATCCGGTTGATTTCGGTTGCAACTGGCGGGGCCGCATACCCGCCACGCACGGCCAGGTCGGCCACAGCCTGCATGCCGATGGCCACGGCCAGTCCGTGAATCAGCCGGTATCCGGAGGCCGCCTCCACCGCATGGCCGATAGTGTGACCAAAATTGAGGATGCGGCGCAGACCGCCCTCGCGTTCGTCCCGCTCCACCACCGAGGCCTTGAGCTCGCAGCAGCGGCGGATCATGGGCACGATCACCGCCGGATCGCGGCGCAGCACCGCTTGACGCTGCTGCCCAAGCCAGGTGAAGAAATCCGCGTCAATGGCCGCGCCGTATTTGATGACCTCGGCCATGCCGCCAAGAAACTCTTCCGGCGGCAAAGTGGATAGGACCGAGGTATCGATGCACACCAGTCGGGGCTGGTAGAAGGTGCCGACCAGATTCTTGCCCTCGGGAATGTCGACGCCGGTCTTGCCGCCCACCGAGCTGTCCACCTGTGCGAGCAGAGTGGTCGGGACCTGGGCAAAGGGGATGCCGCGCATGTAGACCGAAGCGAGGAAGCCGGTGATGTCGCCGACCACGCCGCCGCCGAGCGCCAGCAGACCGTCGCGCCGGTCGAATCCGCGCCTGGCCAGTTCGCTGGCCAGTTGGCCGACGGTGGCCAGATGCTTGCTGGCCTCACCGTGGGGAAACTCGATCAGCTCACAATCGAGACCCGCGGCCTGCAGGGAGTGGCGCACGGTCTCTCCATATTGCGACCCCACCCGGTCGTCGGTAATGATGCCCCAGCGTTTGGCGATATCTTTCGAGGCCAGCATCGCGCCGATCCCAGGAAGTATCCCCGTGCCGATGGTAATCGGGTAGCTCCGTTCGCCCAGGCCGACCTGGACGGTCTCCGTTGTCATGTTTCCTCCCTGTACTAAAAAAACGCGCAATCGAAGCATATACCGCCGGCCGCTCTCGCGGCCACTCCGCTGCTGCCGTTCGTACCGCAGCCTCGCCCGCGCCGCAATAAAAAAAGGAGACGCCGCGCAAGCGCGGCATCTCCTTTACAACGACTCGATTGAGCCGAAAGGGTCTTACATGGCAGCGCCGGAAGCAGCACCCTGCATCTTCACTTCAACTTTCGTGGTCAGACCTGCATAGTATGCTCTCAAACGAACCAGAACCTCTTCGCGACCGAAGTGGTCAACAACCGGCTGTCCGTCGGACAGAGCCTTACGCAGCTTGGTGCCGGAAAGGATGACGCGATCGTCCTTGGTATGCGGACAGGTGCGCAGCGATGCCATACCGTCGCACTTATGGCAATAGAAGGTCCAGTCAATCTTCATCGGCTTGCAGAGCAGGTCTTTGGAAGGATCACCAGTTACGGGGATGCGATCAAAAATCTGCTGCGCCTCGAACAGACCGTAGAAGTCACCGACGCCAGCATGGTCACGGCCGATCAGCATGTTGTTGACGCCGTAGTTCTGACGGAAGGTGGCATGAAGCAGGCCTTCGCGAGGACCGGCATACCGCATATCCAGCGGATAACCGGCATTAACAATGTGCTCTTTGACAAAATAATTTTCGATCAGAATCTTGATGGCTTCAACCCGAACATCGGCTGGGATGTCGCCGGGTTTGAGGTTACCGATCAAGCTGTGAATGATAACGCCGTCGCACACCTCTACAGCGATTTTGGCCAGGAACTCATGGGAGCGGTGCATCGGATTACGCAGCTGCAGAGCGGCGACGTTGGCCCAACCACGCTCGTCAAAAATGGCGCGGGTCTCTGCGGGCTTCAGGTACACACCCGGATACTCTTTTTTGTACTCGCCTTCGGAGAGGACTTTAACCGGGCCGGCCAAGTTGAATTCACCCTGCGCGAAAACCATGATGACGCCGGGATGATCCTTGGGTGCGATTTCCCAGAATTTGTCACCGACGGATTCCTCGCCCTCGCCCTTGAATACTTTTTCGCATTCCCAGCGCTTGTCGGCTTCGGTCATCTCAAATTTTTCAGAGACCTTCATGGTGGCGTAGGTCTCGCCTTTGTTGACCAGAGCAATCTCATCACCAACTTTGATATCGCCGGCAACGGCAGCGGACACGTCGAGGGTGATCGGCACCGGCCAGAAGGTGCCGTCAGCCATCTGGAAATTCTCACAAACGCCCTTCCAGTCAGCCTTGGTCATGAAGCCGGTCAACGGGGAGAATCCGCCGATGCCCATCATAATCAGGTCGCCTTTGGCGCGATCAGAAACCTCAACCTGCTTCAAGCCAGCGGCTTTCTTCAACTCGGCTTCACGTGCGGCGCCCTCAAGCAAGGCGCAAACCAGACCTTTTCCACCGTGGGGCGCTACCAGTTTCGAACTCATAATGTTTTCCCTCTCTGTGTGTGTATTCCTGTGAGAACAATCGACCTGCCTACCATCCGATCCGTTTCGCCGGTTCGATACCGCACCGACAAAAAACTGAACCGGCATTCAGTCACGTTAGCTATTTATAAGGCAGAGCATCGGAAGTCAAGAAAAATAATTCATGAAACCAATCAGGGAAAGTGATGGATGCCATCAATTCCAACCTCGACATAGCCGTCTTGCACCTCTCTGGGTGGCACCATCCCCTGGTTTATTAATTTTTCTTACGATTGGACCACTATTATAAAATTAATTTACAGCCAGCCCCAGCCCAGGATCGCCATCGCATACAGCATAAAGGTTCAACAGGAGAATTCAAACATTGCCTGCTAATGAATACAGGCCAAAGGAGTTCTACCTTACCGATTCTTTAGGAGAAAAGGAGCGATTATTGCCTTTGGTCTAAAAAGAGCTTGATCCCCTGAAGCACGGCGTGCCATGCCAACATTCCTCTCACTAATCAACATGACAACAACTCAAACACCGCAGGATAGCCGCGTGATGCGAAATGGCTGCCAGGGCGGGTTCACCCTGGTCGAGATCATGACCGTCATCGCAATCCTTGGAATCATAGCCGCCATTGGAGGTTCCGCGCTGCTGTCCTTCCTTCCCAACATGCGCCTGCAGAGCACTGCCAGGGATATTTTTTCCACCATGATGCGAACAAAATCAGAGGCGATACACCGAGGTGAAAATGTCACACTGCTTTTCGACGCAGTGGCTGGCAACTATTCTCTGTTTGTGGACAGGGGCTCGGGGACTCCTGTTAATGACGGTAATCAAGTTATCGATCCTGGCGAACCGGTGCTGGTGGTGGCAACACCGTTGCCCGCCGGAGTTTCCTTTGATCCCACTGTGGCTGGAGACGGCATCAGTTTTGTCGGCAACACCCTGATCTTCACCCAGCGAGGCATCCCCATTGGCGCTGGCACCATTGCCCTGCGCGCCATGGATTCTGCTGGCAACGTCATTCGGCAACGAACGGTGGTGGTGTCTTTCGCTGGGCGAATCAACATGAATTAACAACAAGGAAAAGCACGCATGCATCAGATGGAACCTTACCACAGAGCAGGCATCAGGGTGAAGGCAGACGGTGGATTCACTCTGGTGGAACTGATGATTGCCCTCTTCATCTCGGCACTGCTGATGTCGGCGGTTGTCATGGTACATACCACCCAGACCCGGAGCTATACCAGGCAGGACGACATTGCCGACATCCAGCAGAACCTCCGCGGTGCACTGGCGGTGATGCCCATGGAGATTCGAATGGCCGGTTGTGACCCTGAAGAAACTGGTACATCCGGGATCACTCAAGCCACGAGAACTTATTACCAGTTCACCCGCGATTTTCGCAGCGGAACAGCGCCTGATATCAAAAATAGGGCCGATGGCGAGGTCGAAAGCCCGGATGAAACCATTGCCTTCGGTCTGCCCGCCGGCGCCGACACCGACAGTGACGGTATCGTCGATAACGGCGGGGTCAACTGGAGCGGGATTTCCCAGATCGGGAGGCAGTCCGGTACAGCAGGAGGACTGCAGCCCTTGGCTGACAATATCGAAGCGCTGGAATTTCAGTATATCCTCAAGAATGGCACGCAGACCCTGGCCCCTGGCGCCGCAGATCTGAAGAACATCCGCATGGTACAGATTTCCATGCTCGCAAGAACCTCTGTGCCTGACCAGGCCTTCGCCCATGCCGGGAGTTACACCACGGCATCGGGAACGGTTTGGACGCCTCCTGCCGACAATTTCCGCCGCCGATTGGCGGTGATCAATATTCAATTACGCAACATGGGATACAGATGATGAGCAAGCAAGCCATGATATGCACCCAACGAGGCTCCACCCTGATTGAGGCCATGGTGGCCATGGCCATCCTGACCATTGGCATCCTGGCAGTCATGGCCATGCAGGTGAACGCCATCGGCGCCAGTTCCTCTGCCATGAACCGAACCGAGGCAAATAACGCGGCCCTGTCGCTAATGGAAACCCTGAAGCAACTGCCGATGAACGATCCCACCCTTGACCCCACTGGCGCGGCTCCGGGAAGCCTCGAGGCAGCCGACGCCAGGGTGTTCACGGCGGCCAGCCTGACCGACGTCAAACTGGACAAACTGCTCAGCATACCCGCAGCGGCCGCACCCGGGTTCGTTATGGACAACTCGGGTCTCGTCTATCGACTGTCCTGGGCGGTGCGGGATCGGGTCGAGGGTACAAAGACGCTGAACAAAACCATTCGGGTCTTCATGGACTGGAACACCACAGCCGGTCGGAACAGACTGGAAATGACCACGACCACCTATTCCGACTGACGTCCCTTGCCGTATCGGGTCGGCCATTTCACCTTCCGTTTAAGGATACAATTCCATGCTCCTTCTCCAACGACGATTCTCCCACCTGACTAACGAGTCCGGCTTTGTCCTGGTGCTCTCGCTGGTCGTCCTGCTCATCCTTTCCCTGTTCGGCGCCTGGGCCTTGCAGACTTCGACTTCTGAACTCAACGTGGCAGGCGGACTGCAACAGGCGGAACGGAAGCTCAACCTGGCCGAAGGCGGCGCCCACGTCGAATCAAACAACATAGCCAGCACGGCGAAGGATTTCTACAACATGCACGATCCGGGACGGTTCAACGAACTCAGGATTCCTTCCAATCTGGCCGACTTCGATCCAGGCGGCGATTCCGGCCTGGCAACCATGCCCGCCATCACGGCGAGCGATCCGCTCACCTGGCCCCGAGATAACCTGATCGGAAGCAATACGGCCGCTGATAACCGATATGATTATCGCTACCTGGTAACCTATCTCACCTCCGGTCCTCCTCGCCAGGGAATGTCCGCTGACAAATTTGAAGACTACTCCTATCGCATTCGGGGCAACGCACCCGACAGGCCTGGGTTAACCACGGTTGAGGTCGGCGGCAAACAAACAGGGCAAAAAGGGGTCGATAAATGAACACAGAGAAAACCCGACAACGCATTTATTCCGTACACAAAGGAGACCGCGCCATGCACACGGTGCTGAGTAAACAAGCAGCAGCCTGTCTCGCCATAACGCTGATGACAATCCTCTGGATCGCCTCACCGGCTGCAGGCAGGGATACGGATGTCTATTCAATCAATACCAAACAAAACGCCTATGTGCTCATGGACAACTCCAAGGCCATGGGCTACGGCGTATACGAGCACTCCATTGATTACGGCGAGATGTTCGACTACTTCTTCACCCTCAAGGATCAGGGCGATGTCCGGGACTACATCTGGGATACCATCACCAACAGTTCCTATTTCTATCAAAACCACTCGCCCATGCGCACTATCTACCTCTGGCGGGGCAAGATCGGCGTGACCATAGCCAATATCGACGGCCAGGCGGTCGCCATCTCCGGTGACGCCGCAGACCCGGCCTATCTCTGGTATGGTGGCGGCACTGACTTCATCAACACCCGAACCATGATCGACGCCGAAGGCAACCTGGCACCCGACGGCTCGGGATTGCCGCAGCGACTGACCGTGGACGCCGACGGATACGTCAGGCTCGACGGGGTGCTTCTGCCGCTGGGGCTGAGTCTCAAAGAACACGAGTACTCCACCCTGTATAACGGCACCGTGATCGACACCGGATTCGCTGGCCTCCTCTCCGCGCCAGGCTACTATTTCAGCGGTTACGAAGCGCTCTCCGCGATCGGCATCAACCCGGCTGCCCTCGACCCGGTGGAAAACGGGGATCAGTATGTTTATTTTTTTGTGACCGGCAACTGGGCCAACATGCAGGCGATGTACAACCTCACCTATCATTGGGACTCCAGCCCGCGACCAGCCGGGGCCAATCTTGGCGATGATGCCTGGCGATTCGAGCATTTCCCCCTGACCACGCCGGCTTCCTGGAGTCAGATCGGCTATGCCCTCGACTATCCCGCAGGAGTTGGAAATTATGCCAACAACCTCAGCGAGGCCGCGACCACGCGGATCATCGTCCAGCCGGGGGCACGCAAAATACAGGTCCATTTCTCCGCGTTCGATGTTCAGGGCAACGCCAACGCGGCAACCTATACCAATGACTACCTGCGAATCTATGACCAGACCGGCAAGCTGGTTATCACCTATGACAACGACAACAGCCCGACCCTTGGCGATGGATGGTCCCCGGTTCTGAATGGCAACACCGCATCTTTGCGACTGCGATCCAACGCAGCGGTCCAGGGCACGGGGTACTTCATTGATCAGGTGCGTGTGGTTGACCACGACGCCGATGGCCCCTCCTACCTCATGCAGACCCGCATGGATGTAGCCAAGGACGCCATGAGCTATGTGGTCGAGGAGTTCCAGGGCAAGATGAATTGGGGTCTGGCCACGCTTGATGGACCTGAGGGCGGCGCCACAATCTGGCGAGCTCTCGACCCTTCGCAAACCGACGAAGCCCAGCGGACGGCGCTCTTGACAAGCCTCAGCAACGACGTGGCATTTTCCGCTGACCCGAACGCCCCCCTCATGGGGGCCATGCAGGATGTCTGGCAAAAAGGCTTCCAAAATCAACGGCACCTGCTCGACAGCCTGCTGTGCCGAAAAAACTACGTTATCTCGATGTCGTCAGGGTATCCTGCGGGCGATATCAAGAACCAGAGGATCACCACCCCCACCGCCGTCACCTTTGCCGACTGGGATGACGATCACTGGACATCCGACCCCTACCGACCACCCATCGCTCCCAACTATTACGACGATGTGGCCCACTGGATGTACACCCACAGTTGGATGGACGGTTCGCTTGTGGATGACCCTGAAAACTCCTATGTCAATGTCATTTCCCATCACATCGCCTTCAGTTCCAGGCAACCCCTGATGGAAGACGCCGCCGAGGAGTCCGGAGGACAGTACATCGTCGCCAACAACAAGCAGCAACTGGTTGCAGCCTTTTATTCACTGGCCTTGCAGATGGGCGATGCGGTTTCGTTCACCGCTCCTGTGGTTTCGACGGATGCGGCCAACAAAATCCAGAGCGGCGACGATCTCTACATGGGTCTTTTTTTACCCAAGGATTCCGGCCAGTGGCTGGGCAATCTTAAAAAATTCAAAATGGGCGACGGCTCAACAGACCGCCCGAAACTGTTTACAATCTACGACCAGGCCAACCACGAGGCCGTCGACGCTGATGGACACTTTCTGGACAACACAGCCGCTTTCTGGGGGGACGACAGCGATCTCAACGACTCCGATCATTATGGCGCGGCCGACATCAGGGAAGACGGTGCCGGTGAGGTGCTGCTTGAGGATGTGCAAGGGTATTTCGATGCCGGGACATACTGGCAGCGCCCCATTTACACTGCAAAAGGCGGCGTAATGGTAAAATTCGAACGTGACACCATCACCGCCGCCGACCTGGGGGTTGCCGACGATGCCACCCGCGACAAGTTGATCAATTTCACTCACGGATACACCTACGATGCCGTATCTGGAACGGGAGAGCCCACTGAGGTGCGGGAATGGATACTTGGCCCTATCATCCACTCGCAGCCGGTTGTGATCGATTATTACAACACCGCGGACCTCACCCTGCCGCTTGTGAAACGATTGATTGCAGTGGGGAGCAACGACGGGATGCTGCATGTATTTGACGATGTCACCGGCCGCGAGGTGTTCGCCTTCATACCCGAGGATATATTGCCTAAACTCAGGTTGGTGCAGAGCAACAAAATGTACGACACCGTTGACGGAGCCGTGACCTTGTACCGGAAAGCGAAAAATCCGAATCTCCTCATCTTCGGGGAGCGTCGCGGCGGATCGTATTTCTGGAGCCTGAACATAACCTCGCTCAACCCGCTAGAATGGACCGTTGCCTGGACATACACAAACAGTGAAATCAGTCAGTCCTGGTCGGAGGTAAAGACCGCACGCATCCCGGTGGCCGTCGATGCAAACGGCAAGAGAACCTATAAGGATGTCGCTATTTTCACCGGCGGTTACGACCCGGAAGAGGATTTTTATCCAGAGCCCTTCACCGACCAGAACCTCGACGGAAAGCCGTTCAAAGCGGACGGAACCATTGATCCGGGCGAGTGGTCGGCGGATGCCGCGAGCCAGGATGTCAATACCGATACCGTCTATAACACCTATAATCCGGGCATGAATGAAACGGGTCGCGGCATCTTTGTCGTCGATATCGAGAACCCGACGGCTGTTACCATGGTCACTCTGGCCGATGGGGTGACGACCAGGCAGTTGCTGCCGTTTTCCATCACCCATGGCACGACCCCGGTGAGTATGGGCGGAGTGCAGAAATCACCGGAAATGCGGTTCTCCTTCCCCGCCTCTCCCAGTGTGGTTACGGGAACCGACAAGTATTTCTACAAAACCCCGGACGGAATCGAAAGTGGCATCCAGACCGGCGTACTGCTCTCGGTGTATGCTGTCGATATATACGCCAACCTGTTCAAGACCGTGCTTGATTTCGACTTGACCAATACCGGCACCGCAACCTCCCCAAACTGGAAGGTCGGCAAGGGCGATTGGGTCGTGAACCGGGTGTTCAACGCCAACCCAGGCAGTACGAGCGGCAGCGGCAGCATGGGCGGCGGGGTGGACACGGTTGATGTCGGACGCAAAGCCTTTTATTCGCCGACAGTCTCCTGGGGTGGCTCGAAGGGGTATTTCGAGTCGGGCAACTACTTTTTCCCGGATGTCGAATTCCATGGCACAAAAGGCATGGCGTCGCTGTTCTTCGGCACGGGCGACCGGGAAAATCCCAAATATGCCATGATTCGCAACCGGATGTATGCCATTTACGACGATTCCTCGGTAACGGCCGAACAATCGGCGCCCTTACCGGCGACTCCGGTCGCCGTCACCTCGGCCCCATACCAGGAAAACGATCTGCTCAACCTGACCTGCGACGAGTTGGGCAAGGAATCGATCATCAACTCCTGCTACCTGGGCGCGCTTGGCGGGCAATGCGATGTCGGCAACATCGATGCCTCCATGAAAAACTATCTCAAGGGGTTGCTGACAGATGACGCCGTGTACGGGACGCCGTCCGCCCTGGAACAAGGCGCCGCCCACGAAGACGACGCCAAGGGCTGGTATATTGTACTGGCCGACCAGGGCAAGCTCTCGGCCTGCGGCCACATGACCTATCCAACGGCCATAACCGCGGATACCAGCGCGGCCCATGACAACCATGAGGGAGAACAGCTGCTCAGCCAGCCCCTGATCTATTACAACACCCTCTACTTCACAACCTATCAGCCATCCATCAATGATCCCTGTCATCCGCAGGGCAATGGGTTCTCATACGCTCTCGATTATCTCAACGGTGGCGCTACCTACAATCTGTACCAGACCGTCGTGGGAACCACCGATATCACGGACCGGTACAAAAAACTAACGGGCATCCAGGGTATCCCCTCGGGCTTCAATGTCTTCCTCCGCAAGGGGCGAGCCGCGGCCATGGCCAGCATGGGCGGCGGATTGGTTGGCCCGGCTCCGGACGACAACCCGTTCGAGATCAAGTCCCCAGCCGGGCTGCACCTGTACTACTGGCGGGACAGCGCCAGCCAAGAGTAAGACGCTATTCCGGCCGCGGTGGGCGCATCGCGGCCGGGCAAACATCACCCACTATTCATCATATTTGAGGTCAACCATGCACACCAACGACACCCGATCGATGTTCAAGCCGCTGCTCTTCACGGCACTGCTCTTCCTTCTCCCGACCATGGCCCTGGCGGCTGTCACCGTAGAAACCCATACCGTCTCCGGCCACATCGGCACTATCGAGGCGAATGGCGCCATCAGGCTGGACAACGGCAACCTCTATCACCCTTCCCGGGGCGGACTCACTGCCGGTGTACAGGCAGGACAGCCCGTTACCCTGCGATATATGACCAACACGGAGGAGAAGTTCGTGTTCTTCGAATGCTCACCAGGACTCAACGCCCCGGAAAAAAGCGCTCCGGCTCGTCCCCAGAAACAAGCCAAATGAACTGACGCACAACCAGTGCCACAAAAGCCGAAGGGCGCAACCACATCACCTCAACGGTGCGGGTTGCGCCCTTCGGCGTTTCACCATTATGTATCACGCAAACACTACCACATGGAAGTCCGGATGAGAAATTCCTGACTCCGCAAAATCAATCAATAGACGAGCAATCTACCGTCGCTCACGCCACCCTTCCTTTCCAGATTTCGTCGACTCGGGAGTTTCCTGTTCTACTGTCTGGATAGCACCCGTACTCGTTTGAACAAAAGCGGTCGATCCATCATCCCCACCGACATGAAGCGCAGGAGATTCTGCCATACCTGCTCCCAGCGAAACGCGGGTATTTGACTTCTGTTCACCTGACTCAAGTTTTCCAGTCTGGCTTCCACGGGAATCGACCCAAGTCCAGCCTATTGCCGGCTTGTAATACGCCGTTCCGGTCTTGTAGTACAATGCCCGTAGAAAGCTCTCTCCCTCAATGTTACAGATTTCCTGGGAGGGAACATAGGTGGTAAAGGTCAGCAATCCTCCCAGGAGGGCTGCTCCACCAAGGTTCCTCTCTCCAATATCAGAGAAATCAAGGTACCAACCTTTTTTCTGATTATCAATTTCCTGGACCAAGGCGTCCCAGTTGGTAACTGGAGTGGACCCGATGACATTTTCCACTGTTTTATCATCATACACAACGGCATCGCTCACATCGAGCAGTGAGGTTCGTTGCACCGAACCCCAGGTAAAACCGGATGCATCGGATGGTTCTTTGATTCCGTAATAGCTCTGCGGATCGATATTAGGTGCATCTTCTCGAACCATAAATCGACCGGTTCCAAAAAACACCCAACGTTCCCTGTCGCCTGTGGCGGTTCGTTTAGAATCAAAGGAAATAGTAACAGGCCCTGAAACTGGTTGATTCAGAGAAGAAATTCCAAACAGAAGACTGTTGGATTTAGATGCATCCGGAATACCATTCCCATCGGTATCCAATTGATCATGCCAGTGCCCTATATCAGTTACAACACTTGCATTGCTGCTCCCTGTTGACCGATCATCAAAAATGACCCGGCGCACGCTTCCATGCCAACCCAGTGTTTTGTTACCCGAAACCGTCCCGAAGTAAGCGGCATCGGCATTAAAATCGATATTAAAATCAACAACGGTTGGTTCCGAAATATAGCTATTGGCTTCATACTCGGCAAAATGCCACGGTTTCGGGGGGACGGCCGCAGCATTCCCGGTCAACGTAGTCAGCGTTCCAGTGGTGTTCACCGTCCGAACCTCATTGTTGCTCACCAGAGCGCGCAGATCAACAATAAACATTTTCCCTGTTTGCTGACTGATCACATCGGTCAGCGGCATCCCGGTTGCCGGGTTTCCCAATGCATCGGCAGGACCGGAACCAAACATGAGGTACCAATCATTCGAATCGAAGGTGGCAGTGTCCCCTGATCCACTCTTTGACCGCATGGGAACCACTGCCGGATAACAGGTGGTGTACCCCTGCCCGTCCAAGGCAATTTCAGCCAACACCTTGGGTGCCTTTTCGGGGTTGGTAATGTCGAAGAGGACAATAGCCGATTTCATTGTCCTGTCCGTATCTGGGAGATATGCGTTGCCATCGGTCTTGTCCATATCGGCACGAATCTGTCCCCCTCCAAGCCGCATGCCGACCGCCATGATCGTCCCCCAACCATTGGGATGGTCGACATCGACGGGGGCACCGGTACTATTAAAAAAGACGCGGGCATCGAAGATTCTCGGTTTCAAATCCGCATAATAGACATGGGGATAGTCCTTTTCCGTCAACCAATACAAGTGGGGCAGCAGATTATACGGCACATAGGCCCATAACTCGGCCCCTAGGGCAAATGCAGTGGTATTGCCGGGGTTGCCGTCACCATTCCAATCATAGAGCGTATCACCGGCATTCAATCCGCCGCTGCCATCTCTGTCAATAAAGGGCTCTTCGATTGAAGTGGCAAAACTTCTCGAGGTCGCATTATAAAACCCGCCATTGAAGGCATGGATCATGCCATCGTTGGCACCGACATAGACGACGGTTCTCCGTTTGCCATAGCGTGCGGCGAACGCGCCATAGGAACTGTCGCGGTATATCTGATGGTACGCCTCGGCCGGGGAACTGGCGACGGTGGGCGTCGAATACACGACATCGCCCAACCGCCAGGTTTTACTGACAGTTGTGGTGTCAACAGTTTCATTATATGTTCTATTCCGCATCGCCGGCAGCGTGAACGTCCCCATGGCCAGGGCGCCCTGGTCCTGCCCTCGGATATAGTTGATCTGCCGCTTGGTCTGAGCCTGCAGATACGCCGAAAAATAGGGGCTGGCGCGCAGCCCCGCCATGGCCGAGGACTCGTCGTTAAAACTCTCGAACAAGGTCAAGTACGGATACACTGTGCTCGAGTCCGTCAAACTTGCCACAGGAACCGGATCGTCACTGACAAAATCGATCTGCTCATTTGCGTCTACCACCATATTCTGATCAACATCGACAAAAGTGAAAATGTGTCGCTGTCGTGCGGTCGAGGCGTAGGTTCTTTGGACCAAGGGGTTCAAGGCCTGGGCACCGCTATTCCCATTCAACCAATTGGTGGCAGCCCAAAGATATTGTATATCCTCCAGAACAAATGGACCGGTGGCAGCCTCCGTTATATCGATCTTCCCGTTGTTGTTCGCATCTTCAGAATCCAGCACCCCATTGCAGTTTAAGTCTTCATGGTCCAGGGTGTTGTTGGCGTTGGCATCCTCCCAGGCAACGGTGTCGGTCATGTTGCCATTGCCGTTGATGTCCAGGTGAACCACCGTTTCGTCATAGGGCAGGTTCAACCGACCGTCCGAATTAAGATCCTCGCCGGAATCGAGCACGCGATTTTTATTGGCGTCTTCATCCAATGCCATATCCAACTGATTGTTGCCATTGAGATCCTCGCCAGAATCGAGCACCCCATTGTGGTTGGCATCCTCGTTCAACGGCTGATTGAGCACACCGTCGCAGTTCCTGTCTTCATGCTGGAGAACGCCGTCGCCGTTCACATCCTCCGTGTCCAGCCGTCCGTTATTATGCCACCCGGGAATATCAGGGCTGAAGACGGTCATGTCCTCCGTGTCAATCTCTTCGTTTTCATTGACATCATCATATTTATACACGCCGCTGCTGGTGAACACGATGATCCGGTCCCGGGTCGTGTCCTGACGTCCGTTTTTATTCAGGTCTTCAAAATCATCAAAAACACCGTTGCTGTTGCTGTCCTTCTCCACGTAAATGTCAAGAGTCTGATCCTGATCCGTATCTTCCCTCAGGTTGCCCCTCGAATCGACAAAGAGGGAGTGCAGTTCGCCTATCCAGGAGAGTTCATTCAGGTCGCTTTCCCGGGTAGGGTAGAAAATCGATTGGTAGACCGCACCCTCACCAGAACGTGAGTTGGAAATGACCGAGGCGGCTGTGCCCGAAGAAGCCCGGCTCAACATGGCTGTAAAGGATTTGTTCAACTGCTCTTCCAGTCGCAGCGCATTGACCACATAGAAATAGTTATCCGGGTCTCCATCTCCGTCCGCATCCCACTCATCGGTAAGATCCGGCGTGGGTGCAGTGGTAAAGTCGATGGCGCCGTTGCCGTTTGTATCTTCGCCCGGATCAAGCTTGCCGTTCTTGTTGATGTCTTCTGTCGGGGTATTGGAGTCGCGGAACCCTCCCCATTTGGCAGCATACCACAGGGGATTTTTCAGCAGGGTGGCTCCTCCCGTTGTCCCCGCAGTGAATGTTCTCGTAGCTACCAGGGGCAGCGGCTGTCCATCATTCCACCCGACTCCCGGGAAACCGGTCGTGGGCGGCGTATCGAGGAAATAATTGACATCGCTGGCTGCAGCAGTATCGATATCCCGGACTTCCAGGTACACGCCGTCGCGTGTCGTCCCCGAGATAATGTACCCCGCATGCTGCATGATGCCACCTGCGGCATAGGTCGAGGTCAGATTGACAGTTACAGTCTTGTCGGCATTGACCACGTATTCATACTCGACGATGGCGTCCATGTCGTGGTCCGCCCCCTGCTCCACGTCCTCGAAATTGACCCTGAACTTGCCATAGGTGGGCGTAATGGTATGCACATAAAAATCGACAATAGTATTGGTCGGTTGAAATTGGCCTTGAGTGGCGTTGATGCTGCTGCCGCCGACCGATTTGGCGAAGGGGACCAGGGTTATTTTCTTGCCATCCCCGACATCGATGGAGATGGTCGGCAATGGCGAGGCCAGACCAACCGCGTAGGTCGCCACCTGCTGAGCATCCTGCGCGGTGGAACTGATATCGTGCTGCATCCCGTAATAGGCGACGGAGGCGCTGTAGTAGGTACCTAATTTGGTTGGCTCTTCCGGGCACATTCCCCGGATGTCGCCAAATCCAGCAATAGTTTTTGGGGTGCACGCTCCGTCGTACGTCGCCTGATTCTGGCCGATAAAATGGCTGCCGGCGATGCTCTCATTGGTGGAAATCTGATTGCCCAAGGTCTGCACGTCAAGCCCTGTCAAATCACCGGTAAAGGTCGGGTTGAAGTAACTCCCCGGCAGCTGGTCCGAATCGTAGGAGGGGTTGATATCGCTCAACACAAGCACGAACGGCTTGGCACAGCTCTCGAATCCATCGAGTTTGCCATTGCCGTTCAGATCTTCTCCGGAGTCCTTGACACCATCGCGATCTGTATCTTCGAGCCGGTACGGATCGATCCAAGTCGGTTTCGGCAACCCGAGTTTGTAATCGATCAGGTTGGCATCGTTCACATCATAATCATAAACCGTTGTCGGCCCGGACTTTCCGGCAAAGTAGCGCAGGGCTTCATACATGATTTCGCCGATCGGGTTGCCCCAGTTGGGAAACTCGCGGTCGTTCATCGGCCTGGTCGTCACCCAGGCAGAGCCGCCGCCGAAGTTGGTATGTTCGTAATTGGTATAATCAAAGCCATAGATCCTGAATTTATCGATGGTGCCGATAATGCCTGTAGTTGTGGTTAGAAAAACACCGTTATTGGCATCTATCTCGTCGTTGATGGAGCTGATGTTCTTCCGCAGCACCCCACCCGAAGTATTGTTACGATAGGAACCGCTCATGAGACCGAAATACATGCGGTTGTTTTCGCCATACCGTTGCAGCAGACCGATCGGTTTATTGCTCCCGGATGGATACTGACGACAGTTGCTTTCCAGGAAAGTAGGGTTGCAGACCTCTGCCTGGACCACATAATTGGTAATCGTCGAGGCTGCTGTATTGACATCATACACCGTCTGACGCAAATCGCTAAAGGCCGCCGCAGGGACTATCTGCCAGACATTGAGGCTGTCGGCGCCTTTCCAGTGCAGATAATAGTTATCGCTGCCTGTCTTTTCCTGATGGCGGAATTCGATAGCATGCGTGCCCGCGGTCAGGGTTATGGTGCCAGAATGAGTCGTGCAATTGCACGAACCATGCCCCCCGTACCAGCCAGCGACAAGATTTCCGTCAATCAGCACCTCCACCGCATCGTCACCATCCACGGCAAATTCATAGGTGCCGGCGTTGGTAACGATCAGGTTGCCGGAAAAGATGGTCAGGTAGTAGTCATCCGCACCAAAAGGATTGCCGCTGCCATTGATGTTGGCGACAAGCTGGGAACCCTGCAGATGAGAGCTGTTGGCAAACCGGCCAACCAGATCGATATAATCCAGGTGGTTGGCTGGATTACCGGTATAGACGGTCCCGGACGAAACCAAAGAGTTGTCAGCCACCGGGCGCTCCTTGGACAGCCATTCCCAGATCCGGTGGGTATTGTTGGGCAGGACGCGCAATAAAGGGGTATCGTACATTGGCTCCTGGGTGGTGTCCCCGTCCAGAGCGGCATTGAACATTTCATCGCCAAGGTTGGTGGAGGCAAACAGGTGCCGTGTTCCTACCGCCGGCAAATCGAGCGGGGTATAGTCGCGAATGTCATAGCCGTCGTTGGCAATGCTTTGATATTCCTTGCCCCACGAATGAGCGTCCTGGGGTATAAAGGTCCGGCGCAGGACGGTGGCGGTTGCTGTATCCGTGGATCGCGAACCACCGTACAGCACCTTGCGCAGGGCATCCATCCGCGACATGGTGAGATAGTTGAGAAAATCACCACTCCATTCGGTCGCTCCGGAACAGGTTTTTATCGGTCGACTTTTGGCATCCACCGGGGCCGAGTTGGGCACAAAAGTGGTGGTAGCGGTATTGTACACATAACACTTATACGAATCAAAATAGCCATAATAGTCGATGCCATTGTTCCAATGTCCGTCGCCGTTGCGGTCGGTGAATGCCTCGGCGGCGTCCCAATGGCCATTATTGTTCAGATCGGTAAATTGCTCGCCTGAATCGTAGACGTTATTACTGTTGGCATCGACATAGGGCTCATCGCCATTGCGATAGCCATCGCCATCGGAATCGACATAAGTCTCGGCCTGCCCCTTGTAGCCAACATCGAGAGTGCCATCCTCGTCCAGGTCCGAGGCATCGTTGTAGGCTTCGTAATAGAGCTTGTGATCTTTTCCCATGGCCAGCATAACCAGGGGGGGAGCCTCGGCCGTCAAGAAGGGCGGTTTGGCTTTATAATCATCCGCCTTCTCAGCCATCAGACTTGCAGGGGTCAGCATCAGTGCCCCTGAGAGAAAAGAAACGATAAAAGCCGGACAGTATCGAGTATGCATGATCGTACTCCTCACTTGTGCAAAAACTGGACACGATAGATTCTGAACCCCTGCTTGGCGATGATCGCCCGGTCGCCGACCTGAAACTGGCGAAGCAACTCTGGGGTGGTCTTTTGCACCTGATACCCGGTGAACTTGGCGTCAATCTGGATGTCGGGCATGAACATGTATTTTATCTTATTGAACTCAACGTAATAATAGCCATTACTCCAGGGCTTGGAGGTAAACGTCCCTTCCTCGTTCACCGTATGCGCCTGGAGAGCGCTGCATAAGCCAGCTACACCGTAGAACACCAAGGCAAGTATCGTCATCTTGTGCACAAGCGAACGTCCCATACACCCTCCATCGGGAAACCGTTTGATCTTTTTCGATTGCATTGTCGCTGACTGCGCGTTCCCCTCTCAAATCGCCTCTTGTCTTCTAATAGTTACACTGCACATTCGAGGTAATCTTGTGGCGCCAATTGAGTTGTACAATGGACTCACTGTTGACTAATCCCAGATGCTGGGCATGAATCTGCAGTGCGATGGAATACCCAATCCCAGCGGGATTGTCGTACCCCGCACCCATGGTGACCTCCGAACCCACATCCTCTTCGGTTGGTCCCCACACCGCAAGATTCGTCACAGGGACTGCATCGCGATTGACTGTATTGCCAGGAAGACGCAATGAACGGGCCGCGGGGGAAGGCACTTCACTCAGATCCACAGAGGTTCCAACCACCGCAACGTCATGGGCTACATCGTTGCGCGTCTCGGCATAGGCAAAGGAGGCGTCAAAGACATCGATCCCCCACAGGGAGAAAAACGTATTGGGGTCATTGTTGTCAAAACCGCCTGATGCGGATTGGAAACCAATGGGGCAGCCAAGATTTTCCTCTATGAGTTCAATCGATGCCTCAGTCGCGCCGTCGGCCTGGTAAAAAGCCTGTTTGGCGACCTTTTCATTGCCGGCGATATTCAGTTCGATGCTCGTGTTTCGGGTGGCCATGATGCCGAACACGGTCAGCAACACCATGGTAACCAGTGCCACAACCAGCACAAACCCTTCCTCATTGTTGCGGATTCGCTTTTCCATCAAACCAGACCGTTTAGATGATATCGTCTTTGATATAGGTGAACGCGGCAGGCGGCGCGGTGGAGTTGACCTCCTGCACCAGCACCCGGACGGTCACGACCTTGGGAAAGGGCACATCGATGGCAAAGTTGTAGTACAGATTGAATCGACCGTCCGGACTTGGTTCCCACCAGTCGGCGGACGCGGCTGTGGCGGCATCAAGCCCGAAATTAGGTATGGCATCGACGCCGGTATCATCGAAGCCATTCTTGTCCGTATCCTGCACAAAAGCTCGCCCATCGTCGGTTCTATCCAACGAGGGGATATCGCCATCGGAATAATTTACTTGAGCCTTTCGTTTTCCTGGATACGCCCCGGACCGGGCCGTGTAGGCCGGGCCTGAGAAGACTGCCGGCAACTCCTTTAAATCTTTCATCATCAGACCTTCTATCTGGTTCTGGGCCCAGGCGGAGCTTACCGTTATCCGGTTCGAGGTCTGATTGCCTTGGATCGCCGCAATTTGCATTGTATACAACGACATGATCCCGACCATCAGGATAAACAAGGCGATCATCGCTTCTACCAGGGTAAATCCCTGCTCTCTGTTCCACTTGTTCATCGTCTTCAAAGCCCCAAATTTCTGCATTGGACGGTTGTGACCATCAATCGGCGACGAAAGTTATCCGGGTACGGTCCCCAGGTTGCACCGGAACCAGTGACGAATTGCTGCCCACCTGTGAAGCGCGGGTCGGCTCTATCCGATCGAGCCAACATGGAAATTTGTATGCTTCGAATCTTGTCCACCTGACCGGCTGACGGACTGGTTGTTGAGGATAAACTGCCATTATTTTCCTCGATGAAATAATTGAACTCCACGGCAACGATGTTTTCCGCCATATCCTGAAACCCGGCGGCAAATGGCTGCTGGCTAAATGTCGCTACACCCGCATCGGCCATGCCGTCGCCTCCTGCATCGTCTGCAGGCGCGAAACCAAAAGTGATATCTTCGTTCGGTCCATCCAAGGCGCCATCCCCGTCCTCGGACGTCCCCGCAGTGTTGGTTATGTCTTTTCTGATCTGCAACTGTCCAGCCGTAGCCGTCACAATACCTGCATTTGCAGATCCGGCGGGATTGTAGCCAGCCATGCGAATCTCCCGGACCATCATGTCCACGGCTGCACGCAGTGTCTGCTGCATCTCGGAAACCTGCTCTTGGGCCAGATACGACCGCTGCATGGACAGATAGGCGGTGTACACCGCCGCCATGATGAGACTTGCGAGCAGGACGGTGATCATCAGCTCAACCAGCGTAAAACCATCATTACGTGGAGTATTCATACCCGGTTTCCTGTCGTTCATTGCCATGGTTCTGCGCCTCCTCCCGTCCAGCGGCGCATTCGGATCGAGCCACTGGTCAGGGAACCAACCGCATAGGCTGTCGTATTCGCCTGGTGATCGAGATACACATATCCTGCCGTGCCAGTTCCTCTGGGATTGAAGATCACCACATTGTTTGTGTAGCTCACATTTCCGGCAGGCAAACCGCCTCCCCCTACAGCCGCTGCAGCCGCTCCGGGGCCGTATCCAATCCCGTGCCTGTACGCCGCCAGATCCATGGTTTCGACGATGGTGTTGTCCCCCGTGCCCGTTAAATCCGCCGCACTAGTCCACGTGGCGTCCACGCCCTGATCATTACAGATGTAGTACCGGTTGTTGGCTGTATCAAACACGATGGCCCAGTCCCGGTTCTCCTTCACCGCCTGCATCCGTGTCTTTTGCATCTGCGAAAACAAGTCCCTGGCCGCCGATTTCAAGCGGATATCCGGTAGCCATGACAGAAACATCGGCGTAGCCACCGCGGCCAGTATGCCGATAATCACCATCACCATCAAAACTTCTACGAGCGAGAATCCTGCCCGAGAACGCCATTGGTGTTCAAAGAAAGGAGCTGAAAGAGCGTGTTTATTTCTTTGTCTCATGGGCTGCGTGCTCACCGATAACCATCGGGTTAAGAGGAATAATGCTGTGCTGTCCACGGCCCGGACGGACTGCCTTCTCTTTGGAATGAGCAAGACCCGTTCCATGAAGTAAATTCTCAGTAAGTTTATTTTTCGGCCGTTGGTGTCAGGCGTAAAAGGGGGGAACTAATACAAAAGGAATAACAAGAGGGGAGCCGAAAGGACGGTTTCACCCAATACTAATTGCGGCAGAGTGGATTCGAGATGGAAGAAATGTTTATAACCGACAGCGCATTATAAAAAAAGTTAACACCCGTACTCCTTCAGTTTGGCCAGCAGGGCCGGGTAACTCAGCTCCAGCAACTGGGCCGCCCGGGTCTTGTTACCGCCGGTGGCCTCCATGGCGCGGGAGATCATCCGTTCCTCCATGATCGCCTTGGCCTTCTTGAGCGAGTAGGTGCCGAAGAAATCGTCGATGCGCCGCCCCTCGTTTTTGGCGCCAAAGGGCTGCGGCAGGTGCTCGGGCAGGATGACGCTGCGGTCGGTGAGAATCATGGCCCGCTCGATCACGTTCTCCAGTTCACGGACATTGCCCGGCCACTCGTAGGCCAGCATCAGGTCCATGGCCCCGGGCGCTATCGACTGCGCCTCCATGCCCAGGCGGAGGGCATGCTTGTCGAGAAAGAACCGGCACAGCGGCGGGATGTCCTCGCGCCGCTGCCGCAATGGCGGAATGTGGACATTGACCACGTTGAGGCGGTAGTAGAGGTCGCCGCGAAAACCGCCCTGTTCGACCAAGGCAGCCAGATCCCGGTTGGTCGCGGCCAGCACCCGCACATCGATCTTGCGGCTCTTGACGCCCCCCACCGGCCGCACCTCCTGCTCCTGCAGCACCCGCAGCAGCTTCACCTGCAGGCCGGCCAGCAGCTCGCCAATCTCGTCAAGGAAGATCGAACCGCCGTCGGCCTCTTCAAACAGCCCCTTGCGGTCCCGGTCCGCACCGGTGAAAGCGCCGCGCACCGAACCGAAGAATTCGCTCTCAAGCAAATTTTCCGGAATACCGCCGCAGTTGACGGGCACGAACGGTCGCCCCTCGCCCCGCCCCAGCCGGTGCATGCCGCGCGCCACCAGTTCCTTGCCGGTGCCCGATTCGCCGGTGATCAGCACGGTGGTGCTGTACCCGGCCACTTTCTCCGCCAGGCGAAAGACCTCCTACATGGCCTTGCTGCCGCCAACCATGCCGCCAAAGGTCCGCTGCCCGCCGATGGCGTCGATCTGCCGCTTCAGTTGGGCGTTTTCCCGGTGCAGCCGCTCCCGTTCCTCGGCCTTGCGCAGCACCAGTAGGATCTCCTCGACCTTGAACGGCTTGGAGATGTAATCGTAGGCCCCCTGCTTGACCGTCTCGATGGCCTGGTCCACGGTGCCGTAGGCCGACATCATGATCACCGTGGCGGTGCGGCCCGCCTCGCGCATGCCGGCAAGAAAGCCCAAGCCGTCCATCACCGGCATCTTCAGGTCGCAGAGGATGAAGTCAAATTCCCGTTCCATGGCCAGCCGCAGCCCCTCGGCCCCGTCGGCCGCGACCTCGACCCTGTACCCCTGCTTGCTCAGCAGACTGGTCAGCATGTGCCGCATGTTGGCCTCGTCATCGATGACCAGCAGGTATCGTTCCATGTTCACGCTCCGGGAATGTTCAGGCATCTATGGTCTCGACCGGGCCGGAGGCCGCGCCGCCGCCAGCCTCGTCGACAGGCAGCAGCAGGGTGATGGTCGCGCCCTCGCCCTTTGCGCTCTCTAACCGCATCCGGCCGCCCATGGATTCGATCAGCGACAGCGACACCGACAAGCCCAGGCCGGTCCCGGCCCCAGGCTCCTTGGTGGTGAAGAAGGGGTCGAAGACCGCTTCGATCATGGCGGGCTCGATGCCCTCGCCGTTATCGATGATGGCCAGCTGCAGCATGCCCTTTCCCGCTTCGGCCGCCGGGGTTGTGACCAGGCGGATCAAGCCGCCTTCGGCAGGCGTTCGCGCGCGGATGGCGTCTGCGCTGTTGATCAGGCAGTTGAGCACCACCTGCCGCAACTGCTCCGGGTCAGCAAAGACCGTAGACGGCTCGGCGGCAAGGTCAAGCGCCAGTTCAACACCTTCAAGAAACGGCTGCATGCGCAGGCTGTCCGCCATCTCGGCGAGCAGATCGTGCAGGTCGAACCGTTCCCGCCTGCTGCGGCTGGAACGGGCAAAATCGAGCAACTGCCGGATAAGACCATCCACCCGTTCCAGCTCTTTTCGTGCTCGATCAGCGTAATCGGCGATCTCGGCCGGCTCGCTGCCCTCCATGGCCATCATTTGCAGGTAGCCCTGCGCCACCCCGAGCGGGTTGCCGATCTCATGGGCCAGGCCGGCGGCCAGCCGCCCCACCGAGGCCAGCTTCTCGGCCCGCACCATCTCAGCCTGGTTCTCACGCAACTGCCGGTTGCTCTCGGCCAGTTCCCGAGCCGTCTCGGCCAGCTTGCGTTTCTCCTCTTCAATGCGCAGGATCATGGCATTGAGGCTGGAGGAAAGCCGGCCAATTTCGTTGGCCTGGGACGGTTCGGTGAATAGCAGTGGGCCGGAATCCCGGTAGTCGTCGGCCATGCCGATGAGCCGGTCCAAGGGCCGGATGAAGCGTTTGGAGAAACGGAAGAACCCGATAACCGTGAGGATGAGGGTGTTGACCAGGATATAGATAAGAATGTGGTGCTGATGGGTCCAGAGTCGGGCAAACTTGTCCTCGGTGTGCTGGACCAGGACGAGGACCGGGCTGCTTGGCTGATCGGGCTGGATAGGCCGACCGACAGCAATCAACCCGTTGGTCGTGCTGAAGCTCCCGAGTGCCGCCAACCCTTGAGACTGCGCCAGCCTTGTTGCGTCTCTATCTTCGGGACAGGTGTTGGATATTGGCTGCGTTATCTGGCCCCCCTTGGTCAGCACCAGGCAGATGCCCTGCCCTGCCAGTTCGACCAACACGGGAGATGCAGGCACAGCGCCCGGGTTGGAGACCAGCGGCCCGGCGATTACTGCAAGCAGATTCTCCAGCTGCCGCTGCTGCAGCCGGTCAATCCGGGACCACCACAGGCCGGTGGCCACCAGATCGGTCAGCAGCATGCCGATGGCCAGGAGCATGGCCAGCGTCATGATACTATCCCAGGTCAACCCCCAACGACGCATCGGATCCCTTTATCTATTTGGAAAGATTTTCATTGTGTTATTGTGGGGAGCAAAGCAACGAGCGTTCTCTGACCGGGTGGAAAGCCGCTTCCGGATGTGCCCCATGCCTGCGACAGCAACCAAACCGCGTTCCTCTGCCTGTCAGGGTAGGTGAGGTTCCCGGACCTGTCAACAGGAAAGGCCAGGGCAAGACGGAAATGCTCTTTCATAACAGGCTGTCATATATGGAAAAATGGTGACTTGAGCAGGGACAGGAACAGTGCAGCGTGCTTCACACTGACCAGAAATGTCACTGTGACACTATTTGTCACCTTACCTGCCGTGATTTGTCCACAATGGTTCCTTTTTTTTTGCCTGGACATTCCGGCAACAGACTTTCGCAGCCTCCAAGCTCATAATTATTTGATTTATTATGATAAAATAATTTACAACAATTCTGGCACGCCCAATGCTTTATACCAGCAAAACACAATGGCATCATGCCAACAACCCCACCTTTCCTGGAGGAAAACACATGAAGAACATGGTTCGTAACGCAAAAGGCTTCACCCTGGTCGAGTTGATGATCGTTGTCGCCATCATCGGTATCCTGGCCGCCATCGCCATCCCGCAATTTGCGGCATACCGGATTCGAGGCTATAACTCCTCGGCCCAGAGCGATGTCAAGAACCTCGCCACCAGCCAGGCCGCCATGAACGCCGACTGGCAATCCTATGGTATTTCTCAGACAGACGCAGTGAATGCCGTCTTTGTTCCGGCCGCAGCCGGTGGTGGTCTTGGTGCAGCTTGCGTGGGTGGTGATGTAGGGTCGGATGGTATTGCAGCAACCATTGGTGCAACAGCTAGAGGCGTGCAGATTTCCGTTGGTAACAATGTGACTTTGTTTGCCAACACTGTTGCAGCTGCAGGTGGTGCACCACAGGTTACCTTTACCGGCGCTGCCAAACATCTGCAGGGCGATACCGTCTTCGGCATGGATTCCGACTCCACCTCCGTCTTCCAATGCCCGCCCATCCCGGCCGCTGGCGCATGCATCGTGGCCGTAGGCACTGCGCTGGGTGCCGCGCCCGCTGCGACAGTTTCTACTTTGGACTTTTTGCCTGCAGGCGGCTGGGTAGTTAAATAATTCAGCACCTCATAAATTACATATCCCTATAAGGCTGAAAAAAGGTGCTGTCGCAAGACAGCACCTTTTTTCTTTACTTTCCTCCGCTAAAAAAATAGCATGCTTTCATGATAATCTTTGATAACGTCTGGAAAAGATACGCGAAGGAACTCTTCCGACCGGCGCCGCCGGCTCTGCAGAACGTTTCCTTTGCTCTGGAGCGCGGCCACACATTAGGCCTCATTGGCGCCAACGGCGCCGGCAAATCCACCTCTATACGCCTGCTGATGGACTTTATCCGACCAGATCAAGGAACCATCCGCCTCTTCGACCGACCCGCCGCCGATCTCAGCCTGCGTAATCGAGTCGGCTATTTGCCGGAGACCGCCAGCTTTCCCGCCAACCTCACCGTGCTCGATCTGATCCGCTTCACCGGCACGACCTGCGGCATGACACCCCAACAGCAACGGGAGCGAGGCGAACACCTGTTGAACGAACTCGGCATCTGGGAGGCGCGAAAGAAACGGCTGCGCACCTATTCCAAGGGCATGCAGCAACGGGCCAACTTCGTCCTCGCCCTGCTCAACGACCCGGTACTGCTCATCCTCGACGAGCCCATGAGTGGGCTTGATCCCCTTGGCCGGGGCCAGATTATTGACCTGATCCAACGATTGAAGAACCAGGGCAAAACCATTCTCTTTTGCTCGCACATCCTTGGCGATGTGGACCGGTTGGTGGACCGACTCCTAGTGCTCCACAAGGGACAGGTTCTCTTCAACGATCAACCAGGCGACCTGCTCGCTCAATTCGGGGTCACCAACATCGAGGCCGCTTTTCTCGCCCTGATAGAACAGCAAAGCGGAGAATGCCATGTTGCCTAAAATCTGGAGCCTGGCCCGCTTGGTGCTCATCGACGGCCTCCGCCGTCACGCCCTCATAGGCTTGATTCTGCTCGCCTTTGGCCTGGAAGTGGGCGGCCTGCTGTTTGTGGACTTCATCCCCCGCGACATCGGTCGGGCCTCGGCTGACTTCATCCTTTCGGTGGGCTGGCTGACCGGTTTTCTCTTCCTCCTCTTCCACGCGGTCCAAACCATGGCCTGGGACGAGGAGCGGCGCACCATCCACACTATCCTGGCCCGGCCCATCTCCCGCAGCCAATATGTGCTCGGCGTCTTTCTCGGCCTGGCCGTGCTCCTGCTGCTGCTCAACGCCATCCTGGCCGCACTCGGCTTCGGCGTGCTTGTCTCGATCAAGGGCTCAATCAAGGCGGTCTATTTCACCCATCTCTCCCTGCCGCATTACCTGCTGGCCTGGGCGGGTCTATTCTGCATCGAACTGATGATCCTGGCCGTGATCCTGCTCTTCTCGGGCCTAGTGCGGGGCGGTTTTCCGGTGCTGCTGCTCACAGTCTCCTATTATTTCATCTGCACCGGTCTGCCGGTGGTGCGGGACGCTTTTGCCACCCGTTTCGGCGAGGCAGCCGGACCGCTTACCACCCTCCTCAAAGGGCTGACCATGGTGTTCCCGGATTTTGGCCGCTTCGATTTCAAGGCGCTGGTCACCCGAGAATCGGCGCCCGCCGCCATCCAGCACCTGACCACCGATCTCCTCCTGCTGGCCCTGTATCTGACCATCGCCCTCTGGTTAGCCGCCATGGTCTATCAGCGCCGGGACCTGCAATGAACCGGGTGGCGCATCTCCTCATCCTGCCGCTGGTGTTGGCAACTTACATCGGCGCCTTCATGATCCAGGAGCGGCTGTTTCGGGGCGTCGTCATGGAACTCCGGCCTGTTCCCTCCTCCCGATTCCTCCAAGCTACTGCCGGCTATTTCAAGCAACTGGCGGCCGAGGTTATCTTTGTCCAGTCCGGGGTATTTCTTGGCGGGATCGATCAAGCAAAAGCCAAACCTGTGGAGTACGCGCCAACGCTGACCCACAATTACCGCCAGGTCACCGCTCTCTATCCGGAATTTCAGGATCCCTACTATTACACCCAAGCCTATCTGGCCGACGTCGGTCCGGAATACACGCGGGCGGCCAATGAGATTCTCGCTAATGGCCGGAAGGCGCATCCTGAAAGTTTCATTTTTCCCTTTTTCCAGGGATACAACCATTTCAGCTACCTGGACGAGCCACTTGAGGCCGCCGCCATCTTCCGCGAGGTCAGCCTGCAGCCCAAGGCGCCGCCCATGTTCGCCCACCTGGCGGTCATTCTCTCCGCCGAGGGCGGCATGCTGGAGGCCTCGATCATCTCCCTCATGGTCTTGATCAAGAGCACCGAGGACGAGGCCGTGAAACAGCACTACCAGGAAGAAGTCGCCATGTTCAAATCGGCCTTGGCGGTGCAGAAGGCGGTCAATGCCTTTCAGGTTGCCCGGATACGCACCCCGGCAACCCTCGACGAACTGGTCCCCGAATTCCTCCCCGCCCTGCCAACCTTTGGCCAGGCCTTCGAACTCACCTGGAAACCGCCAGTGGTCGGCCTCAAGCGCCCAAGCCGCAAGTAGCCCTCGTCCCCAACAGAGACAAGCCCCAATATTTCCTCTGCTCGGCGAAGCAAATGCGAAGAAGCAAATGGGGACAGATTTATTTTTGATGTTGCTAAAAAAATATCTGTCCCTATTTGGCAATCGTGCAACTGCCGCAAACAGGTTGGCATTCTTGAATACTTGTGGAACAAGCCACTATTGGCTTGATTTGTTACGGGGAAAAGGATACTTATTTAGCCATTTCAACATAAAAACATTATGGACACCACCCAAAAGAAATCATCGGCCGGGCGGCCGCCGAAATTTGAGGAAGCGAGCGGGCCGATCACCGTCACTCTGCCCCACCGCACCCTGAAAGCCCTGGAACTGATCGATCGCGATCGGGCCAAGGCCATGGTCAAATGCGTCGATGCCATGACCGCGGCTGCCCTGGGCGAACACAAGCGGGTGGAGGTGATCAAGGTCTGCCAAGGCAGCGGCCTGATGGTCATCGGTCCCTGCCACAGCCTGGCCCATGTACCCGGGCTGCGCCTGGTCGAGATTGCGCCTCTGCGCTTCCTTCTCGCCATAACCGCGGGCTGTTCGCCGCACGCCCTGGAACTGGCGATCATGGATCTCATCGAGCGCCTGCCGCCTGAAGAAACCGAGGAACGGGCCCTGCTCACCGAGTTGCGCCAGCAACTCTCGCTCCATCGCCAACGTGAGGGCGTGACCACCGGCGAGATCCTGTTTGTCGACATGTAATCCGAACGCTTCACCGGTTGTGGTTCAACCGGCCCCCATGCACCGTTTGCCAAGGACAGGCACCCATGACGCCCCGCACCACCCTTGCGCTCAAGCTGCTCGCCGCCGCCTGCTTCTTCGTGCTGATCCAATGGCTGGTGAGCGTGCTGGCGCTCTCGTGCTTCAACAAGGCGGAGATCGACGCCCGCCTCGACCATGCCGACTCGTTCCAGCTGTTCCCGACAGCCAGCAGCAAATTCCAGGAAGACCTCTCCACCTGGACCAAGGAGCACCCGGCCAACAGCCGGGTGGTGCAACCGGCGGACCTGAAGAACCGGATTATGCGTTCGCTCCGGCTCGATCCAGGCCACCTGCCGGGCAAGATGGAAGTGTACGGCATCCGCCTGCACAGCTTTTTCGGCCCGCCCGTTTCGCTGACTCCGGAGCGCATCAAGGATCTTTGCACCCCCAATGCCGAAATCGGCTCGATGCAGGTAATCGGTGACCATGTCGAAATTTCGGTCACCGGTACCGATCCCCAGCTGATCTGCCGATCCATCCCGCGTGTGCGCAACCTGGCCGTCTACTGGTTCCTGCCCCTGGTCTATTCTCTGGTCTTTTTACTCCTGCTGACCCAGGTTTCGCTCCGCGCCTTTCCCGCCTTCAGCGACATCACCACCAAGACCGCCACCATGGGGTCCAATATCGACGCCCTCGACGGCATCAGGGGTTTTGCTGCGCTCACGGTGCTGGCCGAGCACGCCGGCGTGTTCAAGGGGACCGGGTATCTCGGGGTGCTCCTGTTTTTCACCCTGAGCGGCTTCCTCCTCTCCGCACCCTTCATTCAGCGGCCCGAACGGGCGGTGTCGCTGACCTACATGAGCGCCTATCTGTTCCGCCGGCTGAAGCGGATCCTGCCGATGTTCTTTGTCACGGTCACCATCCTCTTCCTGTTTCGCGGCAAGGCGGCGGAGGCCTTTCGCCACTACTTCTTTCTCCAGGCGGACAGCATCCTCTGGACCGTCATGCAGGAGATGGTCTTCTATCTGGTGCTGCCCGCCTTGATGGTTCTGATCTACCTGCTCTGCAAGGAGAAGAAAGTACTGGCGATAGCCTTGCTCATCACGATGATCGTGGCTGCCAACAAAGGGCTGACCACCGGGATGGTTGCCCTGTACGGCAACGGCGAACTGCTGCCCCCCAAGATTGGCATTTTCGCCAGTGGCGTTGTTTTTGCCTACCTGTTCTACTGGATCGCGGCTCACCCGGTGTTCCATCGTCTGCGCAAGACCACGGTGCGAGGACTTTGCTCCGCGTTCGGCCTCCTGCTTCTTGCCGCCATGGTAGCCCTGTCCATGAAACTGGTTCCTACGATGCACCCATGGAACCCCTACGCCAAACCGGGAATCTTTGGCTTCCTCTGCGGCCTCTTCCTGCTCCTGGTCGTATTGGCCCCGAACACCTGGATGAGCCGCCTCATCGGCTGGTATCCGCTGCGGGCCATCGGCCTGGTCAGTTTCAGTTTCTACCTGCTCCATCCCCTGGTGATTGCCGCCGTGAAAACCTCGGCCCTGGAGTTTTTCGCCATCCCGAGCTACTCCGGCTCTGGTATGTTCCTGCTAGCCGGCTTGATCACCTACGGCCTGTCGATCTGTACCTATACCTATATCGAGCGCCCCTTCATCCGCAGCGCGGGACGATGAACAGAGACAGACTATCTGGAGACAGAGAGATCGATCGCTTGCTGGTTCGCGCCAGCGCCTTGGGCGCGACTGGCGTTGCCGTGATTGCCGCCGCCGAGATTGTGGTGGAGGAGCGCTTCGCCGCCATGTGCGCCGAGCCGCAC
>JBGSPP010000119.1:0-1835 GCA_041738515.1 Desulfobulbus sp.
CTTCCAGACTCAGGCCGCCGAACAGACCCTTGCTGCGTGTGAACTGTATGATGTCGGTGGTCGCGGCCTGGGCGCCTACGCCCACCGGACCTGCTGCCACGCTGGCATCCGCGCCTGCCTGAAATTTGTTGCTGAGCAGCGCATCCTTGCCCTTGTCTGTCATCGCCATCATCACCACCTGGGCGGCCGAACCGCCGGCCTGCAGACCCCAACTCACCGAACCCGCGGTGGCGAAGGACGGGCCCTTCCAGGTATTGGTCGCTTCGTCGCGCGCCAGCACCACCCCGGTACCACCAGAGCCGCCGAAAATGAAGCCGGCCTTGACCAGCGTCGGGATGATCAGCACGGCCTTGGCTCTGTGGACATTATCTCGATACCAGGTCATGTTGGGATCGGCCGTAAAGTCCTTGAGGACCGTAACGGCGCCATTTACGGTCTTGACGGCATCGGCCATGTCTTTGGCCGCGTCATCACTGGCTAAAGCCTGCACCGAACCCAGTGCGAGACTTGACAATGCCAGCAAGCCGAACAATTTTGCTGAAAGGGTGTGTTTCATGATTGACCTCCGTGATGGTTGAACAAAGACAAACACATCTGCAGCTAATAATAGTCTCTCCAATTTCGTCTGGTATACGGGAAGCGAAAAAAACACGGTAGCCAGCCCGCATACTGATAAAGATGGCAAGCGCTTCTCAAAATAAAGACGCATCGGAATGGCGCGACCATTTGAAGTTCGCGCGCGTGCTTTGATAACGGTGAAAGAAGAGGGTCTTCTGGGCGAGGGGTACCGAACGACACGCGGATCTGCATACCTGTCAGGATGTGCTCGCGGAGACGGTTTCGATGGCGACGGCTTGGGGGCGCGCTTCGGTGTGGGTCCGTCACCAGATTCGTGTCAGAAGACAAGGTTCGCTGTTCTTGTGTCTTGAATAATGCGGCGATTGGTTCGTCCTCGGCGAATCAGGGTGCCTTGGTAATAAAGGTACACAAAGCCAAATACTGCACTTCGGGGGGCGGCCATATTTTCAAGGATGACCCGGATGGCACCTATAATGCGTGTTTCGGTGCATGCGGGCAGGTTTCGAGCAGCTACAACCTTGAAAATTACACTTCTTACGACTTAACTCCTGGAGTTTCATCAATGAACACACGCACCACCACCCTGCTCGCCATGGCACTTGCCGGCCTGGCTCCCGTCGCCGCCCAGGCGGAAACCGCGGACGATGCCTGGCAATATCAGGCGGCCATCTACCTCTGGGTTCCGGCCCTCGGCGGAGAAACGTCCTTTCCGGCCGGCAGCGGTGGTTCCAGCATCGACATAACCGGGGAGGAGGTCCTCGATGCGTTGGAAATGGCGTTCATGGGCAACTTCAGCGCGAAAAGGGGCAAGTGGGGGGTGTGGACCGACCTGGTCTATGGTGACTTCAGCGCCGACAAAAGTGGCTCGCGCGACTTCACCATCGGAAACACTTCGATTCCCGGAAACGTCAATGCCAACCTGAAATACGATCTCACGACGTGGATCTGGACCGCGGCCGGCACCTACGAACTGGTCAAGAAGCCGAACTACACGCTCGACATACTGGGCGGTGTGCGCTATCTCGACGTGAGTCAGACGCTCGATTGGTCGATCAACGGCGACATCAGCAGCCTGCCGCCCGTCTCGCGCGACGGCTCGGCCGAAGTGTCCTCGACCCTCTGGGACGGCATCGTCGGTGTCAAGGGCGTGGCCGATCTGGGCAGCGAGCACAAATGGTTCATCCCCTACTACCTCGACGTCGGCACCGGCCAGTCGGATCTCACCTGGCAGGTCAATGCCGGCATCGGCTACCGCT
>JBGSPP010000120.1:0-12811 GCA_041738515.1 Desulfobulbus sp.
CCTACGCGGCCAAGAATTCCGCAACAGCGGTCGGCGCGATCATGATCATGATCATCTTCAGCCTGATGCTTAGCCAGATCTTTGTCATGGAAGATATCCCCCAAGCTCTGGTCGAGGGGGTATTCACCATCACCAAGAACAAGGTGTTGATGCTGATTCTGATCAACCTGCTGCTCTTCTTCGTAGGCATGATTGTCAACGATATCACAGCCATCATCTTGCTGGCGCCGCTGCTGCTGCCCCTGATGAACGCCATTGGCATAAGTCCGGTCCATTTCGCCGCCATCATGGGCGTCAATACGGCCATGGGCGGAGTGACGCCGCCCTACGCCTCCATCCTCTATTTGGGCATGCGCATCGGCAAGGCCCAGTTTTCCGAGGTCATCGGGCCGGCGATGATTCTCTTGCTGTTCGGATACGTTCCGGTCGTCTTTCTGACGGCATTCTGGCCCGAACTGGCCCTGTTCTTTCCAGGGCTGTTCGGCTACTGATCAACTCAGATAATAAGGAGAAGGGAAATGAAAAAAATGAAAGGTTTCAATTTTTTGTCCGTTGGTCTCGCCCTGGCCCTGGCCGCCTCTGCCGCCCAGGCGGCCACCTGGAAGATTTCCCATGTTCGGCCGCAAGACACCGCAGTGGACAAGGATCTGAAGTGGTTCTCCGAAACTTTGGAGTCCTCCTCCCAGGGCAAGCTCAAAACCAAGCTCTATGCAGCCAGCGCCCTTGGTGATTATACCGTGGTTCAGGAGCGCGTCGGCCTGGGTGCCGTCGACATGGCCTGCCAGCCGCCGGCTTCGGCCGCGGACAAGCGGTTCCAACTCGCCTACTTTCCGTTCATGGTTAAGAGCTGGGCCCAAGCCAAGAAAAACTACGGCCCCGGCGCACCCCTGCGCGAGACCATTAACAAACTCTATGCCGACCAGAAGATCCAGGTTCTCGCTGCCTGGCCGGTCTACTTTGGTGGCATCTCCCTGAACAAGGAGGTCAAGTCTCCGGGTGACCCCAACGCGAACAAAAATCTCAAACTGCGCGTTCCGCCGATGAAAACGTTCCAGCTGCTGGCCGACAAGACCGGCTACATGGGTACGCCGCTGCCTTTCTCCGAGACCTTTACCGCGGTCCAGACCGGCGTGGTCGATGGCATCATCGGATCTGGGGCCGAGGGCTATTATTCCTCATTCCGCGACGTGACCAAGTTCTATGTACCGCTCAATACCCACTTCGAGGTTTGGTACCTGATCATCAACAAGGAACTGTACGACAAACTGCCGGCCGATCAGAAACAACAGCTTGACGCAGTTGCGGCCCAGTTCGAGGAACGCCGCTGGCAGGCAGCCGAGGCCGATCAGGCCAGTAACGAGAAACTGCTGAAGGAGGCTGGCGCGAGCATCGTGCCGGTCACGGACAAAGAGATTGAAGCCACTGCCCAGAAGGTGCGCGGCGAGGTGTGGCCGCAGGTGCTGGACGATGTCGGCAAGGAATGGGGCGAGGGAGTCCTCAAAGCCATCGTTGAGTAAATATTTCCCCCTCTCTCCGGCGGCTCCTTGCTCCCCGCCGCCGGGGAGAATCCCTTCGTCTGGAGAAGCGCCATGCAAAAAACAGCACTCCTCATCCTGATTGGCCTGCTCATCGCCGCCGGCACGGTCTCCCCGCTTCCCGCCGAAACGAGGACAGCCTGGAAGATCGGCCATGTCCGCCCATCCGGCTCGGCCGTCGACAAGGACATCCACCGGCTGATTGGCGAGATTGCCGCTGCCACCGAGGGGCGAATAGGCTTTGAAGTGTATGCCGGCAACCGGTTGGGCGATTATTCGGTGGTGCCTGAACGGGTAGCCTTCGGTGAGGTCGAGATGTTTGTCGGGCCTCTGGGCACGGCCATGGACCGGAGACTGGCCCTTGCCTTCACCCCTTTTCTGGTTGATGACTGGATGCAGGCCAGACGGGTCTACGGTCGCGACAGCTTACTGGTTAGGAAGATGGCCAAGTTGCTCGAGGTGCGGAATCTTAAGCTGCTTGGTGGCTGGCCGGTCTATTTCGGCGGGGTCGCCCTGGCAGTGGAACCGAAGGAACCCGCCAACCCTGACATCTCCAAAGGGCTGATCCTCCGCACCCCGCCGATCCGCAGTTTTGAGCTGACAGCCAGGGAACTGGGATATACCCCCTATCCAATAACCTGGACCTACGCCCGCATGGGATTGAAGACAGGCCTGGTAGCCGGGATGATCGGGGGCGGGGCCGAGGGCTATGCGGGGCTGGGGGAGAAGGTCAGGTACTACCTGCCCATTCGGGACCACTTCGAATACTGGTTTGTCTACATGAACATGGACGCCTGGAAGACGTTGAGTGATGCCGACAGGGCTGTCTTTGAGTCCAAGGTGCGGGCAATGGAGGCCCGGCGATACGACGAGGCCGAGGCGGAGGAGCGCCAGAGCGTGGAGGCTTTGAAAAAGCAGGGGGTTCAGGTGGTCGAGTTTGACGCCACGGCCATGACCAGGATTCGCGACAAAATTCGAGCCACGGTCTGGCCGGTGATGAGCAAGGAAATAGGGCCCGATTTCGACGAGGTCGTTGGCGAGGCCCGCAAGCAGTAAACCAGCATTCGCGCAACCCCTCTCCTGTTGTAATCAGCACGCCGCCGGCTCGGGCTTCGGTCCGGTCCGGCGGATCAGAGTCCGCAGTCCTTTACCTTACGATAGAGCGTGGCCCTTGAAATGCCGAGAATCTTTGCGGTCTCAGCCATGTTGGCCCCGGTCTCCTCGAGGACGGCGGCAATCATGTTCTGCTCCATCTGCTGCAGCGTGCCCCGGTATGGTGCTCCACGCCGCTTCGTCTTGGGCTGCAGCCCGAGGTGCTCCAATGCAACCTCGCCGCCCTCGCAGAGGTGAAGAGCTCGTTGGATGGTGTTCTCCAACTCACGCACATTGCCTGGCCAATCGTAGGCTATTAAGGCGTCCTGGGCGGATTGGGCGATTCTGGTGGAGGGGCTGGTGCGCGTGGCGAAGTGGTTGGCCAGGGCCAGGATATCCTCCGGGCCACGGTCTCGCAGCGGCGGTATGCGAATCTGGATTATGTTGAGGCGGTAAAAGAGATCCTGGCGGAAGCGGTTCTCAGCAATGGCCCGGTCGAGATCGACATGGGTGGAAGCGATGGTGCGGGCGTTGGTCTGGATGAGCTTTGCGCCACCGATTCGCCTGACTTCGCCGGTCTGAAGGACACGCAACAACTTGACCTGCATGTCATGTGGCATGTCGCCGATCTCGTCGAGGAGAATGGTGCCGCCGCTGGCCAGTTCAAACTTTCCCGGCCGGCCGCCCTTCATAGCCCCGGTGAAAGCACCCTCGGCATAGCCGAACAGTTCGCTTTCAAGCAGTTCGCCCGGAATGGCCCCGCAATTGATCGGCACGAAAGGCTGCTCGCGCCGTGCGCCGGCGTTGTGGATGGCCTGGGCGAAGAGTTCCTTGCCCGTGCCGGTCTCCCCCAGTAATAGGACGCTGGAATCGGACAGGGCGGCCCGCTGGGCCAGGTCGATAGCCTGGCGGAAGGCGGGCGAGGAGCCTATCAGGAGGTCGAAAGAGAAGAAAGGCTTGGTGCCGGAGATCCGCTCCGACAGTTTGCGCAGGTTCATGAATTCCTCAAAGACCAGGACCGCGCCAAGCAGTTCCTTGTCCGCGGCCAAGACTGGCTGGGCGGAGTAGAAGAAGTGGATGTCCTTGTTGTCGTGGGATAGGCGGCACTCGCGACCGCGCCATGAAGCGGGGTCGGCGCTGATGCTTGCAAGGTCTAGTTCGAGGCCGGCCAGCAGCGCCAGCGGTTTGCCCTCGAGATCGTCTCGCTTGAGGATGTGGCGACCCTTGCGGTTGGTTTTCCAGATGCGCAAGTCCCGGTCCAGGGTGAGGATGCCAGTGCCAGCGGCGTCAAGCACTCCGTCGAGAAAGCCGATATGCAGCGAAAGGTCGCGATTGCGGCGCAGGAGCCGCATGTGCTCCTCAATGGAGCGGGCTGCTGCCGTCACCATGATAAGGGTGTGGGGGTGGACCAGATCCTTGCTGCCTGAGACTACAAGAATGCCGCGCAGGACTCCGGCGTGGCCGAAGATCGGCGCGGCCGAACTGGTGAAGCCATGGCCTCGTCGGCAGAAATGATCCCGGTCGTTGAGTTGGATGGGGAATTGGCGGTGGTGGCAGAGGCTGGTCGCAGTCGTGCCCACGTCCTTTTCAGTCCAGCGAAACCCGGGCGCGAAGTTGCGCTCCTCATACTTTGCGCGGATGGCGTCGCTACCGGCGAGGTAGAGGACATACCCCTCGTCGTCGGCCAGGGCGGTGATGAAATCATCCGGGGAGAGCAGGTTGTAGAACTCGTCGACATGGGCGGTGACCACCTCGAGAAGATCGCGGTTCCGGTTCAGCCGTTCCTTGAGTTCGGAGGGCGTCAGGCGCACCTGGTCCGCGTTGCGCTCCTCGCTGCAGACCCCGTACAGGCGGGAACGATGGTGGGATTCGGCGATCTCCCGATGCATTTGCTCGGAGGTGGCGATGGTGCCTTTGAGTACCGCTGTCGTCATGGATGAGCCTCCCGGATGCGATCATCTCAATTTTGGTCATGTTTAACATTGAGAAAAAGTGCGTGGCAAGCAGAAAAAGCACGTAGCGCGTGGGTTTCCGGGAAAAACGAGTCGCCGCCCATTCCTCATCACCCTGGTGGTGGTCGGCACGTTTGGCGAAGTTATTCAATAACTTTGTATTATTTCAAATACTTGTGATTAATTTTCATCAGGCACGCACCTTGCTACTCCCGGGGTATCAACTCGTTCGATTCCCTTTTCAAGGAGCGTTTGCACATGAACACACAGACACGATGGGCAATTATCGGCGGCGGTAACGGTGGCCAGTCCCTTGCCGGCCATCTCGCCATCATGGGGTATCCGGTTCGCCTTTACGACATCTTCGACCAGACGGTGAACGCCATCAATGAGTTGGGCGGCATCCGCGTCGAGGGGGTAGTCCAAGGCTTCGGCAAACTCGAGTTCGCGACCACGGATCTAGCCAAGGCGGTGGATGGCGCCGATGTGGTCATGGTGGTTGCGCCGGCCACGGCCCACCGGGCCATCGCCGAGAGCTGTGTCCCGGTGCTTGCCAACGGGCAGATCGTCATCCTCCATCCCGGTGCCACCTGCGGCACCCTGGAGTTCCGCCAGGTGCTCGACAGCAGGGGCTGTACCGCCAAGGTGACAATCGCCGAAACCAACAGCCTCATCTACGCCTGCAGGAGTCCGAAACCTGGGCATGCCAATATACTCGGTATCAAGGAAGATCTGGTGCTGGCGGCCATGCCGGTGCGGGAGACGAGCAGGGTCGTGGCCCTGTTCAAGGACATCTTTCCCCAGATCGTTGCTGGAAAAAACATCATGGAGCCAAGCCTTGGCAACGCCAACGCCATAGTTCACCCCACCCCGACCCTGCTCAATACCTCCCTGATCGAGAGTCGGCACGAGTGGCTCTACTACTACGAGGGTATCACCCCGAGTATCGGCGCCTTTGTCGAGAAACTCGACTTGGAGCGGTTAGCGCTTGCCAGTGCGCTTGGCATCAAGATGCTATCCATCCGCGACTGGTATCGGGTGGCCTACGGTGTGGACAAGCCAACACTCTCCGAGGCGGTGCGCGCCAATCCTGCCTATGCCGGCATTGTCGGCCAGAAGAGCCTGCGCACTCGCTACGTGCTTGAGGACATCCCCACCGGTTTGGTGCCAATGATCGAATTGGGCCGCCTGCATGGGCTGGCCATGCCGAGGATGGAACTCATGGCTCGGCTAGGCGAGTACCTCCTAGAGGAGGACTTTTTCGCAAATGGCAGAACCCTGTACAACCTCGGGTTGGAAGGCATGTCGTCCAAGGAATTTGCGCATTATATCGAAACCGGCGAGCGGTGAGCCGGCATCTGACAGTTTGCCGCCAGCACGGCGGATTCCATTCTCCATGACAGCGAGGTGAACCATGATCGTCGGAATACTAAAGGAAATCAAAACAGAGGAAAATCGGGTGTGCATGACCCCGGCCGGGGCGGAAATCCTGGCGCGTAAGGGACACACCGTGCTGGTCGAAAAGAATGCGGGCGTGGGCAGTGGTTTTGAGGACGATGCCTACCAACAGGCCGGGGCCGAGATTGTGGCTGATCCGGCGGCCATCTACCAGCGCTCGGACATGGTGATGCATGTCAAGGAGCCGCAGCCCAAAGAATACGAACAGATCCGGGAGGGGCAAATTGTCTTCACCTACTTTCACTTCGCAGCCTCGGAAGAACTGACCCGGGCCATGCTCTCCCGCCGGGCGGTCTGCATTGCCTACGAGACCATCACCAGCCCGGATGGCACCCTGCCGCTACTTACGCCGATGAGCGAGGTCGCCGGCCGGATGGCGGCCCAGCAAGCGGCCAAGTACGTCGAGCGGGCCCAAGGCGGGCGTGGCATTCTCCTTGGCGGCGTACCCGGTGTGGCCCCGGCCACGGTGCTGGTGCTCGGCGGCGGAGTGGTCGGCACCCATGCGGCCACCATGGCCAGCGGCTTGGGCGCCAAGGTCTATCTGCTTGATATGAGCCTGCCGCGACTGCGCCATCTCTCCGAGATCATGCCAAAGAATTGTTTCCCCATGATGTCTTCGCCGGCCATTATCCGCCAGCTTGTGCAGGAGGCGGACGCGGTCATCGGTGCGGTGCTCCTGCACGGGGCCAAGGCGCCCAAGCTCCTGACCCGGGAGATGCTCAAGACCATGAAGAAAGGCGCGGTGATTGTCGACGTGGCCATCGACCAGGGTGGCTGTTTCGAGACCTCCAAGCCGACGACCCATGGAAACCCGATCTACGAGGTGGACGGAATCATTCATTACTGCGTGGCCAACATGCCTGGCGCAGTGCCCCTGACCTCGACCATGGCTCTGACCAACGCCACTCTGCCGTATGCGACGGCTCTCGCCGACAAGGGTTGGAAGCAGGCGGCGCGGGAAAGCAAGGGCATGCGCGATGGCCTCAACGTGGTCGCCGGCAAGGTGACCTACAATGGCGTGGCCGAGGCCTTTGGTCTGGAATACACGCCGGTGGAAAGTATTCTGGCTTAACCAAGCATCGGGCCCGAAGCGTGCTTCCCCTGTGCGTTTCGGGCCCGATGGGGTGTATCTGGTGTTGTGCCGTGGCGTTCAGCCGTCCGCCAACTGAAGCACTGGCCGCCCCTGATCGGGTTAATTTCTACAGCCTTGCAGGCGGACCATGCTGGTGCATGAAAAGCCGGTCAAACGGCAGCAGGGCACCAGTTGCTTGACTGAGAAGGCCACAGGGGATACCTCCACTTCCTCAGAGCGGTCCCACACCCTCAAGGTATCCAATCCACCCCCCGGTCTTGAGACAAGCCAGGGTCCTGCCCCAGGCCCCAGAAAATAGGGGTACCCTTCTTTTGAAAATCACCGGCAAAATGCCGAGGCAGGTATCGCCGCGTCGCAGCCGCGGGCAGAAGCTGACCACACCAGCACTGAAGCCGCTCACTGGCCTCGGGCTGGACGAACTTCAGTTGAAGTGCACCCCCTCACAGTCAAAGGTGCATAGGTATTTGACAGGGCCAAGCATGACTGTGTGGGCCTAGGTGACAGGGACGACAGGTGTGGTGTAGGCAGGGGCGGAGTTCAGAACTGTAAACGAAACTCTTACGTAGCGTAAATTGCGGGGAAAAGAACGGTCAGCCGGGAAGCTGACCAGAAAGAAGGGGAAGGGTTTACCGAGAGGCGGCGGCGTCCAGCGCGGCGATGCGTTCCAGGTTGGGGGTGGGGGCCGTGGCAACCTGGAGGTGGTCACGGATATCCTGGGCCAACACCTTTCCACCATCCACCAGGTCATCGAGCATGTCGGTCATGATGGTGTTGAGGGCTGCTTCTATGGTGGCGTGGGTCTCGTTGTCGATGGTGTTCATAATGCTGTGCTTCTCTTGAGTTGGCTCGAGTTGGCCGGGAGAATTGGGTACAGCAGTGCGGATTCGTGTCTTGATCCACCCAACATTCCTACCTTTCTTGAGACCATTGCAAAACGTGGAAAATGGTTGCGGATAGGTTGCGAATCATGACAATAAAGGGGCAACTTTGGTCAAATTGCCCCTAATAATTTCAGCTAGTTATATCAATCCGACTAATCTCGCCTTCGGCACCATATATAAAAAACCCGGTATCCGTAAGGATACCGGGTTTTTTTGTTGTGCACACGAATCGTACTTGATCCCAAGGTCTCACCAAGGACTATTCCATCAATCGATGTGTATGTGGGGCAGGTAACAGATTCTCTCTTGTTGGCACTCGCAAGGGTGACTCTGTGGAACACAATAGGCGCCGAGCCTGTCGCCGATTCATTTGCCGCTATAGGCGGACCACTTGCCTGTTCCTTCGTCGAACATGTAGTTGAGCTCCAATTTGGAGGAACTGCCCTGGCTTCGTTCAGTGCAGGTGAGGGTGAATATGATCTTATTATCAACTTTCTTGAAGAAGACCGCTTTGGGCTGCAGAAGTTTGGATCCCTGAAAGGTTGGGTAATTGGCGCGGAAGATTTCCTCAAAATGTGTTTCCAGCCAATTGATCCGTTCATTTTTTACGATTTGTTCCAGATTCTTTTCAATCTGGTCGGTAACTTTCTGTATCACTGTCTTTACTGCCTGATCCCCCACATGCTTGCTGGACCGGATCAGTTTCAGTATCTCACGGCTCAGTTCGACGACACTTGGCAGGTCGTTCTTATTTTCAGCTAGTACCACCTTTTCCTGGAGCTGTGCGACCTTGACCATGAGCAGTGTCTTTTCGACTTTGGCAATTGATTCACTCAGGGAGTTGTCTGCACCGCTGGCTTCGCGGCCAAGCAGATCGAGGGCATTTTGGTACTCGCCGATTGCCTCGGGCCAATGCTTTTGTTGATAGGCCTCGCGGGCTACCGAGAGTGAGCGGTAGAGTTGGGCATTGACCAGAAGTTGATGGAGGTCCTGGCGTTCCTTGGCGGTTACCGCGTCGGGATTGGCAGTGAGGGCCTGCTGTGCCTGCTGGAGAAAGGTGATGGTCTCCTGCCATTGCGACTGGCTGAAGGCTTTCTTCGATTGGTCGAGTTCGTGTCGAAAAGCGGCTGCGGTTAAACGACTGGTAATATCGCTGGCTGAGCCGAGATCGGTCAGGTCTCCGGAAAGGGTGAGCGCCTGTCGGTATGCCTCGGCAGCTGCGTTCCAATTTTTCTCCTTTTCCGCTTTTTCTGCGCGTGCCAAAGCGTCTCGAAGGTCCACCGAGCGAATGTAATCCTTAATGGCAGCCTTCTGGCTGTCGAGGTCGTTTTTCTCAGCATGTTGCAAGGCTTTCCGGTAGATGGCTAGAGCCTCGGACAATTTGTCCTGGCTAACCAGAGCTTGTGCCTTCTCATTGAGGGCTGCCAATTCATTTAGGGCTGCTGCTTGATTGACCGATGTGTACGTGCCCCCATGGAGCACGCGACCCTGCAGCCCCTCTTGGAGGGTAGGCGATGTGAGGACTTCATTGATATTCTTTTCCAGGCCGCTCTTGCGAAAGCGCAGAACCGTCAACTGGTTCAGCAAGTCCAGTGCGGCTTCAAGCCCCTGGCGGGCATTTTCGAATTCATGTTTGTCGACCAGCGTCCTGCTTTTCAGGAAGGTAGCCTGAGACTGGTTAAAAATACTCTGATCCCTGAAATAGAGGGAAGTCGTGCCTAGACCAATACCGAGCAGAAGCAGGGTAAGCAATATCGGCTTGTAAGGGAGGTTGACCAGGGTAAGGGTGAATTTTTCTTTGGCCGTGGATGGCGTTGGCGCTGGTTCGCTTGCGAGCGTCTGTTTCGACCTCTTGCTTCCAGATCCTGGTTTTGCCACGGCCGAGGTCCCTTCGGGCCCGGAGGCGCTCTGAGTCCGAGACGCCAAGAGAAATGCCTGTTGCACTCGGTCCCGAAGGGACTCGGCGCCGGGGGCATCGGCTGCGATCGCCAGAAGGTTATCTACCACTTCGGCGGCCTCGCCAAATTTACCTATATCCTCAAGCTGTTCCGCCATTTTGAACAGCTGATCCGTTTTCCGCAGCACCTTGCCAATGGCCTGTTGCACCTCATCGCGGTCGGGAAATTCAGCGTTCTCTGGGAGGTCCATCAGGAGCTTGTTGGCAGTGAATACCTTGTTCTGCGCGAAAAGATCACGGATGCGTTGGATGTCCTCCTCGCTGACGGACGCTTCCGGTTCCAGGAACTCATCAGTTTCCAGGCCCAAAGAGGCAAAGGTGTCGTCGACCAGGGATTCGAAACCTTCTTCGGACTCGACGATATCGGCAAGGCTGAGGGAATCAAGCGGCAATTTGGCCTGGTTGTTTCTGTACCAGTCAGCGGCATCCTGATTGAACGGATCTTCTAGAGAATAAATGTTGCCGCAGATCATCTCGCCGATGAGCAGTACCAGATCGGGCAGGGATGGATTCTGCTGCCATCGGTCGGCGATGCGTATGGCAGCGGGATCGATGTCCGGATGAAAGATGGAGGTCAGTGGTTTGGCAATGGGAGCAAAATGCGGATACCCGAACGGCAGGCTGATGCGGACCTTGTGGCTGTCGCCGATTGCCACCGTCCCGCTTTCCTCTTTGATGAATCCACGAAGATGGTATTCCAGTTCATAGTTGTCTGGCGGTTGGCCTTCCGCCGCGACAATGGTGATATTAGGGTACAGTTCGATAAGTTCCTTGAGTTGCTCGTAATCTTCGGTCAGTTGCTGAGAACCCATGGCCATGGCAATAATATCCTGTATTATTAATTAGTTAATCAGTTATATTGATAAACGATCTGTTGAGTGCCTCGAAACCGGATGAATGGATAGTCCAGTCTGGCGGCCGGAGGTAATTTTTTGTTGTATTGTATAGCATTTAAAAACGGGAAACAAGTCGCATCAACGGCGGTGAAAAAAAGCCGATGATCTAGGACGTCGGCAACAATTCATTGAGTGATCCGATGGGAATAGAGTACCATAATTATATCGTTCGCGTTCACCTGCCATGAGATGGAATGAATACCTTTAAAGCCCCGTTCGAAATCACGCATGTCAGGAGTTGCCCAATATACAGTCAAGAGGACTGCTTTATCCTCACCGACAAGGCTGTCGAGTTGCCTCTGGGGCGCCCTGCCTGCCTGATCCTGGTGCGTGAACTCACGGGACTGCTGTTTGCCCTCCTGCCCCACGCCGCTTCCGGTTTTGCCAAAGAACGGAAGACGGTTTTCACCTGCGGCGGGTGTACCGGACTGATCAAGTTCCGGTTGACCGACAAGCCGGTGGCAGACAGCATGCTGGCTCAGGCCGCCGCCATTCCGGTCAACGATGCCTCCGTAATCAGTGGCAGGATTGAGGCGATCGTGCCGGCGGAGTTGCTTCAGGTTTTTCACATGCACCAGAAAACGGGCCGGCTGATCATGAATTTTGGCGACAGGTCGGCGAGAGTGACGTTCCGGGAAGGCGGGTTGCTGGCTGCCCGGTTTGACGACCTTGATAATCAGGAGGCGGTGTACGCCATGCTCACCGAAAAAAAGGGCGACTTTCATTTCCTCCCCGGTCTGCCGGAAGCCTTGATGACGGCGCGGGAGATTGGCGATTTTATGATGATCCTGATGGAAGGGCTTCGCCGCCTGGACGAGGGCGAGTAGCGGCAGGCGTATTTATCGGTCGTTTGTTCCTTTGAACGGGGGCAGGCCGATGATGCTTTGAAAGTTATCCACATGATACCGGGCCTGCAGGGCCCTGTTCCGAAACGCGATCAGGTCCACGCCAACTGCGGCACAGTGTTCCCGGTCTATCTCTGAATCACCGATATAGATTGCCTCTTCCGGCCTGACCCCGAACCGTTCCAGGATCATCATCAGCCCGTCCGGTGCCGGTTTCGGCCGCGGTGCGGTCAAGGCCGTGACCACCATGTCGAACCAGGGGCGCAGGCCAAAGGTGTCGAGGATGGTTTCCATGGTGTCGGTCCGGTTGGTGGAGATGGCCGTATGGAAGCGAGGTTTGATGAGTCTGAGAAAATCCACCAGATCCGGCTCCATCAGCATATATTGCAGATACGGAGTGTAGTCCAGATCTCTGCGAAAGGCGTTCACCGCCTCTTGGGCAATGTGTGGGTGATTGCGGAAAATATGCACTACCGAGTTGTTTACGTTATGGATATGGACGTAGTTCAGTTCGTCCTCGTCCATGGAGGGGCAGCCGAAGGCTTGGAGCAGGTGGTTGTAATAGGCACGGTTGGCCTCCTTGGAGTTGAACATGACCCCATCGCAGTCGAACACCACCAGTTTCAGCCTGCCGTTGTCTGCCGCGGTCTGATTCACGGCGCCATCCCTCCCACTTCCCGGGTGAGCTGTCTGAAAAAGGTCTCCATAAAGGCGTGCCGATGTTCGGCCAGTTGGCGGCCGACCGGGGTCAGCATCTGATCGCGCACCTTCGACATCTTCACGTAAAATTCCCTGTAGGCGGTGTCCTCCACGGTGTAGGCGCTGGTTTGGGCGGGATCGATCTCCGGGTTGTGGAGGCGGGCGCCGATCTGGCCGGCAAAGAGAAAGGCGCGGCCGATGCCGATGGCGCCGATGGAGTCGAGCTTGTCGGCATCGAACAGGATCTGCGCCTCCAGAGACACAGGTTCGATGCCGCCGCGATAGCGATGGGCACGGATGCAGTGGCAGATTGCCTGGATGTCCTCATCGCCGTAGCCCAGCTCGCGCAGCAGCGGTGGGGCCAACTCGGCGCCGTGCCGGGCGTGGCAGACACCGCCCCGGC
>JBGSPP010000177.1:0-11832 GCA_041738515.1 Desulfobulbus sp.
CTGGCTGGGCGCCGACTGCGGCGCCTGCCGCGTGGCCGGGCTACTGAATGACCGACCGCCGGATTTAGACCGGGCCTCGGCTGAGTCAGCCGTCAGGCCTGCCTCAAGGCAGGTCAAGGCGAACAGGACCAGGAAAAAGGGAGTGCAGCGTTTGAAAAGAGCAAGCATAATGCATATCCTCTGGTGATCGATGTCGAGCAGAACCAATTTCGGCCCGGGGTTGATTCGCCAGGGGACGTGGGAGTCGCCCCGGATGAACCGCCATGTATACTTAACTAAACGAGACCTATTGTAAGCATGACAGAGGCGCAGTCAAGCATTTTAGGACAAATCGGCGGCCCCTGATGCGCCCCCGTTTTCGCCTTTCCTCCCACCGCACATTCTTCTTCCCGGGCAGATCCGCGGCCAACGACTGGCCGGAACTGGCGCTGCTGGGGGATGCATCCTCGGACGATCTTGAGGCCATGGGCCTGGTCCTGGACGCGGTCGGCATCGAATACTCCTATGACGACCGCAGCGGTGCCTTGCTGGTTGCGGCTGCGGATGTCGAGCGGGCGCGACGGCACTGGCAGGACTATTGTCAGGAAAACCTGGCCTGGCCAGCGCCTCCGCCGGCCCGTCCCGCCACCCAGCCGGGCACCCCGCCCACTCTGGGGATGATGGCCCTGCTGACCATCTTTTTCTTCCACACCGGACCGTGGCGAAACGGCAGCCGCTGGTTTGAACAGGGCGCGGTCAACGCCGATGCCATCCTTGAACAGGGCCAATGGTGGCGGCTGATCACCGCCCTGACCCTGCACGCCGACCTGGTACACCTGGCCGGCAACTGCCTTATCGGCGGGCTGGTGACCCATCTCCTCTGCAAGGTGCTTGGCTACGGCAGCGGCTGGCTGCTGCTGCTGCTCGCCGGTGCGGGCGGCAACCTGCTCAACGTCATCCTGCGCCAGGGGGACCACTTCTCAGTCGGGCTGTCCACCTCGGTGTTTGCCGCCATCGGCATCCTGACCGGGCTGCAGATTGTCCGTTTCCGCACCCGGTCGATCCGGGAATGCTTGCTGCCGCTGGGCGCTGGAGCGGGTCTGCTGGCCTTTCTCGGCAGCGAGGGGGTGCGCACCGACCTGGGCGCCCACCTCTTCGGTTTTCTCGTCGGCATCGGGTTGGGCGCGATCGCCTGCCTTGCCGGCATGGCGGAGAAAACCGTCAGGCCAGCCCGCCAGTTGTTTCTCCTTGCCCTGACCCTGGCGACAGTGCTCATATGCTGGCTGATAGCCTTGCACTGAACGGGCAACCGGAGAATCCGAGACGCTTGCAACGAATCCTGTCTTTTTCGTGGTGTCCGGTAAGAAAAAACCGCTGCGCGGAATGGATGGGAGATGAGGTGGGGAGAACCGGCCGGCGCCGACCGTCTCACCGCTCCGATTGCGCCGGCGAGGAGATGGCCGCCGGTGTTTCGCGCCGACCTTCCGGAGCCACAGGGGGTATTGAGGCCAGCAGCACCAGCGCCACCCCGCCGACGATGACCGCCAGGTTGGCGGCCATGGAGAGGCCGTGCAGCTTTCTGAACCGGACCCGCAGGGGATGATCCGTTGGTGTGGTTTCAAAGGAGCGGATCTCCTGTTTCAGGGCTGCAGCGCGCGGTTCGACCACAAAGGCCTGGCCGGCGGTGAGCGCCAGCATCAGACCGATGATCAGGCAGGAAGCCTGGGCGAACCGGCCCCGAAGCGCAATCCGGCACAGCAGCGCCACCGTGCCGCAGGCCAGAGCCCAGCGGAAGTAGCCGGGAAAGAGCACGCCGACGATGTTCCCGGCCAGATCGCGGGAATAGGAGGCAAAAAGCGTTGGGGTCAGGAGGAAGGTGAATAGCGCCGCCCCTCCCAGCCAGCTGCCGATGGCCAGGTTATAGCAGGCGGTCAGGAGGTGCATCATGCGGGTGCTCCAGAGTTGGCAATGGTGGCCAGCGTCGCCGCGGGCAATTGAACAGGGCCGGCAACAACGGTGCGGCGGCGTTCCCGGATCCGGTAGCAGACGAACGCGGCCGGCTCAGGCGCCGCCAAGATAGGCGTTGCGCACGTCCGGGTTGCCCAGCAGGGCCTTGGCCTCGCCCTCGAGGATGATCCGGCCGACCTCAAGGACGTAGCCGCGATGGGCCAGCTTAAGCGCGGCCTTGGCGTTTTGTTCCACCAGGACCACGGTGACGCCGGTGGCGTTGATCTGCTTGATGGTCTCGAAAATGGTTTTGACCAGGAGCGGCGCCAGCCCCAGGCTGGGCTCGTCGAGCAGCAGCACCTTGGGGTCGCTCATCAGGGCGCGTCCGATGGCCAGCATTTGCTGCTCGCCTCCGCTGAGCGTACCGGCCAGCTGCTGCCGCCGTTCGGCCAGACGGGGAAAGAGTTCATAGATCCAGTCACGGGTGCGGGCGATCTTGGCCTGGTCGCTGACCGTGAAGGCGCCGAGGTTGATGTTCTCCTCCACAGTCAGGGTGCCGAAGACCCGCCGGCCCTCGGGCGACTGGCTGATCCGGGCCTGCACCACCTGATGGGCCTGCATCTTGTGCAGGGCCCTGCCTTCAAAGAGGATCTCGCCCTGGGACGGTCTCACCAGACCGCTGATACTGAGCAGCGTGGTCGACTTTCCGGCCCCGTTTGCCCCAAGGATGGTGACAATCTCGCCCTCGCCCACGGTCAGGTTGATCCCGTGGAGCACCTCGACATTACCGTACCGCACATACAGATCGTTGATTACCAGCAGCATCAGTCCTCGTCGTCGCTGTCCGCGCCAAGGTAGGCCTCGATCACTCGAGGGTTCTGTTGAATTTCTTCCGGGGTTCCTTCGGCGATCTTGCTGCCGTACTCGATCACCACCAGCTGGTCGCAGGCCTTCATCACCAGCTTCATGTCGTGCTCGATGAGCAGGATGGTCAGTCCACGCTCACGCATCTTGCCGATGAGCTGGATCAGGGCCTGGGTCTCCTGCTCGTTCATGCCGCCGGCCGGCTCGTCCAGAATAAGCAGTTTCGGCTGGGTGGCCAGGGCGCGGGCAATCTCCAGCAAGCGCTGGTTGCCGTAGGAGAGGTTCTTGGCCAGATTGCCGGCTTCGTTCTCCAGGCCGACAAAGGCAAGCTCGGCCAGCGACTGGCGCAGGGCGGTCGCCTCTTCCTGGCGCTGAAACGGCGTGTGCAGGAGCGATCCCAGCATGCCGACCCGCATCCGACAATGGCAGCCGGCGAGCACATTTTCCAGTACCGACATGTTCTGGAACAAGCGGATGGTCTGGAAGGTGCGGGCAATACCCATGCTGACGATGCGGTGGGTGGGCAGGCCGCCAATGGACTGGCCCTGGAAATGCACCTGCCCCTCATCCGGCCGGTAGTTGCCGGTGATCAGGTTGAAGACCGTGGTCTTGCCGGCACCGTTGGGACCGATCAGGCCAACCACGCTGCCCGGCTTGACATCAAACGAGACCCGGTTGACCGCGGTCAGGCCGCCGAAACGCTTGGTGATGTGATCGAGGCTGAGGATAGTCACTGCGTCTCCCGAACGGTATGCAAGGAGTAGACTCGCGGCCGAGGCGGCAGCAGCCCCTGGGTGCGGTAGATCATCATGAACATCATGGCCACGCCATAGACGAGCATGCGGGCGCTGGCGAGATCGCGGAAGACCTCGGGCAGGCCGACGACCAGGAAGGCGCCGAGGATGACACCGGCAATGTTGCCCGCTCCGCCGAGGATGACGATCATGAACAACACCACCGATTCCCAGAAGCTGAACGATTCCGGTGATATGATCGTCATCTTCGAGGCAAAGATGGTGCCCGCCATGCCGGCCCAGCCCGCGCCGAGGACAAAGGCCGCGAGCTTGTAGTGGGCGGTGTTGATGCCGCTGCCCTCGGCCGCAACCTCATCCTCGCGCAGGTACTTGAGAGCGCGGCCAAAACGGGAGTTTTCCAGGAGCGAGAAGAGGAACACGGTCAGGGCGACGAACAGCCAGATGAAGTAGAAGAAGTGCTGCGGCTGGCGGAGCTTGAAGCCGAACAGGTCCGGCCGGGCGATGCCGAAAATGCCGTTGGCGCCGCCGGTGATGCCGAAAACGTTGTTGATCAGGGCGATGCGGACGATCTCCACCATGCCGATGGTGACGATCAGCAGGTAGTCGCCGCGCAGGTGGATGATCGGCCGGGCCACCACCAGAGCGAACAGGGCCGCGGCCAGACCGCTTATGGGCATGATCCAGAGCACGGGGATGCCGTAGCGGGTGTTGATGATGGCCGTGGTGTAGGCGCCAATGGCGTAGAAGGCCGCGTGCCCCATGTGAAACATGCCGGCATGGCCGAGGATGATGTTGAGACTCAGGCCGAGAATCACGTAGAGGCCGACGCTGTTGAGTACGTCCAGCCAATACCGGTCGAGCACCAGCGGCGCGGCCAGAAGGACAGCGAACAGGACGGGGTAGAGAATGCGTTCCGAGTGCTTCATATCTTCTCCGCCACCCGCTCGCCGAGCAGTCCGGTCGGCCGGACGATGAGAATCACGATCAGGACGAAGAAGGCAATAGCGTCCTTCCAGGCAATGGAGATATAGGCCGCGCCCAGCGCCTCGATAACGCCCAGGAGCAGGCCGCCGACCATGGCCCCGGGTATGTTGCCGATCCCACCCAGGATGGCGGCGGTGAAAGCCTTGAGTCCGTAGATCCAGCCCATGGTGAAGTTGATCTGGCCGTAGTAGATGCCGACCATCATCCCCGCCGCGCCGCCCAAGGCTGGGCCGATGCAGAAGACCAACATAATTACCCGGTTAACGTCGATGCCCATCAGCCGTGCCGCGCCCTGGTCAATGGCCGCGGCACGGATGGCGGTGCCGATCTTCGTCTTCTGGACAAAGAGATAGAGCGCGACCATCATCACCACCGAGGCCACCAGGATGAGGATGCGCATCAGCGGCACGGGCATGCCGAAGATGTAAACCGGTATTTTCGGCAGCAGATCCTGGGGATAGACGTAGAATTTGGCCCCGTAGATGAGCATGATCGCGTTCTGGAAGAAAATCGAGGCGCCCAGCGCCGAGACCACCGCCGACAAACGGGGCGATTCCCGCAGCGGCCGGTAGGCGATCCGCTCCAGAAGCATGCCGATGATGCCGACCAGGCCCATGACCATCAGGGCCAGCAGGCCGACGCCGAGAAAGCCGCCGACATGATCGGTCAGGGCGAGCGAGGTGAGCAGGGTCAGCCCAAGATAGGCACCGATGGTGAACAGGTCGCCGTGGGCGAAGTTGATCAGCTTCAAGACCCCGTAGACCATGGTGTAGCCCAGCGCGATCAGGGCGTAGATGCCCCCCACCGCCAGGCCATTGGTCAACTGCTGGAAAAATTGTTCCATCGCGACTCCAGATGGCCGCAAGGACCGGCATGGCCCTTGCGGCAGGTGGAATTTCGCCGTCAGGGCTGGAGAACGAAGTTGCCCTGCGCGTCTACCTTGTACACCCTATATACCTCACCGATGCGATCACCCTTGTCATTGAAGGAGAGTTTGCCGGTCAGACCGGGGAAATCCTTGAGGGTGGTCTTCAGGTAGGCGGAAACCTTGGCCGGTTCTGCCGACCCGGCGCCCTTGATCGCGGCGGTTACGACCCGGAACCCGTCTCCGGCCAGCACCGGATAGATGGACTTGGGCTCGGTGGAGAATTTCTTCTGGAAGGAGGCGACAAAAGCTTTGGCCTCGGGGGTGTCGAGATCCTTGGGCAGGGGCGGGGTCAGGAAGGAGAACCCTTCCGCGGCCGGTGCGCCGGCGATCTTGACCAGATCGGGATTATTGACCGCATCGCCGCCCATGAAAGGCACATTCCAGCCCATTTCCTTCTTCTGGCGCAGCAACAGGCCGGCCTCGGGATAGTAACCGGTGAAAAAGACAAAATCCGGATTGGAGGCCTTCATCTTGGTGAGGATGGCGTTGTAATCACGCTCGCCTGGGGTGAGAGCGTCAAAAAATACCACAGGGATGCTCATGCCCTTGAGGTTTGTTTGGGCTTCCTCGGCCAGACCTTTGGCATAGGAGGTGTTGTCGTGGAGAATGGCGATCTTCTTGAAGCCAAGCTTGCCAATGGTGGCCACGGCCACCTTGCCCTGCTCGTCATCCCGCGGACAGGTGCGGAAAAAGTTCTTCAGGCCCTTCTCCGACAGGCGGATGGCGGTCGAGCCGTTGGCAACCTGGACAATGCCGGCCTCGTCGTAAATATTCTGCGAGGCCTCGGTGATCGAGGAGCCATAGGTGCCGATCACGGCGACGATCCCCTGGGTGGCCAGACGGTTGGCGGCAAGCGATGACTGGCGGGGATCGCCGGCGTCATCCTCGCTGATGACCTCCACCTTCTTGCCCAGCAGGCCGCCCTGCTGATTGAGTTCCTCGGCCAGCATATCAACGACCTGTTTCATTTCCTGCCCTTCGGCAGCCCAGGCGCCGGTCATGGGCCCCATCAACCCTATCTTGACGGTATCGGCGGCAAAGGCGCTGGTTGCCAGCATCAGGCTCATCCCACCGACAAGGCTCAACAATTTTTTCATGTTTTTCCTCCTTAAGATTGTGAAAATAAAGCGTTGGCTCGCTTGGCCTGGCACTGTGCCAAGAGTAAAAATTCGTATCAATAAACCTTCCGGAAGTCAACCATGCCGTTCAGAGAAAATGAAATTCCAGGACAAAGCCCGAGTCAGACGTAACTGTGATACTCCGGCACAAACATCTGCGCCCTGATGAACTGGTTGAGGTCGTCAGGCCTGGGACGACCTGCCAGGCCGTTCTGATATGCCACCTCGGCGACGGCGACGGCAACGGCCAGCGACACCTCCCGGATTCTCGGCAAGGCCGGATAGAGCCGTCCAAACTGGAGGTCTGCCTCGGTGACTTCCCGGGCAACCACCCGGGCCGCGGTCAGGAACATTTCGTCAGTCACCCGTGTTGCCCCGCTGGCCATGACCCCCAAGCCGACGCCGGGAAAGATATAGACGTTGTTTCCTTGTGCCGGGTAGAGTTTCTTGCCCCCGATGGACACCGGCGCAAACGGGCTGCCGCTGGCGAATATGGCCTGTCCTCCGGTCCAGGTGTAGGCCTCCTCTGCGGTGCACTCCGCCTTGGAGGTGGGGTTGGAGAGCGAAAAAACAATGGGTCGCTCGTTGATCCTGGCCATGGCCTCGAGCACTTCGGGGGTGAATCGCTTGGCCTGCCCGGACACGCCGATGATGGCGTGCGGTCGCAGGGCCTCGATGGCGGTGAGGAAATCCTGCACCGGCGGGTGATCATGGGCGTAGAGACGTTTCTGGCCGACGAGGTCCAAGCGGCTGGACACGACCAGCCCCTTGGAATCGACATACCAGCAGCGCTGCCGCGCCTCCTCGACCGTCAGCCCCTCTTCAACCAGCGCCGACACCAGCAGTTCCCCGGTGCCGAGCCCAGCCTCGCCGGCGCCAAGGAAAAGAAATCGCTTCTCCGCAAGCTTGCCGCCAGTAATACGCAGGGCGGAGAAGAGGCCGGCCACCGTGACCGAGGCGGTCCCCTGAATATCGTCATTGAAACAGCACACCTGATCACGATACTGCTGCAGCAATCGGAAGGCATTGCGATTGGCGAAATCCTCGAACTGGATCAGGGCGCCCGGATAAACCTGCTGCACTGCCAGGACGAACTCTTCGATCATCTCATCATAGATCTCGCCGCGCAGGCGCGGTTGCCGCAGACCGATATAAAGCGGGTCGTTCAGCAACCGGGCATTGTCCGTGCCCATGTCCAGGGTGACCGGAAGACTCAGCGACGGTTGAATGCCGGCGCAAGCCGTGTACAGGGCCAGTTTGCCCACCGGAATGCCCATGCCGTCGGCGCCGAGATCGCCGAGCCCGAGAATGCGTTCGCCATCGGTGACCACAATGATGCGGATGTCGTTGAACGGCCAGTTGCCAAGCAGTTCCGCCACCCGGCCCTGGTCGTTGGCGGTGATGTAGATGCCTCGCGGCCGACGGAAAATATGCCCGAACTCAAGGCAGGCCTGCCCCACCGTGGGGGTATAGACAATGGGCATCAGTTCTTCGATGTTGTCGAGCAGCACCCGATAAAAGAGGGTTTTGTTCCGGTCCTGCAGGGCGATGAGGTAGACGTAGCGGCCCAGGTCGGTGGTCTGCTTGCGCAAATTCTCCAGAACCCGCTGAACCTGCTCGTCGATGGTGTGGACGCGCGGCGGCAGCAAGCCGCTCAGCCCCAGGATCTCACGCTCCTCCTGGGTAAAGGCCGAGCCCTTGTTCAGGTTCGGATCACGCAACAGGTTGATGCCGGTGGGAAAACCGGCGAGGCGATTCCTGGCGCGCAGCCTGGCCGCGGCTCGCTGGAGGAGGTCTTGAGCAGCATGGACTGGAGGTTGATATGGTTGAGAAATCGCGTCAGGGTCTCCGCGTCAACCAGATCCTTCCGGAAGCGGATGTTCATTTCATCCGCTTCGTGGAGTATTTTATACATGGGTGCCGTCCCGGTGTGAGAGGAAGTGGGGTGGGGTTGCGAAGGCATCTGGAACATGCCGGCCGCAGGTCGTATTTTGGGTGCGTGATCGGCCTAAAGCATGACAGATCGACTACCTGTTCGTCAAGGCAATCGAGGCTGGATTTGCGCCGCCTGGCCTTGCCAGGTCGCCGCAAGTCGATCGGTCCGTACAGGAACTCCTGCGAGGGAGTAACGTTGTTATTCTCACCTGGATCAGTCAATGAACATCAGTGAAATAGCCATGGCGATTCGTTTAATATATTGAAATTTTTATCAATTTTATCAATGTCTACCTATCCCGAAAATGCACTCGACAGATGAAATAATGAAACGATTGATCCTCGAACAGAGCAGCGAAGAATTCTCCACCAGCCATTCCGGGCTGGCCCTGGCCGGCGCCTGCATCAACCGGTACAGCGACCTTGGCCGCTATGTCGGCCGGGTGACCAAGGGGAGCGATCACATCACCGAGATCGATATCCTTCGCAGCTATCTCAGCCTGCTTTGTCCGAGCCAAAGCGATTATCAGGCCATTGCCGCCATGCGGGAGGAAGACTACTTCAAGCAGGCCCTGAGCATCGGCCGGATTCCCTCGGTCGAGCGGTTGCGTCAGCGACTGGACGAGGCCGCCTCCGACCTTGCCCCAGTCCTCAATCAATGTTCGCGAATCGCGCTCAGCGGCTCAAGGCCCCAATCACCGGTTTCCGGAACGGTCTCATCCCCCTGGATGTGCATGTCTTTCCCCAGCACAACTCCAACACCAGGAAGGAAGGTGCAAGCCGCACATACAAGGATTACGATGGTTACGCTCCCATCGCCGCCTATCTCGGCATGGAGGAATGGTGCCTGGAGGTGGAACTCCGGCCCGGAAGTCAGCATAGCCAGAATGGGGACTTGTTGACTTCATCAACCGAGTGATTTCCGGCGCCAGGGATCTGACCAAACAGCCGCTCCTGGTTCGGCGGACCTGGCAACGATGCCCTTGAGCCCCTGATCGCCCTGGAAGACGCAGAGAAGACGCATTACATCGTCAAATAGAACCCCCGAAAAAGCGACACCGTCGCCTGGCGCGACAAGGTGTTTGCCGAGGGGCCGGTCAAGACTCCCAGGGCAGGCAAATGGGTCGGCGACATTGTCGTTACGGAGCGCATGGAAATCAAGGAAACCCTCTCTACCTTCAAGCGAATCGTCAGGGTGACCGAGTGGACCATCGATAAAGAAGGTCAGTTTCTCCTCGTTCCGGATATTACCCTTGAGGGCTGGTGGACCGCTCTGGATCTTGAGCGGTTACCGAGCGGCATGTTTGCCACCAACGACCTGGTGATGACGTTGGGCGCCTTTGCCCACAACATCCTCTGCTTTATCGGGCAAACGGGCCTGATCGCCCCCTTTGGACCGGTGCGGCACTCGGCAAAACGCTGACGGCTCAGAACTGTGATCCAGGAGTTGATGTATCTGGCCGGACGGCTGATCGCCACCGGTCGGCGATTGAAGTTGCGCTTCAGCCGACATTGCCCGGCCTTCACCGCTTTCAGCGCTGTGTATTCGCGGCTGGTTCCGGCCAGCTAAGTACGAGTGACTGGTAAATTGGCACGATACAGAATCACCGTGCCTTCGCTTCGCCAACTGACTGATTTTTCAATGAACAAGACACCAATATGACGCAAGCGTACGCTGTATTAGCAGCAGCATCGGCCCACAAGGCTGAAAATCGCCCCTTCCCAATCCGAAAATGGAAATCCGGAAATTGGCTTCACGGGTTCAGATGGTAAAGAAGGGCTTAATCGCACCGGCAGATGATCGACATCAATTCCCCCTCCCTGATCAAGGAAGATGAGGCGCACGTATGCGCATCCGTTGACCGTCACACTCTCGCCGGTGATGCCGAGGCGCTTGTCCGGATGCCGCTCGGGATACTTCTCGTTGATGGCATAGCGCGCATTGTTGACCGCTCGCTCAGTACAGGTGAACTCCCCGGGACCTGTTCCCGGCTTCGCTGTTCGGCCCGGCGACGCAATCGGGCAAGCTCATTGCCTGGGTGCTGGTCAGTCACGGCCTCTCCCGATTCTTTTTCCTTCCGCATCGACTCTTCTCTTCTGCGAAATCTTTGTCAGCGACAGATGCCGGCACGAAACGCGGCATGATTCCACGCAACCTGGCACTCCAGCAAGGGCCTTGAGTGTAAAGTGTTGCAAAATAAAACGACACATTTCCGCAACGCGCAACACCAGGCAGGCGCTCCTGCTTTGTCCAAGGGTGCCCTAGTTTGCCATCAACTCATTCAAATAATGTAATTTGTTAGAAAGGTTTTCAATGCTGCCTTTTCGGCATTGAACTTGCGTTGCAAGGGATACGGGGCAGTCAGATCAAAGCGAGGGTCGAGGTTTGAGATTCGTTTCACAACCGGCACAGGCGCAAGGCAACGACTGTCCATCAACCGAGGACGTGACCATGGCCGAAACGAAACAGGACCACCCGGGAGAACTCGCCGAACAGCACACATGGGCCGAAGAGATCGCCCAGCGAAACGCGCTGGTCCTGCCCGACATTCTCCCGGCGCAATCGTCGGATGAGGTCCAGACGATGCTGTTCGAACTGCGGGTGCATCAGCTTGACCTCGAGATGCAGAACGAGGAACTGCGCAGGGTCTAGGTGGAATTCAAGACCTACCTCAAGAGTGATGACATTACAATTCAGTCTAAAAATGGAGTCGTTACGTTGACTGGAACTGTTTCGGAAGAATCAAACAAATCTCTGGCCACAGACACAGTCGCGAACCTGCACGGGGTTAAAAGCGTTGACAATAAGTTGGTACTGAAAGGTGAGTCCCCCGCAGCACACTCTGATGCTTGGTTGATTACCAAAGTCAAATCCACCCTTCTGTATCATAGGAGCGTGAGTGCCGTTAAAACAGAGGTTTCAGCAAAAGACGGAATCGTCACCTTACGGGGTGAGACCATCAAACCAGCCCAAAAGGAGTTGGCAACCGAATACGCCAAACACGTGGAAGGCGTGAAGAAGGTCAACAATGAGATGACGGTTGTAGATCCGAAAGAAAAAATGCCGGGTGCCATCAAGGAAGCTATGGGTGAAGCAATTGACGACGCGTCGACCACTGCCCTGGTTCAATCGACTTTGCTTAACCACCGCTCCACCAGCGCCCTCAAAACGAAGGTCGAAACCAAAGAAGGTGTAGTCAGTTAGAAGTGGCTCAGTTCGTTCGGACAGTTTTTTCTATTTTTAAAGTGGAATCTCTGCCTGTTGTCAGGCTGCCTGTTCAACCGTCGGCAGCATCACGGCGTATGCCTCGTCTGGTGTTCT
>JBGSPP010000211.1:0-2238 GCA_041738515.1 Desulfobulbus sp.
GGACCAGGACATGGCCATCTTCGGGCCGATGCTTGCGCGGATGACCGCGGCGGAGGTCAACGAGGCCCTGCGGCAGCTGTGGGCCAGTCCTCGCAGGCAGGTGCAGGTGGTGGGCGTGGTCGAGGCAAGCCTCGCGGGTGGCCAGGGCGAGGAACTGGTCCGCCAGGCTTTCCTGGCCAACGATCAGCAACCGGTGGGCCGCTGGGTCGAGGCCCGGCGGGTGCCCTTTCCCTATCTTTCTGCGCCGGAGTCTGCCGCCGAGGTGGTCGAGCGGGTTGAACACCAGGAGATCGGCCTCACCACCACCGTCTTCCAGGGCGGGGTGCGGCTCAACTGCAAGCGCACCGATTTTCAGGCCAATCAGGTGCTGATGACGGTCCAGTTCGGCCGGGGACGGCAGGAGGAGCCGGCGGCCGGCATGGGTTTGGTGGCTGAATCGGTGCTCCGCGAGAGCGGTGTCGGTGGCCTGACCAAGGAGCAGCTGGACGCGGCCCTGGCCGGGAGCAACGTCAACCTGGAGTTCCGCGTTGGCAGTGAGAGCTTCTCCCTGGCCGGTTCAAGCCTTGGCGGCGAGCTGGAACTGCTCCTGCAGCTGGCCCGTACCCGGCTGCGCGATCCTGCTTTCCGTCCCGAAGCCATGACCCGGGTGCGTGAACTCCTGCAGCAGATGTACGCCCAGATGGACAGCTCGGTGGAAGGGGCGATGCAATTGGGAGGAGAGCAATTTCTTGGCGGCAACGGCATCGAGTACGGCCTCCCCGGCTGGGATGCGCTGTCGCGTCTCGAGCTGGCCCAGGTCGAGGGCTGGCTGCGGCCGATTCTGGCCGGAGCGGAGCTGGAAATCAATCTGGTCGGCGACATTGATCCGCAAGAGGCGGCACGGCTGGTCGGCAGGTATTTCGGCGGCGAACAGCGGCAGCCGCTGGCCCGGGCGGAGATCCAGCCGCTGGTCTTTCCCGCCGGGCAGGAACGGCAGCTGACCGTGCCCAGTTCCATCGACAAGACGCTGCTCACCGTAGCCTGGCGCACCAGCGATTTCTGGGACATCGGCCGCACCCGGCGGCTCAACCTGCTGGCCGCGGTGCTCGACGATCGGCTGCGGGTCAAGATCCGGGAGGAGCTGGGGGCCACCTATTCGCCGCGGGTGTTCAGCCAGCCCAGTCGCATCCGCCCGGATTTCGGTCTGCTGCAGGGGCGCTTGACCGTGGCCCCGGACCAGGCCGCGGCCCTGGCCAGGGTCATCAGGCAGACCGCTGCAAACCTGGGCGACAGGGGCGTCAGCCAGGACGAGCTGCGCCGGGCCCTAGAGCCGACCCTGACCTCGATCCGCGACGCCCGGCGGACCAACCGCTACTGGCTGGAGGCGGTAATGAACCTTTCTAGCCGCCATCCGCTGCAGCTGCAGTGGCCGCTGACCATTGAAGCCGATTTTGCCGCCATCAAGGCAGAGGAGCTGACCGCGCTTGCCGCCAAGTACCTTCGGGCCGACCAGGCGGCGGTGGTGATCGTCAGCCCGGCCGCGAAACCATAGCCATGGCAGCTTTGATGCCTTGCCGGGAGTTTGCGTTTATCCGGCCAGCCAGACGGCCACGTCTTGCGCCCCCTTGAGGGTCTTGTCCGAGACGCCGCGAATCTGGCCCGCGCCGCCGTCGCGACGGCGGCGGCCGATGACAATGGTGCCGCAGTGGTGCTGCCTGGCCTGGCGGAGCAGATCGCTGCCGACATCGATGTGCATCTGCATGGGCAGCTGGGTTATGCGGTGGCGACCCATGCCGCTGTCCATCAGCAGCTGGGCGTGGGCGTAAAAGAGGAAGTTTTCCGGATCCAGATACTGATCGCACCACTCCTTGCCCCACTGGGCGTGAAATTCCTCGGCCCTGGCCGGCTGCTGCCTGCCAAAGACGCTGTCGGAATGATACAGGCAGACCTCGGCCTCGGGGTGGTCCTTGAGGATGAAGCCCAGGTGGTCGGCGGCCATCAGCGACGAAGGCTGGCTCTGGACGGCAAGGAGAAAGCGGGCCGAGGAGACGCTGCCGTCCACGATCCAGAGCGGGATTCGATGGCACTTGTCCACCAGTTCGCCCGAAGTGCTGCCGAAAAACATGTTGCCCATGGCCCCCAGGCCGCGCCGGCCGACCATCAGACTATCGTAGGCGCCCCGTTCGGCCTCTTCGCGGATGGCGGCGCTGATGCCGCCTGCGGCCACCTTGACCCTGGTCTGGATGCGCTCGTCGGCAA
>JBGSPP010000255.1:0-10167 GCA_041738515.1 Desulfobulbus sp.
TGCCATTCTCCTGGCCGCACCGGTGCTCGGCCTGGCGGCGACCATGTACGCCGCCGCCAGGGAACGGCACGGCTACTTCGCCAAGCTCGCGGGCCTGGTGACGTTCGCCTGCGCCGTGCTCAACCTGTCGATGCTTGGCCAGATCTTCCATATCACCCCCTCGCCCAACGCCTTCCTGGTCTGGGCGGCCTTGGCCTGCTCCTCGCTTACGCCGCCAACGCCAGGCTGCTGCTCGCTGCCGGCATCCTCTGTCTCGCCGCCTATCTTTCCGCCCGTACCGGAACCTGGGCCGGCTGCTACGGGCTTGATTTCGGCAAACGGCCGGAACATTTCCTCCCGGCAGCCATCCCGCTGTTCGCTGCCTCGGTACTGCCGCACCGATCCTTTGGCGGGTTCGCGCCGATCTACCGGATCTTCGGCCTCCTCCTGCTTTTCCTGCCCATGCTGGTGCTGGCCAACTGGGGCCAGGCCAGCTACCTGCCCCTTGCCCGGTCAAGCGTCGAGGCGATCTACCAAACAGCCGTATTTGTCGCCAGCGCACTCGCCATCTGGGCTGGCATCCGTCTGTCCTGGCCCGAGGTTGTGAACTGCGGCAACGTCTTCTTCACCATCTTCCTCTACACCAAATTCTTTGACTGGTGGTGGGACTGGATGCCCAACTACCTCTTCTTCCTGATCATCGGCCTGTCCGCCATCCTCATGCTGCTGGTGTTTAAACGGCTGCGCCGTGCCGCCGCTGCCGTGGAGGGACTGGCATGAAAATCACCCTGCCCCCGCGCACCCTTTTTTTCCTTGCCCTGGCGCTGCTGGCGGTCGTCGATGCCGTAATCCTGGCTCAGGTCACCGCCAATCGGCGGAGCGAACCCGAATCCCGCCTTCTCCTCAGTGAGCGTGAGCTCGTCCTGTCCACCATCTTCCATGCGGAAAACAGCGGCCTCAGCCTGATGCTGCGCTGGCAGGCGTTGGACGTGGGCCAAGACAACCCCTATTCCGGTCGTTGGGCGCCCCCGGAATGGCTGGATGAGACCAAACTGCGGCAACTCGGTTTTGCCGCGGATGTGCTGGCCGATGGCGGCGAGGGTCGGAACAGTGGACGGGAGCAAATGACCAGGGAGGCCTTCGTGGTCCTGGAATTGGATGACCCCGCCTACCAGGCAGCCGTGCGCCGGGCCGAGGCAAGCGTGGAGGAGCAGCGGCGGCAAACCGTGGATAGGAGACCTGAAGGGTACGACCCGCTCAAGGCCGCCGAGGATCGGTTGGCGCGGATGCGCACCAGCGAGAGCCGGCTGTTTGCCATCGATGCCGGCCTGGACCCGGCCGCGCTGCGGCAACAGTACCGCGATCGCGCCCGCCTGCTCATTGCCCGGGGCCTGGTCGAACCGGTCGTGACCACAGAAAAGAACAAACGCAGGGTCTCCGGCAGGATCACCCGGCTCCTGGTGGAACGCATCCACGTACCCTTGGAGCATCGACCGGTTCTGGATTCCGTCGCCGCCCTCGGTGCCTCCAACCTGCAGAAGACCGGCCCCCGCTACCAGGTGGAACTGGCAGTTGGCCGCCGCTTCGAACCATGGGTTGTGGCCGTGAACCGGATGGGAGGCAAACATTGATCCCGGCTCCTGGGGTCAAAGATCAATCGCTTCCTGACTTTTTAACTTAAGTCCCACACCGACTTCCGTGCTGCATGGCAAAAAAAAGCCCCGACTCTTTATTGAGCCGGGGCTTATTCATTGGTACTGGATGGCAGAGAAAAACGTCTAATCGACGCCCCATGCCTTTGTGCCAGTCAGTTGATCGGAGATCTTTCCCTCACTGCGCCAGCGGATGGAGTTCGACCCGCCGATTTTTCCGCTTGCCGGCTGGGCTGGTGTTGTCGGCGATCGGTTTTTCCTGGCCGTATCCCTTGGCGATCAACCGCTCAGTGGGAACGCCCTTGCCAACCAGATACTTGGCCACAGTCTCGGCCCGCAGGGTGCTGAGCCGCTGATTCTGCCCGGGATCGCCGACCGCATCGGTATGCCCGGCCACCTCAACCTTGAGCTCAGGCAACTTGCCCAGGGTGGCGGCCACCTTGTCCAGCGTCGCCCGCGCTTCGGGCAGCAGTTCAGCGGTGCCGGATTTGAAGTTGACCCCTTCCAGAACCACGCCTGCCTTGTCAGCGCAGCCCAGGGCATTGACTGGGACGCCAGCGGGCGAGTTGGCGCACAAATCCACGGCATCGGCCACGCCGTCCTTGTCGCGATCCGGACCCGCCTGCACCGCACCGACAGCGGTCTGCACCGCAGGCGGCTCAGCCTTCTTTTCTTCGCTCGCGGCGCCAAGCTGGTTCTGCAACTCATGCACCTTGCCCTGCAGCTCGGTGATGGTCACCTGACAGGCGTTAAGGGACTGCTGCAGGGTGTCCTTTTCCGCCTGGGCTTCTCCCGTCTTGGCGATCATGGCCGCACTCGCCTCGGCCAGTTCCTTCTTGGCCTGCGCGCCGGCGGCCTCAACTTGGGCCAACTGGTCGCGCAGGGTGGCTATCTGCTGCTCCAGGTTGGGCACCATGTCCTGCTGGGCCTGCAGTTTATGCTTGTCCAGCAGATCCTTAACCTGCTGCTGGGCTTGGGCCAGATCGCCCTCCAGCCGTTTGACCGTCTCAGCGCCCGCAGCAACGGCTGCCGCGGCCTCGGCGGCCTTTTGTTCAAACTCCTGCTTGGCGGCTTGCAGTGACTGGGCGGCAATGCTGCTCTCGGTCAGCTTGGCCTCAAGCGCCTTGATCTGCTCGCCGGCCTTTTCCGCCTCCTTCATCTGCGTTTCCGCCATTGTCAGGGCCAGGCTTTTCTCTTCCAGCGCCTGCTTGGCGGCATCGAATTCCGTCAGTTTAGCCTGGAGTTCCGTCTTTTCTGTCTCGAGCAGGGCCAGTTTGCCGCCAACCTCTTCGGCCTTGGCGCTCAACTCCTGGTTTTTCGTCTGCAGTTCGGCCTGCTGGGCCTCCAGGGCGGCAAGTTTCTCGGCCTGCTTGCCAGCCTCCGCGATCGCGGCGTCCTTCTCCGCCAATGCTTTGCCGAGTTCGTCAACCTTCGCCTGGAGCGTGGGCAGTTCTTTCAGCTTGGTTTCAGCCGCGGCCAGGGCGACAGCCTTCTCGTCGCGGGCGGTTTTCAGCGGTTGCAGCGCCTGCAGTTCAGCCATGACCGCGGTCAACTGGCTGGCCAGCCCGACCTTCTCATCGCCCAGGGCGGTCACTTTGGCCTGCAGGTCGCTGAGCTGGGACTGGCTGCCGCTGACGGCCGCCTCCCGATCGTTGAGCTGGTTCTGTAGCGTGTTCTTGCTCTCCAGGGCAGCAGCCAGTTTCTGTTCGAGATCCGCCAGCGAGGTCTGGGTCAGCACCTGGGAAGACTCCATCTCCGACACTCGCTTCAGCGCGGCTTCCGCCTCGGCCCTGCAGCCGTCCAAAGCCTCGGTGGCCTTGTGCTCTTTGGCGGTCAGCGCGCCGACCTGGGCGTTCAGCTGTTCGAACCGGCCCTCGGTCTCCTGCTTCAACTGCTCGCACTCCCGGGTACGCTCATCGAGCTGGCTCTGGATGGTGGCAACCGCCTGGGGCTGGGCGGAAACCTCCTGTTTGAGCGCTTGGATGGTGAAGACAGCCTTTTCCAGTTCCGCCGCCTTTTCTTGAAGGCTCTTTTCCAGGGCACTCTTTTGCTCTTCCAGGGGCGTCAGCCGGATATCCTTCTCCTGCACCGACTGGAACAAGGTAGTTGCCTTCTGCTGCTCCTGCTCAAGCTCGGTGCGGGCTGATGCCAACTGGGCCAGCACGCCATCCAGCTTGGCCCGGAGCCCGCCGGCCTCGTCGGTCCGCTCCTTGAGCTGTTGTTCCATCGTTGATGCGGCCGCCTCCTTCTCCCTGGCCACAAGGGTGGTTTTCTCCAACTCGGCCGTGGCCGTGGCCAGCTTGGCGGCCAGATCGGCCACCTCCGCCTTGAACGCGGCCGCATGTTCCTGCAGCATTTGCTCCGCCTTGCCGACGGCAGCCTCCTTGTCCTTGACGGCGGCGGTCGTCTGCTCCAGCCTGGATGTGGTGTCGGCCAACTGGGCCTTGAGGCCGTCTGTCTCGCTGGATCGCTCGTGCAACTGCTGCGCCATGGCAGCTGCAGCGGCATCCTTCTCCTGGACGGCGAGAGCGGTTTTTGCCGCCTCTGCCTGGGCAGCCTCAAGCTTGCCGGTCAATGCAGCCACCTCAGCCTGAAGCGCGGCGGTCTGCTCCTGCAGTTGCTGCTCAAGCTTGCCGGCCGTCTCCTCCTTCTCCTTGACCGAAGAGGCCATCTGCTCAATCTTGCCGGCCTTGGCTGCCAGCTTGGCTTCCGCCTCGGCAAGCCTTGCCGCTATCCGGGCCGCCTCGTCGATCTGCGAGTTGAGCCGCTGTTCCGCCTGCGCCCCGGCATCCTTCAATGCCTGAATGTCGGCATTGAGCTGGGTGATCGCCATCCGGCCGCTCTCCAGCTCCTTGGCCAGCTGATCCTTGGCCTCGGCCAACTCCCTGATCCGCTCGTTGGCGGCCAGGAGCATCTGTTCCTTGGCGGTGACGGTGGCCGAGCCGGCTTCGGTGTGCTCCGCCAGAGCCCGATACTTGGCCGCAATCGACTCCTGGGCGTCGATCAGCTGCCGGATCTGCTGATCCCTCTGCGCCAGTTCGCCGCGCAACTGCTCCATCTCGGCCGATGGCGCCTGCGGCGCTATTTCAGATAATTGCAGGGCAGTGGGGGCTGCTGGCTGCTTCACCTGAGCGGCGGGCGCGGGGGCCTTGGTCGGGTGGGCTGCGGGTGCGGCCGGTGCGTGCGCCACTCCGTGCTGACTGGACAGGGCCTTTTCCGACGCGGCCTTCATTTCAGGATGCGCCTGCACCGCCGGGCCGGGCAATTGCCCGTCGGATGAGGAAATTTCCTTGAGCATCCTGCTGTTGTAGCTGGCCAGCAGGATGTACACCGCGACACCGAGGAGCGAAAGCAAAGCAAGACGGGTTTTCATAGTGATTGTTGGTTAGGGTTGGAAGGCAAAATGGAGGATTGCGCGCGCCGTCAACAGGGTTTGAGAAACAAGGTGGACAGCGGCGGCAGAACCAGGGAGAGCGAATGATTCATGGCATGGCACTGCTCCGGCCAACTGTCGAACACCGGGCCGTTGCCCACGTCGCTGCCGCCGTAAACCGCAAGGTCCGAGTTGATCAGCTCGCGATACTCGCCGCCCCTAGGCACGCCGATGCGGTACCCATGGCGCACCACCGGGGTGAAATTGCAGATCACCACCACAAAGTCTTGGCGATCCTTGCCGTAGCGGATGAACGACAACACTGAGTTGTCCGAGTCATTGGCGTCGATCCAGGAGAAGCCGCTCCAGTCGAAGTCTGCCTCGTACAGCGCGGGTTCGTTGCGATACACCAGATTGAGGTCACGCGCGAACCGCCGCATGCCTTCGTGCCGAGGTGCGCTCAGAGCCTGCCATTCCAGACCGGTGTCGTGATTCCATTCCTGCCACTGGCCGAACTCGCAGCCCATGAAGAGGAGCTTTTTCCCGGAGTAGCCCCACATGAACCCTAAATAACAACGAAGATTTGAGAACTTTTGCCACTCGTCGCCGGTCATCTTGCCGAGTAGCGAGCCTTTGCCATGGACGACTTCGTCATGGCTGATCGGCAGGATAAAGTTCTCGTGGAAGGCGTAGAGCATGCCAAAGGTCAACTGGTTGTGATGGTAGCGCCGGAACAGCGAGTCCTTGGACATGTAGCTCAGGGTGTCATGCATCCAACCCATGTTCCACTTGAGGCTGAACCCGAGCCCGCCCAGGTAGGTGGGCCGCGACACCATGGGCCAGGAGGTCGATTCCTCGGCGATCGTCAGCACGCCCGGAAAAATCCCATGCACCACCTCGTTGGTCTTTTGCAGAAAACTGATGGCCGCAAGGTTTTCCCGGCCGCCGTGCTCGTTGGGCACCCACTCCCCGGCCTTACGCGAATAGTCGAGGTAGAGCATGGAGGCCACGGCATCGACCCGGAGCCCGTCGATGTGGTACTTGTCGATCCAGAACAGGGCGTTGGAGATAAGAAATGCCCGGACCTCGTTGCGGCTGTAGTTGAAAATCAGGGTGCCCCAATCCTGGTGCTCGCCTTGGAGCGGGTTGGCGTGGGCGTACAACTGGGTGCCGTCGAACAGGTTGAGGCCCGCGCCGTCCTTTGGAAAGTGGGCCGGCACCCAGTCGAGGATGACGCCGATGCCGTTCGCATGGCACCGGTCTATGAAATACATGAAATCCTCGGGCGTGCCGAAGCGGGAGGTCGGAGCAAAAAAGCCGAGCACCTGGTAGCCCCAGGATCCATCAAAGGGATGCTCGGAAATGGGCAACATTTCAATGTGGGTGTACCCCATCTCCTGCACGTAGGGGATCAGGGTGTCGGCAAGTTCTCGGTAGGAGAGGTAGCGCATCCCCCACTGCGGATCGAACTCTCTCCGCCAGGAACCGAGATGGACCTCGTAGATGGAGATGGGGCCGTCCAAGGCCTGCCGGCGGGACCGGTCGGCGACCCAGTCGGCGTCACCCCACTGGTAGCGGTCGAGATCGACCACCACCGAACCGGTGCGGGGCCGCTCTTCCATGGCAAAGCCGAAGGGATCGGCCTTGTCGTGCTGCTGCATGTCCTGACCCGTGATCCGGTACTTGTAGACCGAATATTCGGGCAGATCGGGAATGAACAAGGTCCAGATGCCCGCATCCGAGGAGTGCATGGGGTGACAATTCGGGTCCCAGCCGTTGAAATCGCCGATCACCGACACCTGCCGCGCGTTCGGGGCCCACACCGCGAAAACCACGCCTTCCTTGCGACCAAAGCGCATCAGGTGGGCGCCGAGTTTTTCGTAGGCCCGCTCGTGGGTGCCCTCGCTGATCAGATAACGGTCGAAGTTGGTGAGCCAGTCTGCAGGGACGGCCATGCCGGCCGCGATGTCTCGCTTCATGCTTGTGATCGTGCCTCGTGGGTGGGATCGGGGAATGAATGCAGTGCGTAATCTACAGTATTAACCGGTGAATGTCATGGAGAAATGTCAGTTTCGTCCCGCCTGCAGCCAATGCAAGGCTCCTGTGCCGAACCGGGCACCGCTCTTGTAACGACAGGAAATCAAAACGGTTTTTTTATAATGGACAAGGAGGCGGAACGGTCAATCCCCGTTTGGGGGCGTACTTGGAGAGCCGCCACAGCCGGGCCAGGCTGTGGCGGCAAGACGGGGGATGGTGGCGAAGGTGCGGGGCTACTCGTTGAGCAGGTGCTTCTGCCGCCGTTTTTGCCGCAGACGGAAAAAAATGCGGTGAACAATCAGGTAGGCGAGCAACCCGGTGGGCACGGCCAGAATCACGCCGCCGGTCATCATCACCAGCAGGGCGTCGAATCCAATGTCTCCCATGGTCCGGAGGCTGTCCATGATGCCTTCGGTCTTGATCATGTCGAGGATCTGGCGCAGCCGTTCCCAGGTCAGACGGCCGGGGAAGCAGAAGTCGCCGATCTTCCAGGCCAGGTAATACTGCGGCGCCAGGGTGAGCGGGTTGCTGACGATGTTACCCATGAGCACGCCGGCAATGGGGTTGACCCGGAACAGCAGGGTCAGGGCGACAATAAGGAGGTTGTGCAGCGGTACGGTCGGGGTGATACCAATGGCAGCGCCAATGGCCGATCCCATGGCCACCGAGGGGATCGAGCCCTGCAGCCGTTTGAATCGGTGCATGTAATAGCGGATACTGCGGGGAAGGGCCATGATGTCTAAACAATGCGCTAGAAAGGATGATGTGGGTGCGAGCCTGGAGGCGACTGGCGTGTGTTACCAGTAATGCCAGTTGCCGGTGGCCGCGACGTAGGCGGCCAAGGCGAAGTTGGTGACCGCGTGGGCCGTGATGCAGGTGAGCAGATCCTTGCGCCGCATCCACAGCAGGGCCATGAACAGGCCAAAGACGATGGCGGCCGGCCACTCCCTGGGCGCATGCCCGGAAGCGAAAGCCAAGGTGGAAACGGCGACGGCCACCCAGGACCAGTGCCCGGGGAGAACATCGTTGACCGACCGTTGGTCCAAAGCAACGTGGAGCGGCTCCCGCTCGTTGTCTTTCCGCGCCTGATCCCACTGCAGTGCCAGCCGGAATATATACCCCCGCATGACCAGTTCTTCGAACAGGGGCACCAGCAAGCCTGCGCTGAGCAGGCGCAACAGGAAGGCGCCGTTCGACCAGGGGGTCGTCTCCGTGGATTGGACAAACGGCGCCAGCAGCCCCAGCCAGAGGCCCAGGCCCACCAGACCGGCGACCGCGCCATACAGCATTGAGCCGGCCGGGGAAAAAGGTCCTCGCAGCGGACAGTACCAGCGCCAGGCCCAGACCAGAAGCAGACCGACGACAATGACCCGGAGGAGGTAGTTGATCTCCGGGGATAACAAAGAAGAGAAAAGAGTGGCTATACCTACATAGGCCAGATAGGGGGCCACATAGGGCAAGGCGAGTTGGCGGTTGTTGAGCGTCGCCACGGTGACCTGCGGGCTGCCCCTCATTCGCCCCCAATCCCTTCGGAGGGTTCGGCCCGTTCCGCCAGTTCCCGCTTGCGGGTGCGGTAGAAATCGGCGGCAGCCCAAACCAGGAGCACGACGCTGGCAATCCGGTTGAACAGGAGATGCTTCTGCATCTCCAGGTCGGTCGAAATCCAGCCGTCATACAAACACCACAACCCGAACCCGGCGAGGATCAAGGGGAAAAGGTAGGGGCTGACGGGCGGGGGGGCGCTTGCTTTTTTCTCGGTCATGGCAGGGTGCTCGGTGCTGTAAGGGTGTCCTGCCGGGCGAGGCCGATCGCCCGACTCAAGCGCACGAAATCTTCCAGCGTGAGACGCTCCGCCCGGATGGACGGATCGATGCCGGCATTCGCTATACACTGGGACAGAATCCTTTTATCGCTGACCAGGGCCGCGTTGTCAAGGGCATTGCACAGGGTTTTGCGACGTTGGCCGAATGCGGCGTGCACTATCCCGGAAAACAGCCCTCGATCAAAGCCGCCCAAGGCCCGCACCCGCTCGGGTTGGGGATGGAAGGCAATGCGCACGACCAGGGAATCGACCTTGGGCCGGGGATGGAATTCACCCGGACCGATGGCAAGCAGCGGCCGGACCGTGGCGCAACTGGCAAGAAGAACCGTGGGCGCACCGTATTCCTTGCAGCCGGGCTCGGCCATCAACCGTTCGGCCACCTCTTTCTGCAGCATGACCACGGCAAAATCCATGCGCTCGGCGTGGTCGATCAGGCGGAAGAGAAAGGGGGTGGAGATGGAATAGGGGAGGTTGGCGACAATCTTCAGCCGCTGCCCCGGCTCGGTGAGTTCGGCGAAATCGACCTTGAGGATGTCGGCGTGGATCAGCTCGACATTTTCTGGCAGATCCTGCTGTTCCTGGTGCAGGCGGACGATCCCCGAATCGGCCTCGACGCCGACAACCCGGCCCGCCGCCTCGGCCAGCGGCCGGGTGAGTGCGCCCAGGCCAACGCCGACCTCGATAACCAGGTCCTCGGGACCGAGACCTGCAAGATCAACGATCCGGCGCGAGGTATGCGCATGCACAAGGAAATTCTGCCCCAGTTTCTTATGCGGGGCCAAGCCCTGGCGCTTGAGGAAATGGCGGGTCTGCTGATGGGTCATGGGGCTCAGTTGAGAGGGGAACGGGGATAGGCGTCGTCGTCGGCATCGACCAGGTCGCCGCGAAGGAATTGTTCATAGCCGGCGACGCCGATCATGGCGGCATTGTCGGTGCAGTACCCGGGCGGGGGCACGCACAGCGACAGTCCCCGGGATGCGCAGGCCTGCTGCATTGCCTCGCGCAGCCTGGGATTGGCGGCCACGCCGCCGCCCAGCACCACCCGCGAATGACCGGTGCGTTCGGCAGCCATCAAGGTTTTGCCGACCAGCACCTCGACCACCGCCTCCTGGAACGAGGCACAGACATCCTCGACACTGAGATGCGCCTTACCCTGCCGGCAACGCGCGACATGGCCCGCCACCGAGGTCTTGAGGCCGCTGAAACTGAAATCAAGACTCCTCTCGCCCAGCCAGGAACGGGGAAAGGCGATGGCCGCCGGATCGCCCCCGGCCGCGCGTTGGCTGATGATCGGCCCGCCCGGG
>JBGSPP010000276.1:0-6704 GCA_041738515.1 Desulfobulbus sp.
GACGAGCTCGACGCCCTTGGCCGGGCCCGGACCGCCGCCGGCTTCGGCGGCAACGACGAGCGCGAGCAGACTCTCAACCAGCTGCTGGTTGAACTGGACGGTTTTGATCCCTCCAGCGGCCTGGTGTTGCTGGCGGCCACCAACCGGCCGGAGATCCTCGATCCCGCGCTGCTGCGGGCCGGTCGCTTCGACCGCCAGGTGCTGGTCGATCGGCCGGACAAGATCGGCCGCATCGCCATCCTCCAGGTACATATGAAAAAAATCGAGATGGGCACCGATGTCGATGCCAGCCAGGTGGCTGACCTGACCACCGGCTTTTCCGGAGCCGATCTCGCCAACCTGGTCAACGAGGCGGCCCTGCTCGCCACCCGCCGCCAGGCCACCGAGGTTGCCATGCAGGATTTCACCCAGGCCATCGAGCGGATCATCGCCGGCCTGGAAAAGAAAAACCGGCTGCTCAATCCCCGCGAGCGGGAGATCGTCGCCTACCACGAGGTCGGCCATGCCTTGACCGCGCTGACCCTGCCCGGATCGGATCCGGTATTCAAGATTTCGATCATCCCGCGCGGCATCGGCGCGCTTGGCTACACCCTGCAGCGACCGACCGAGGACCGTTTCCTCATGACCAAGGAGGAACTGGAGAACAAGATCGTCGTCCTCCTGGGCGGCCGGGCAGCAGAGAAACTGATATTCAACCACCTCTCCACCGGGGCTTCGGACGACATCGCCCGGGCGACGGACATTGCCCGCAACATGGTCACCCGCTACGGCATGGACCCGGAGATCGGTTTCGTGGTCTACGAGGAAAACCAGCCCAGCTTTCTCACCCAGCAGGGGCAGCAGCACGGCGTCAACGGCTGTATGATCAGTGACCGCACGGCCCAGCAGATCGATGTCTCGGTGCGCAAGATCATCGACGACACCTTTACCGTCGCCTACCGCATCCTGGAAACAAACCGGGCAGTACTGGAACGCTGCGCCAAGGCGCTGCTGGAGCGGGAAACCCTGCTGGAAAAGGAACTGGTGGAGATGACCGCCGACCTGCAGCGGTAAGGGAACGAGACAGGCGCGGCGCGGCATGCGCCCCGCCCGTCGATGGTGATCTGGCTGCCTGCGGGCAGGTTTATTTTGCCTTGGGCGTCGGCAGGTAGGGGGTGAGGTCCTTGATGTAGCGGGGCACCATGCGGAACCCGCCCTGCTCCAGAGCTGCAATGGCCTTGTCGCCCTCCTGCTTGGCCACCCGCATAACCAGGTGGATGATGCCGGGGTGATCGCTGGCCGGCCAGGAGAACAGGCTCTGGATGTTGATCCCCAGCTGCATGAGGATGGTGGTGACATTGGCCAGGCTGCCGATGGCGTCGTCCACCAGGATGCAGATGCGAACACTGTCGTCGCTCAGGCCGATGGCCTGGAGCAGCACCGCCATGACGTCGGTGCCAGTGACGATGCCCACCAGTTCCTCACCCTCCATCACCGGCAACGAGCTGATATTGTGGGTTTGCATGATGAAGGCCGCCCGCTCGATGGTGGTGTCCGGCGAGACCGTGACCACCGTCTTGACCATGATCATATTGACCTGCACCTTCTGCAGCAGGTAGCTCAGCTCGTGGGCGCTGAGGCTGGTGGCGGGCGAGGCCCAGTTCTGCTTGAGATCCCGGTCGGAGACCAGACCGACCAGCTTGCCCTTGCGGACCACCAGCAGGTGTTCAATGTTGTGTTTCTCGATCAGTTCTCGGGCCTCGACGAGCGTCGTTTCAGGCGAGACCGTGATCAGATCGGTGTGCATGATCGTGCCGACGTACATGGGTATTCCTCCTTGTTGGGGGACGGGGCGGGACCCGGTCCCAGTCAATTGCTGATCTTTCTGGTGACGAGCACGCCACTTTTGGGGTGACGGTAGCTGATTTCGCCGACCAGCTGGCTCTCCGGCACCTGGCGCGAGAGCTGCAACGTCACGATGGTCGAACCCGGCAGCGGGCGTTTGAACAGCCACTTGACCGCCGTTCCATCCTGCGGCGCGCCGGAGGGCGCGGACGAGGCCGAGGTCACCTGGACGCCCTCGGGAATCTGCTGCAGGACGATGAAGGCCTTGGGCGCGGGCTTGGCGATAGTCAGCAGGATGCGCACGTCGCTGCCGCCGCCGGCCAGATAGCGGCCGGCAACGCCCGATTCGGCCCGGCCGATCTCCGGGTCGAGCAGGAAGAGCAGCACCAACAGCCGCAGCAGACCGCGCATGCCCCCTCCACTACTCCTTGCCTTCCGCCAGCGAGGCGGGGACAAAGGCCATGGTCTTCTTGTTCCAGCCGTACCGGCCAGCCAGCCACAGTTCCTCTATAGCTGTGAAATTAACCAGATTTTCACCAGGAATGGAATAGGATTCATAGGCCTTGAGGATTTCGGCGTCGGTGATGACATAGTCCTTGTCCGTATCCACCCAGTGATAGGGGGCAATGGCGATGGTGTCCACGCCGCCAATGGCATCGCCCTTGACCTGCCCCTCTCGGGCGATGGTGTCGCCAGAGAAGCGGATCTCGTCCTCTGATTTCAGTTTCTTCCCCGGCTGCACCAGATAGAGAAAGGTTGCTTTGCCGCCTTCGAGTTTACCGATCCAGCGGGGAGTTTTGCCAAAGGCCTTGGGTTCCCCTTCGGCGACGGGGCCAAAGGCCTCGCAGTCGCCCTGCAATTCCTCACGGATCAGCAGGGTGCTGTCCGCATCCGCCTCGCCGGAGGCGTACACCAGGACAGGGAAGGGGACATTGGGAGCAGTGTGGGGAGGAAGCACCCGGATGGCCCGGACCCCGGAGTGCCAGACGCCGGCGAGGAAAAAAACTGCCGCCGCGCAGGCAACGGCCACCGCCCCGGCGAGAGCGATCAGCATTTTTTTTTGGTGAAACCATGACCCACGGGGGCCCGGCGCGGCCTCTGGAACCTCCTCGTCCCGTCCCTGCTGCCCCGGGGCGACCTCGACTGGCGCCGGGACGGTTTCGGCAGGCTCGTCCAGTAATTCTTCCAGGCTAACGCCCAGCGCCTCGGCCAGTTTCCTCGCGTTCTCGATCCTGATGCTCGGGTAGCGACGGTTCTCCCAGCGGGAGATGGTATCGGTGGTCACCCCGACCACGGTCGCCAGATAGAGCTGGGTCAGCTCCTTCTGCTCCCTCAGCCGGCGGATTTTGTCACCGTTGATATCGACACTGTTGCTCGCGTTCATCACTGCCTGGTTGCTGGTTCCGTCATCGAAGCGGTAAACCGGTGCCGCATCCCGGCCCCGTTTTCCCCCTCGATCGTCAACGCCTGCAAAAATACCTCATCCTCTTGCGCCTGTCTGCAAAATCCTCTTGGCGACCGGCAGAACCGGGACCTGTTTTCCTGTCCAGCGCCAAATTCTTAATGATTACGATATAATTCAGTGTGTTATAGAAACTCGACATGGACCCGACATGGCCCGATGTCGGCCGCCGGATGGCCCGATGTCCACTGACAGGGCGGATTCATTCGCCTACAGTGGAGGCAAAAGGACGGAAATGATCCGTCCACTCAAACCGAAAACAACGAGGTCTCCCATGAACGGAAAAGTGGCAGCAAGCATCACGGTCCTGGCAACACTGATGATCACCCCGGCGGTGATGGCCAAAGATCCCACCTGCACGGTGGAGTCGATCGAGAAAAACCAGATGGTTCTGCAGTGCGAAACAACGGAAGGTGTACAGCCCAAGGCCCAGGTCAACCTGAAGCCGGCCGGCAAGAAGTCGCTCGAGGGATGCTGACCACACCCATCACAATCCACAGACGGAGAACGACCATGAAGACAAGAACACTCTTATATGCCGGTACCTTGATGTTGTTGCTGCTGGGGCTGACATGGCAACCGAAACAGGCCCAGGCCCGGGACAATTTCTACCTGGGCGCCGACCTGGGCGGACTGTTCGTCCACTATGACAACTACCCCCGCCGTGTCTGGGTTCCGCCTCCGCCGCCTCCGCCGGTCTATTACGGCAGGGAGCGACGAACGGTAGTGGTCTACGACGCCCCTCCTCCGAGGGGGTGGCATCACCGCCATCACCGGCGCCATCAGCCGTATGAGTATTATGAATACCGTAACCACCATCGTCGCCACTGGTAAGCGGCATGGCGGCAGCATATCTTGACGCTGCACAACGATACAAGGCGTCCTCCCCGCCTGGACAGGGAAGGACGCCATGCGCTGTCCGGGTCTGTCCGCTGAACCGGTGCCGACAAACTGACCACTGCCAGACGGGGTGCCGGAAACGGGCCCCGTTTTCTTATACTCGCCCTCTTCCCTGCCCGCCGCCGGACCTGGCCTTTTTCCGCTTTCGCACCGAAAACCCGAAGCCACCGATCTTTTTTCCCAGGGTAAAGTACTGGCCGTGGGCATAGGCCAGCAACCCCGCCCGGGCGAGGTCGAAGGCGCCGGTCCGCTCGTCCAGATACTTCCGGTCGGCCTTGACGTTGGTCACCTCGGCCAGGAACATGTCATGGCTGCCCAACTGCCGGATCTCGAGCACTCGGCACTCGATGTTGATCGGCGCCTCAACGATGATTGGCGCGCTCACCGTGGCCGCGGGCCCGGGCGTCAACTTCATCTCCTCGAATTTGCGGTACTGCCTCCCTGAGCGCACCCCGCACCAGTCGGTGGCGAAGGCGAGCTCGCCTGTGGTCAGGTTGATGACGAATTCGCGGGTGCGGCTGAGGATCTCATGGCTGTGTCGTTCCGGCCGCACCGAGATGTAACAGAGCGGCGGGTCGGTGCAGAGGGTGCCGGTCCAGGCGATGGTGATGATGTTGTATTCGTCGGGCGAGGCCCCCAGGCTGACCATCACCACCGGCAGGGGGGAGATCATGGTCCCGGGCTTCCAATCAACCTTGGTCATCGGGCGTTGTCCTTGTCCTGGGCTACGGGAGAGGGTGCGGTTGTCGGGCTGTCCGGCGTCGGCCGCAGCCGCCCACGGAACAGGGAGAAAGCGACCCCGGCGGTGCAGAGCAGGGCCGAGATGGTGAACACGCACGTGATGCTTAAGAGAAAGCGGTCGTAGTTATGGGGCGCGATAGCCTCCCGTCCGACCAGCAGACCGAGCACCACTGTGGCTGTGGCCATGCTCACCATCTGCCCCAGGAGCCGCATGGTGGCCACCGCCCCGGAGGCGACCCCATAGTGACGCTTCTCCACCGCCCCCATGATGGCGCTCATATTGGGCGAAGAAAAGAGGGCAAAGCCGAAGCCGAGCATCAACAGGTTGACGATGATCGGGGTGAGGGACCAGTCGGCCCGCAACTGGGTGAAGACCGCCATCCCGGCCACGGTCAGGGCCATGCCGGCCGAGGCCAGCAGGCGCGGCTCAATGCGGTCGGAGAGGCGGCCGGCAACCGGCGAGAACACCGCCATCATCACCGGCTGAGCCATCAGCACCAGGCCGGCCGTCTGCGGCGGCAGGCCCTTGATGTACTGCAGATACAGGCTCATGAGGAAGGTGACGGCAAAGGTGGCGGAATAGTTGAGCAGGGCCGCCAGGCTGGAAAAGGCGAAGGTGCGGTTCTCGACAAAGAGCGAGACCTCGAAGACCGGGTAGGGGGTACGCCGCTGCTGCCGCCAGAACAGGGCCATGGCAGCCAGGCCGATCACGATCAGGACCGCACCGGTCGGCGCGGGCAGGAGCGAGGCGCCGTAGATCAGCGACAGGATAGCCACCGTATATATGAAAGTCCCGGTCAAGTCCAGGCGCTGCTCGCGGGCGTCGGCCCACTCGCCCTTGAGCAGGAGCAGGGTGATGGCCGTTGAACCCAGGCCCAGAGGCAGCATGAGGAGAAAGATGCTGCGCCAGCCGAAATGCTGGGTGAGGAGGCCGCCGGCAAAGGGGCCCACCGACAGGCCGACGTAGACCGCGGCCACGTAGATGCCGATCACCCGACCGCGCCGCTCCGGGGGAAAGATCGAAGTCAGGATGGCCATGCCGGTGGTGACGAACATACCCGCGCCCAGCCCCTGCACCACCCGCAGGCCGATCAGCCAGGCTCCGGTCTGGGCGAAGGCGGCAAGCGTCGCGCCCAGGGTGTAGATGGCCAGGCCGGCGGCAAAGACCCGCTTGCGGCCGTGGATGTCGGCGATCTTGCCTGCCGGCAGCAGGCCGACAGCCACGGCCAGCAGGTAAGCGGTGGCGATCCAGCTCAGTTCGACCGCGTTCAGCCCCAACTCGGCCTGGATCGCCGGCAGGGCCACGTTGACCGAGGAGATCATGAATGGGCCCATGAACGAGGTCAGGGTGGCGACAAAGAGCGCCGAGCGCTCCAGGGCCGCCTGCGGGTTGGGTGTTGGCGCGGGCATGGGGAGTGGGATGAGGGCAGAGGTGCTTGGCTCAGCGTCCGAGGCGGGCAAAACCATAGGCCGCGGCCCCGAGCAGGGCGGTCTCGGGGTTGAGGATCACCTGGATCGGGATCTGCCGCAGCCAGTCGCTGTAGCCTCCGCGGGCAAAGACGGTCAGGAAGTGCTCCGGCGCAAAAAAGGGCAACAGCCGCGGCGCCAGACCGCCTCCCAAAAAGAGTCCGCCCAGGGCCAAAGTCTTGAGCGCCAGATTGGCGGCCTCGTCGGCCAGGATGTCGGCAAACAGGCGCAAGGTCCGCACCGCCGTCTCGCAGGGTGGACCGCCCTGCGCCGCCGCAAGTCCGGCCCGGACAATGGTGGGTGTCGGATC
>JBGSPP010000376.1:0-3285 GCA_041738515.1 Desulfobulbus sp.
ACCGGGCCAGCGTCCCCTTCCAGCGCCTCGGCTACGGCGAACAGCGTCTGGTGCTGCTGGCCCGCGCCCTGATCAAGGTGCCGCGCCTGCTTATCCTCGATGAGCCCACCCAGGGACTGGACGAGGCCAGCCGCACTGCCCTGCTCGATTTCCTTGAAGATATTGCCGCCGAAGACCTGTGCACCATCCTCTACGTCAGCCATCGGGCCGACGAGTTCCGCCCCTTCTTTACCCAGCGGATTGCATTCCATTGAGCCTCAAGGCGCCCGAACAAGGGGCGCTGGACCGCCGGGCCTCGGCGGCAGAAGGGCCTGCGCGGGCGGCCAGCTTTTCGTTTGACACCCGGCTGGCGATTCCGTATACAGGCCAGAGGATTCCCCCTCCCTGGCGCCGAAGGGCGCACGGGACGGACCCTTTTTCCCCTCACAACCGATCAAGGAGACTATCGATGCGGATCATCACCCTGTTGACCGTGCTGCTGTGCTGTCTGGGAGCCGGCCAGTCCCAGGCCGCTGAAAAAAAAGAACTCAAGGTGGGGTTTGTCTACGTCTCGCCGGTGGGCGACGCCGGCTGGTCCCATGCCCACGATGTGGGCCGCAAGGCCATCGAGGAAATGGAAGGCGTCACTACTTCCTTTGTCGAGGCCGTGGCCGAGGGACCGGATTCCGAACGGGTCATCCAGACCATGGCGCGGAAGAAGTTCGACCTGATCTTCGCTACCAGCTTCGGCTACATGGACCCCATGCTCAAAGTGGCCCAGCAGTTCCCGGACACCGTGTTCATGCACTGCGCCGGCTTCAAGACCGCAGCCAACATGGGCAACTACTTCGGCCGCATCTACCAGCCCCGCTATCTCTCGGGGATCGTCGCCGGTTCCATGACCAAATCCAAGGTGATCGGCTATGTCGCCGCCTACCCCATCCCGGAGGTCATCCGCGGCATCAACGCCTTCGCCCTCGGGGTCCAGTCGGTCAACCCGGAGGCGACGGTGCGGGTGGTCTGGACCAAGACCTGGTATGACCCGGCCAAAGAGAAGGAAGCGGCCAAGTCGCTCCTGGACGTGGGCGCAGACGTCATCGCCCAGCACCAGGATTCACCCGGCCCGCAGGAGGCGGCCCAGGAGAAGGGCGTCTACTCCATCGGCTACAACACCGATATGAGCCGGTTTGCGCCCAAGTCCCACCTGACCGCGCCGATCTGGAACTGGACCACCTACTACAAGCAGGTGATCGAGCAGGTCAAGAGTGGGACATGGAAGGCCGCTGCCGACTGGCCCGGTCTGGCCGAGGGCGTGGTTGACCTGGCCCCCTTTGGCCCCATGGTGCCCAAGGCGGTGCAGGACAAGGTCATGGCCAAGAAGGCCGAGATCATCGGTGGCAAGGAGAAGGTCTTTGTCGGCCCGATTAAGGACCAGGGCGGCAAGGTACGCTTTGCAGCAGGCGCGGTTGTCCCTGATGCCGACCTGCTGGGCATGAACTGGTTCATCCAGGGCGTGGTCGGCACCATCGAATAGGCGCCGTGACCCTTTCCTGCACACCTGCCTCCGGCTGCTGATGGCCTGCTTCCGCATCAGCCGAAGGCAGGAACCCCTGGGCTGGCGAGCCAGCCTGGTGCTGCTGGCCGCGGTGGCCCTGTCGCTTTCGCTCAGTCTGCTGCTGCTCGCCTTCCAGGGGGTGTCGCCGCTCACCGGGATGGAGGTGCTGGTGCGCGGGGCCTTCGGCACGGCCTGGGCCCTTGAGGACTGCCTGATCAAGGCCATCCCGCTGTTCCTCTGCTCGCTCGGGGTGGCCGTGGCCTTTCGCCTTCAGATCTGGAACATCGGCGCCGAGGGCCAGTTCGCCCTTGGCGCGGTCGGGGCCGCCTGGGTTGCCCTCAGCTTTCCCGGTCTGCCAAAGAGTATCCTGCTGCCCCTGATGCTCGCCGCCGCCAGCCTGGCCGGCGGCTTCTGGGGCATGATCCCGGCCATCCTGCGCCAGCGTCTCGGGGCCAACGAGATCATCGTCACCCTGATGCTCAACTACATCGCCATCCTCTTCCTCGATTTCCTGGTCTACGGGGTGTGGAAGGACGTCTCCGGCTTTCCCATGACCGCCCGCTTCTCGGCCCAGGCCACCCTTGGCAAGATCGGCGCCACCAGCGTCAATTGGGGTCTGGCCCACTGCCTGCTGCTGGGGCTGGCGGTCTGGATTTTTTTCCGCTTCACCCGTCTGGGCTATGAACTCAAAGCCTGCGGCGACAGCGTCCGCGCCGCCCGCTACGCCGGCATGCCCTACGACCGGCTGGTGGTCCTGGTGATGGTGCTGAGCGGCGCCCTGGCAGGCTGGGCCGGCTGCGTCGAAGCCTCGGCCTCGCTGGGTCGCCTGCAACCCTCGATCATGGCCGGTTATGGCTACACCGCCATCGTCGTGGCCTGGCTGGCGCGGCTCAACCCGCTCAACATTGCCCTCAGCGCCTTCCTCCTAGCCGCGCTGCGGGTCGGAGTCGAAAACCTCCAGCTCGACCTGCAGGTGCCGGCGGCCTTCGGCGGCATCATCGAGGGCATGATCCTCCTGACCGTGCTGGCCGGCGGCTTTTTCCTCTCCTATCGCATCGTCCCGACGAGGCAGGCATGAATGTCGAGCTGATCGTCCCCCTGCTGGCCGCGGCGGTGGTCTCGGGAACGCCGATCCTTTACGCCACCCTGGGCGAGATGTTCACCGAGAAATCAGGAGTGCTCAACCTCGGCGTCGAGGGGGTGATGCTCATAGGCTGCCTGGTGGCCTTCGTCACCGCCAAGCTGAGCGGCAGCCCGGTGCTGGCCCTTGTGGCCGCAGGCTTGGCCGGGACGCTCGCGGCCTCGCTCCACGGCCTGGTCTGTCTGGTCTTCCAAGGCAACCAGGTGGTCTCCGGCCTGGCCCTGACCCTGCTCGGCACGGGGCTCGCCAACTATCTGGGCACAGGGCTCGTCGGTCAGCCGGCGCCGGGGTTCAGTCCCCTTCCCGTGCCGCTGCTGGCCGACCTTCCGGTGGTTGGCCCCATCCTCTTCAATCATGACATCCTGGTCTACCTGACCTACCTGCTGCCGGTGCTGTGCTGGCTTTTTTTCAACCACACCCGCCACGGCCTCAACCTGCGTGCCGCAGGCGAGTTTCCCGGCGCCGCCATCGCGGCCGGGCTCAACGCCGTGGCCTACCGCTGGGTCGGGGTGCTGGTGGGCGGTTTCCTCATGGGCCTGGGCGGGGCCTACCTATCGCTGGCCTACACCCATCTCTGGACCAACAACCTCACCGCCGGCCGGGGCTGGAT
>JBGSPP010000377.1:0-2172 GCA_041738515.1 Desulfobulbus sp.
CCCGGGCCAGCCGGGGTGTCCGGCCTGGGTAACTTCTGCCTGCGGGTGCGGGCACAGAGCGGCCAGGCAACCGCAGCCGTGCTCTGCTGCCTCGACACCAACACCTATGCCGAGACCTCCATCGGCGGCTACGGCTGGGTGCGGGAGGATCAGGTGCGCTGGTTCAGCCGCACCATGCGGGCCCTGATCGCCGCGCCCGCCACCGCAACAGCGCCGGTGCTGGTCTTCCTCCATATCCCCCTGCCCGAATACGTTGAGGTCTGGAAGACCGGACTCTGTCTGGGCGAGAAGCGTGAGGCCGTCTGCTGCCCCAGCATCAACACTGGCCTGTTCGCGGTTACGCACCTTGCCGGTAACGTCCGCGGCGTCTTTGCCGGCCACGATCACATCAATGACTACGAGGGCATGCTCTACGGCGTCCGCCTCTGCTACGGCCGGGCCACCGGCTACAACACCTACGGCAAGGACGACTTCAAGCGCGGCGCCCGCGTCATCCGCCTGCACGAGGGCCAGCCCGATTTCACCAGCTGGCTCCGCCTCGACGACGGCAGCAGGATCGACCGGCCTTTCCCCTACCCTGTCTGAACGGCTCTTCGCCGGACAATCCGCGATCAGCCCCGCATTGCGTACGACTGGGCCTCGACCAGGCGGGCGAAAAGGCCATCGCCCTTGGCCAGAGCTTCGTAGGTGCCGCGCTCGACAATGTGGCCCTGCTGAAAGACCAGGATCAGATCGGCGTTGCGGATGGTCGCCAGCCGGTGGGCGATGACCAGGGTGGTGCGGCCGCGCATCAGGTTCTGGAAAGCCTTCTGCACCTTTGCCTCGGTGGCCGAGTCCAGGGCGCTGGTGGCCTCGTCGAGGATGAGGATCGGCGGGTTCTTCAGGAGGACGCGGGCGATCGCCAGCCGCTGCCGTTCGCCGCCGCTCAGGTTCGAGCCGCGCTCGCCGATCAGGGTCTGGTAGCCGCGTGGCTGTCGCTGGATGAAGTCGTGGGCTTGGGCCTGCCGGGCCGCCTCGATCATTTCCTCGTCGGTGGCCTCCGGCCGGCCGACCTTGAGATTCTCCTCAATGGTGCGGAAGAACAGCAGGTTCTCCTGGAAGACCACGCCGATATTGGCCCGCAGGCTGTCAAGCGTCACCTGGCGGACATCAACCCCATCCACCAGCACCTGCCCCCCCTGGGGATCGTACTGCCGCAACAGCAACCCCATCACCGTGCTTTTGCCGGCGCCGGTTTCTCCGACCAGGGCCACGGTCTGGCCCTGCTCAACGGTAAAGTCGATGCCGTCCACCGCCTTGCGTCCCGATTCATAGGAAAAAACGATGTCCTTGAATTCCACCCGTCCGTGCACCCGTTCGAGTGGGTGCGCCCCGGGCAGATCCTGGACCATGGAGCGAGTGTCGAGCACTTCGAAGAACATGGCCAGCGAGGGCGCCTGCATGAACAGGCTGTTGGTGAATGCCACCACCTGGCCGAGCCGGCCAATGAGGTGGGTGGCAAAGCCCATGAAGGTGACGATGGAGCCGACGGTGGCCTCGCCCTTGATGTTGAGCCAGGCCCCGAGAGCAAAAATGGAGATGATGGTAAGGGTTGAGGCCGCGCCGCTGAGAACGCTCACCGCGGCCCACCAGTTGAGCACCGGAAACTGCGCCTTGAGCACCTGATCGATCACCCGGCGCAACTGCTTCAGCTCGGCGGTCTGGCGGACAAAGCTCTGCACCAGGAGTACGTTGCCGATGGCGTCGCCGGCCTGCTCGGCCAGCTTGGTGTGCTGTAACTGGACCTCGTCCTGGGCGTAGTGGGTGCGGTGGGTGACAAAGGCGGTGGCCGTCGTGGACACGGCGGTGAGGACAATGAGCACCAGGGCCAGTTTCCAGTTGAGGAACAGGGTCAGGGGCAGGAGGACCAGCAGGGCGACGAAGGTGGAGAGGTGGCTGCGGAACATCGACAACCAGAGGTTGAACAGCTGTTCGCCGCCCGAGAGCATGATGCTGAGCAGCCGACCCGAGTGCGCCCCGCGGTGGTAGGCCAGGTGCAGCCGCAGGACATGGGCGAAGTACTGGGCCATCACCTCCAGGCGCAGCTTGTGGGCCAGCCGGTCGGCATGGAGTGAGACCAGGGCGCCGAGCGCGATCCCGCCCACACCGACCAGCAGCCAGATGCCGAAGATG
>JBGSPP010000015.1:0-1766 GCA_041738515.1 Desulfobulbus sp.
CGTCGGCGCGGCCGGCCAGGATTTCGAGCCCCACATCCATGTGCCGGGCTCCCTCACGGCCATAGCCGGTGATCTTGTCGCCGCGGATGCCCGCCTTCTGCAACTCGCGGTCAAGCAGCAGGCGAGTGCCGGTGCCAAGCGATCGGTTGACCAGGCGGATGCCCGGACGGGCCAGGTCGGACACCGACCCGATTGCCAGCGGGTTGTTGCGGCGAACCAGCAACCCTTGCCGCCTGCGACAGAAGTTAACCACCACCGGCATCCTGTCGAACTCCTGGGCCGCGAACTGAAAATTGTAGTCCGCCTCGTCGTCCTGGATGAGATGGCTGGCTGCGATGTGGCAAAGGTTGCCGCGCAGGGCCTGGACGCCGCCCATGCTGCCCAGGTTGCCGAACACCGCCAAATGTCCCTTGAAGGTCCGGTTGAACAGGGTGATGGTCTGGTCCAGGAGGATGTCGTTGCTGCCGGCAAGCACGATCAACCGCTGGTTCGAGGTCAGCGGCCGGGTCGTGTCGGGCAGGTTGATGGTGTTGTTCTCCACCCACTGCTCGATGAGATACTGGGGGAACAGCCACTTGCCGGCGATCTTGGTGGCAGGCATCCCCTTCTCGGCGACCAGGGTGTAGACCATCTTTTCATGGATGTTGAGGAAATCGGCCACCTCGCGGGTGGAAAGCAATCGTTGCATGGCGCTCGGGGCAGGTCAATGACAGGGATGGTTGCAATATGCCTCATTGATGCCGTTTCGGTTGGTACTCGTCAATATCATTCCGAAACAACCGTATATTTTTTCCAATACCGACCAAAAACGACCATTAAAGACAGCAAAACAGCCCCATTCCCGTTCCTCCGCACGGACTGTCTCAGTGCTTGCGATCCTTGCGGTCGAGCACTTCCGGGCCGTAGAGGATGGACCAATGGCGATATAAACGCGGCATGTGGCTGCCGACGCAGCCAGTGACGAGCATGCCCCAGAGCACCGGTACGGTGAGGCTGGGCTGGAGATGGGCGACCGCGGCCAGACCGGCGTGAAGGATCCCGAGCAGACCCTTGCCGCGATGCGGCCAGCGGCGGTCGTGCTGCAGTTCCAGCAGCAGGAGCAAACCGCCGCTGACCATGGCCAGGTGGTGCCAGGCGAGCAGGCGGCTGGTGGTCACCTGCAGCAGGCAGCCGCCGAAAAAGACAGCAGCCGTGGCGATGTGGGCGGTGCGCACCGTGATCCCGAGCCAGCGCATGGTCCCGGAGGGGCGGCCGCTGAACTCGCTTCTGTTGGCACTGGCCTTGTCCATGAAGGGTTTCCTGACGGTACGGCCAATCGGCCTAGTGTGCGCCGGCCGCGGTTGACAGGCAAGGCTGCCGCCGGTACGCTGGGGAAAGATCGCGATTGCGCGATCTGGTTGCAAACACGTTTTCCAGGAGAATCGATGCCAGATACCGCCGAGTATTTCCACCGCAATCTGGGCGCCCTGACCGCGGAGCAGCAGCAAGGCCTTCATGGTGCAAGCGCTACCGTGGTCGGCTGTGGCGGCCTGGGCGGCTATGTGATCGAGGAGTTGGCCCGCCTCGGCCTGGGCCGGCTGTACTGCTTTGACCCGGACGTCTTCAGCCAGAGCAACTGCAACCGCCAGCTCAACGCCCTGCTGGCCACCCTGGGGCGCAACAAGGCCGAGGTCGCGGCCGAGCGGGTCGCGGCCATCCATCCTTTTTGCGCAGCCCTTGCCTATCCGATGGATTTTCGCCAGGCCACGGGCGACGAGGCCTTTTCC
>JBGSPP010000032.1:0-3940 GCA_041738515.1 Desulfobulbus sp.
CCGGCGACCTCCTGCTCGTCCTGGTCACCTTGATCCAGCAGGGCCGGATGGCTCTCAACCGGGCTGGCGGCGACCAGCAGGGCGGCAAAGTGCTGCGCCTGGCCTTTGTCGTCTCCGCGGCAGGGGACCGGATCGAGATTACCCTCAGCAACAGCACGGGCAGTTGGGATGAGCACGGCCCCGGCCCCGTCTGGCCTAGCCAGCAGTTCTGCGCAGCGCTGTTGCAGGCGCACGGGGGATTGCTCCATGTCGATGCCGGCCCCCGGGAAACCTGCTTCCGTATCGACCTGGCCTGCCGCAATTCTGTGGCCTGAGCACCCTCTCCCTGCCTCCTGGTCCCCGTTCCCGCCACAGCTGTCCCACAGTTTCCGCCACGCAGTGCCTCCCCGGGAACCTATCCACCTGGGAACGCAACACACCTGTTTGCTTCTGCCACAGTATCGAAACGTCCGTGCCGCGCTCCTGTGGCTGTGCTGGTCAGGTGCCACAACTATGTGGTATGTCATCGCGGCAGAACGGAGCAGAAAGGTTGCATTTTTACTGAATAATTTCGGAATGTTATTTGGTACAATAAAGTATTTTCTCCTGGCCTGGTCCGCTGGCATCCGGGGTGCAGTTACCAAGGCAAAACCACGGTATCGCAGACAACTCACCCGCCACCAAGGAGGACGCCATGACCACCCAGATTATCAAGAAAAACGAGACCAGGATCGATGTCGCCAACGAAACATCCAAGTTCACCATCAAGGTTGTGATGACCATGTCCGCGCTGATCGGCATCTGGGCAGTGGCCTGCCTGGTCGGCGGTCTGGCCAGCGGCGGATTCGGCAACCTGATCAAGGGATTTGTCAGCACCATCGTCGGGTACTGAGCACGCAATCATCAACGCAATCAACCGCGTCCACAACACCGTAAACAAGGAGCAAGACAATGTCCGAGAACAAGAGCAACAAACGAGTCATGGCCGTCATGCTGGGAATGGGAAGCCTGGTCGGCCTCTGGGTCACCGCCGCCTTCGTCGGCGCCCTGCACCAGACCAACTGGCAGCTTGGGGAACTGGCCCGGCAGTACATGCTGGCCACCGGGATGATGAAGCCGATGCACACCCTGGTCGATTTCTACTCCCACATCAAGGGGATTGAATACCTGATCTGCCTCGCCTTCTTCGTCGCCTTCCCGGTCTTCTTCAAGTACGTCAACAAGGAGAAGCGGACGATCACCGTGAGCCGCTGAGGTACATACTTTCGCCAGGGTACAACCTCATATCCCCTGCCGGGCAAGCCGACAGGCCACGATCCCGTCCTCCTGCAACGCCAGGGAGACGGGATTGCTTGTGTGCGGCGGGGAACGAGCTTCTCCGGGTGGACGTGAGCGCTCCGGGCGGGATATGCGAAGGATTGGGGGAGAGGGGCAAACGGGAGGGGCGACCCGATCGGCGGGCCGCAGGGGAACACAGCAGGCTCTGCCGCGGATGCGGCCGAGGCCCTTGTTCCTTGCCAGCGGCCCGTAGTCAGACCCGCAGGGGGATGGTGTTCGGCCTCAGGCGGCCTGCGGCAATTCCTCCTCCAGCCGCCGCCTTTCCGTCCGCAGGTCGAAATCGAGCTGATCCCTGGCGAAGCAGTCATCCTCCTCGCCAAAGTACCGGGCGAGCAGGATGGCCTCCTTGATCGGCAGCCGTTGCCTGCCGGTGAGCGTGCCGCAGAGGAGTTTGGGGTTGACCCCGGTTTCCCTGGCTACTCGGTGGATGGTCAGTTGCCGCGGCTGGAAATACTGCGTTGCCAGCATCGCGCCCAGGTGTTTGTGGTCCTCGATGTTCCTTGCCATGGTTGCGTCCTCCCTGAATTGCATCATGAAAGCTTTGTCATTCAACATGCTGCGAACAATGACGACACCCTGATGTTGCACCAATGATGCCAGATCCCGGGTCGGACGCGGAGCGCTGAACAGGCCTGTGGCCGCCTGCCATGCTTGCTTTCAGCCAGCGGAGTGTAATCGGTGCGACGCAAGTGTGGCGGTCATCCCACGGATGCGTGGTTTTGTGCGACAGAGGTGTGGGTGCGCCGCGGTTTCGGTGGCGGGATGGGGGAGTGATAGGCGCCTGGGCGCTTCATGGGGCGAGGATGGAGTGGAGCACATCGGCCATTTGTGCGCTGCTGAATGGTTTGGGCACATAGGCCCGGATGCCCATGGCCAGGGCCTGCGCCTCGGAGACCAGGGCGTTGTAGCCGGTGCAGAGGATCACCGGCAGATCCGGCCGGATCTGCAGCAGCCGCTGCGTCATCTCGATTCCGGTCATGCGCGGCATGGTCTGGTCGGTGATCACCAGGTCAAACTCCAGCGGCTGCCGCGTAAACATCTCCAGGGCCTGTTCGCTGTCGCTGCAGACCGTCACCCGGTAGCCCAGCCGTTCAAGCATGGCCTGGCCCATCTCGATCAGCATGGCCTCGTCGTCGACAAAGAGGATATGGCCCGTACCCGGGGTTGGCGCCGCCTCGGCCAGGGATTGGGTCAGGGTCTCGCCGGCCGCGACGGGCAGGAGGACGTGAAAGGTCGATCCCTGGCCCAGGACGCTGTCCACGGTGACAAACCCGCCGCAGGCCTCAACGATGCCGTGGATCAGGGAGAGTCCCATGCCGGTGCCCTTGCCCGGCTCCTTGGTGGTGAAGAAGGGGTCGAAGATCCGGTCGCGGATGTCGGCCGCGATGCCGACGCCGGTGTCGCCGACCGAGAGGCGGACGAATCGACCGGGTTCGACCATAATCCGGCCGAAGGGAACCCCGGTCTGCTGGTCGTGAACAGCCAGGGTCAAGGTCAGGCGTCCGCCCCGCTCCTCCATGGCGTGGAAGGCGTTGGTGCAGAGGTTCATCAGGATCTGGTGCAGTTGGGTCGGGTCGATCTCCACCGGCCCGGCCTGAGGATCGAGGTCAATGACGATGTCGATGGTCGCGGGCAGGGAGGGGCGAAGCATCCGCAGCACCTCCTTGACGATGGTCGCGGGGAACAGGACTGCGGTCTCGGTCCTGGCCTGGCGGCTGAAGGTGAGAATCTGCTGGACCAGGTCTCTGGCGCGTTCGCCGGCGCTGGTGATCTGGTCCAGATACCGAACCCCGGAGCTCCCAACTGCGCCGCTGCGGGCCAGGTCGGCGTAGCCCAGGATGATGCTGAGGATGTTGTTGAAATCGTGGGCTATGCCGCCGGCGAGCGTGCCGATGGCCTCGAGTTTCTGTGCCTGGGCGAGCTGGGTCTGGAGAAGCTTTTTTTCCTCTTCCGCCCGCTTGCGCTCGGTAATGTCGTGGATGATGGAAAAAAGCAGCTGCCTGCCCCCGAGTGTGATCGGACTGCTGAACACCTCCACGTCGCGGACCGAGCCGTCGGCCCGGCGGTGGAGAAACTCAAACCGGGTCGACTCCGATGCAAACACCCGCCGCATCTGCGCCCGGATGATTTCCGGTGCCAGGGTGTTGATCTCCTGGATGCGCATCTGCCTGAGTTCTTCGATGGACCATCCGTAGAAGGCGGCGGCCGCAGGGTTGGCGTCGATGATGGCGCCGGTGGCGGTGTCCAGGAGCAGCATCACCGCGGTATTGTATTCGAAAATGGTGCGGAACCGCTCCTCGCTTTCGTTCAGGGCCTGGCGCGCCAACTTCTGGGCGGTGACGTCCTGGGCAAAGCCGTCGATGACCGCGAGGGGCTCGCCGTCCGGGCCGGGCACGGTCTGGAGGCGGGCGTTCATGTCGATCCAGATCAGTTCGCCGGTCTGTTTCCGCCCCTGGTATTCGAAATGCCTGACCTCGCCCAGGGCCTTGAGCTGGGCGATGAACTCGGCCCGGCGGCCCGGATCGACATAGAGCTGGCGGGCCAGGTCGTTGAAATTGCCGATCGCCTCCTCGGGCGAGGCGCAGCCGACCATTCGGGCCATCTCCCGGTTGACCAGCAGGGC
>JBGSPP010000072.1:0-7458 GCA_041738515.1 Desulfobulbus sp.
CGATGGCCCGGAGGATGTTGTAGGCAAAGGCGCCCAAAGCCATGACCAGTGCGTTGGTGGCGAACTTGCCGCTAGGCAGCCGCTCCAGGTCGAGATCGGTCTTGAACTCGCTGTGGAACTGCTCCGAGGTGGCGTGGTCCCGGTACAGGGCGATCACCTGCTCGGGGTCCATGTCCAGGTCGGTCCACCAGCCTTCCAAGGTAATGTCCGGGGTGAGCAGCAACTGGCCATGCCGCTCGGTGGTCCGTTCGGTCACGCGAACTATCCGCTTGCAGGGGTAGTTTGCACCGTGCACCTGCATGGACTCGTCGACCACCAGCAGGCCGACCCGCTTGCCGGGCCGGGGCGTGGTGACCGTGCCTTCGCTGAACACCCGGTCGCGCCAGGCCAGCTCGTTGCTGTTGCGCGGGTTCCACTTGATGATGAAGCGCACCTTTTCGGCAGCGGCGAGCACCTCCCGCGTCTCCACCGCGTCGTGGGCCGAGTCCAACCGGACCAGGATCTCCTGCTCGATGAGCACATGCGCCGCCTTGATCACCCGCTGGATGAACGCCACGAATCCCGCCTGACCGTGCTGGCTGCCAGGCCGCAGTTCGACTTCCAGGCACCAGCCCTCCACCCAGGTAGGCGGCGATGGGCGCATAGCCGTCAAAGTTCTTGTAGGTGCGGCTCACCCCTTCCTTGCGGGTGTTCGAGTTGTCCTGGGGGAACACGTCCACGTCAAGGGCCACAAGACCATCGGCGTAGCCCGAGACCTTGACGTCGAGCTGCTTGAGCATGGATTGCGAACTGCGGGAGACCAGCGGGATCAGGCCGTTTGCGGCAGCCTCGTCCAGTCGCTGCCGCAAACGCTCGGTCGAGGGGAGGCGACCGATGCCCAGGGCCTGCTGGAAATAGTCGTCGTCGCGCATACCGGTGATGGCCTGGAAATCGCTCTTACCCAGGCACAGCAGCCCCAGGTAGCTACGCAGGATGTCGATGTCGGCGATCTGCCCGTTGCCTCGACTCAGTCGGCCCACCTGCCGCCCCAGGTCGCTGTGGCGGTTGATACAGGCTCCAACCAAGGCCAGGCCGGAGTGGCTGGTGTACAATTCGTCGTCGCTCTGCTCGATGATCAGTCGCTTCATGTTTTCACCTGCCAAGTGAGTTTTTTGGGACAGGCGTATATTGCAAATTTTTTCTTAAATTTCAATATATTGATTGTATTTCCTGGTAATTTCTACTGATATTTTTTCACTGAATCAGGTATTACTGAATGGGGTCAAGAATCGGAGGTTCAAATCCTCCCGTTCAGACCAGTAAAATCAGTCAGGTAGCAATATTTGCCAAGTGACGTTTTTTGGTTTGCAGACTCTTTACAAAGTTTACCCTCCTTGCCTGTCACCGGATCCAGCCAGCCAAGCCATGCTATCCGCCAGCATGCGTCTGTGGAGCACCTACCTCATCCACATCAGAAGTTTTTTGGTTCATACTCCAACGTTCCAAGCAAGCGTTCAACCGCATTTTATTCGTGAGTTGCGAACCTGGCCCGACCCCGCTCCTGCATATCCAGGATGACGGTGCGGATGGCCCGCCGGCGCTGGCGCCAGCCGTCATAGTCCCTAGCCTCAAGCAACACGCCATACAGGGCCAGGGCATTATCCAGGCCTACGGTCAGTTTAATGGCCTCGGCGGGAAAACGCCCGTCCACCTGCTCCGGTCGCGGCTCCTGCTGCAGAAAGGCCATCCGGCCGAAGGACAGGGCCATCTCCTCGAGAAGATCCCACAACCCCTCCCGCCAGGCGCCGATCTCAACAGCCTCGCAGAGGACCTGCAGGCTCTGTTCCAGACCGGGACTGTGGCATTCAAACCCCTCGAACCGGTAGCAGCCGTCCATCGGCGGCACCTCTCCATTGGCCTCATGCCAGTTGCACAGGGAAAAGGCGCGGGTGGCGACGCGCATGGCCTGGAATCTGGACCAGAGCAGAAACTCATGCCAGTGGTGAGCAATAGCCTGCTCCTGATCGAAACGGTAGAAGTTGCCGTGTTCGGCGGCATACTGGCCGAGGTTGGCCAGATGCACCAGGTCGCCGATCAGGGTGTGGACATAGGAGAGGCCGCTGATTGTCTCCTGGTTGACCAGGATCTTGTGCCCGCCTTGCCGGCTGGCATCAAAGACCAGGCGGCTGTTGCGGTTCTCCAGGCCAAGCAGTGGGTAATACGGTGCCAGCCGGTCGCATTCGTCGGCAAATTCCGCAGTCTTGACGATCAACACCGCGGCTGCCAGCGCCGGATCCGCCTCCTGCCGATGGACAAAACCGAGCGCTTGCTCGATCTGTGCCGTTTCCCTGGCGGAAAAATTGAACAAGGCCATACCGTTCTCCTTTATAATCACAAAAAAGGGCAGTCCAGCCGGACTGCCCCGCACCACTCCACGGATGGCCGCCCCGCCCCGCGCCTACTTGCCTTCCGCGGCCTTGGCCGCCGCCCGCTCCGCTTCCTGCTCCAATAACTCGCCCAGAACTCGGGCAGTCTCGCCGACCACCTCGATGCAGTGCTGCCTGCGACTTTCCGGGTTGGTGTAGAAATCCTTGACCTGATCGCGGTCCATCCAGTCAACTCCGGCAATCTGGCAGCAGTTGATGCCGCCGTGCCGGGCGGTCATCTCCTCGAATTGCTTCATCAACTGCTTGGTAGCATTCCACATCCGGGGATTTTCCTTCTCCTCCAGACTGCTCCGGCTGTACAGACTGCCGATGACGCTGGCCGCGCCCACCAAGGCGCCGCAGATATTGCCCGTGCCGCCGATACCGCCGCCAAACGAGCCCAGGGCCTTGATGACCTCCGGTGCCTCGACGCCGAGTTTTTCCAGTCCGACCGTGGCAAGCACCTGGCTGCAGTGCAGCCTCTTGGTAAACAGATCAATGGCTTTCTCACGCATTTCTTCCGGCCGCATTGTTTCCTCCATGCCTTGAGTATGTGGGGGGATCAAGCCTGTCCAACTGCCCGACTCTACCCGATCCACACCCGAATCGCACCGCGATTTTCCGAAAAGGGGGATTATCCCGAAAGCCTTGGATAAGAATACCTTGGACGAACTGAGCTGCAGGGGCAAAGCGCTTTCTGCCGTCAAGTGCGGCCGCAACTCCTGGTCGAATCCGGATCGAACTGCCAACAAACACTGCGTGTCACACATCGTACTCTTGGCCGTCGGATTCAACTCCTCTACGAAATCATTGACAATCAACCTGTTACGGACTACAGGCAACGCTCAATACCAATGGTGGGTCGGCGGCGATTGCTTCCGCACACAACGATACCAAGTGGATTGATCATGAATTCTTTTCAATGGGTGACCAGTTCCCTGCAGATTGTCCTCGCGCTCGGGTTGACGCGGCTGCTCGCTTCCTGGCTGGCCCTGTTTCGCTCCCGGCACCGGGCGCAGATGGACTGGATGCCTATCGCCTGGTCAATCAACGCTTTCTTCACCCTTCTCGAATTTTCCTATGCAATTCAAGGACTTGGTTCCATGATCGAAATCTGGTCCTTCCACCGCTTTCTCCAACTGCTGTTCCTGGCCATGATCCTGTTTGTGGCCTCGTCGCTTATCCTGCCCCATGCAGAATTGCAGACCGGCGAAAGCCTGTCAACCTCCTTCGAGCAGGACGGTCGCTGGGCCCTGGCCTTCCTCGCCGGGTACGAAACCCTGACTAATGCCGCCAACTGGTATTTCTGGGACGCCTCGCCCATCAGCCTTATTGGCGGGATCAACACGATCCTGGCGGCATTGGCCATCAGCTTTCTCTTTCTGCACGCGCGCACCGGGAAAGTGGTGGTCACCCTGGTGTTCACCGTAATCAATCTGGGTGCGGCCCTTGTTCTCGGATAGCCATTCGCCGGACCGGTCCCCATGCGCATCCTCCTGATCAACCCGCCCAACTGCGGCCGCAGCATTCCCGAGGAGCGTTACGGCATCACCTCGCTCAAGCAGATCTTCCGGGGCGAACCCCTGGGCCTGGAGGAACTGGCCGGCAACCTGCCCGAATACGAAGTGCACCTGCTCGACCTGAAGGCCAATCCCGACGGCCTCAACAACGAACTCGAACGCTTCCAACCCGAGGTGGTGGGCATCACCGGGGTCACCTGCGAGGCCAACACCATGCTCGCCCTGGCCGCCACGGTCAGGTCAACCCTGACGGCCACGGTCGTGGTCGGCGGCATCCACGCCAGTCTCGACCCGGAGTTCTTCAACCAACCCCCGGTTGATTTCATCGTTCGCGGCCTGGGTAAGCGCTCCTTTGCCCTGTTGGTCGAGGCGCTGGGACGGAAGCTTGAGCCACCCCTCCTGGCCGGCGTCTGTCGCACCACCCCGGGCCGGCCGCTCAATCTGCCGCCGCACCGCAGCCGCCCTGAGGATATGGTCAGCGACCGCGCCCCGGCCTTTCACCTGACCGCGCGCTACCGGGACAGCTACGTACTCGAACGGCTCGGCATCCGGCTCGGCTTTGTCGCCTCGGCCTATGGCTGCCCGCAGGCCTGCTCGTTCTGCGCCATTCGCGGCCAGACCGGCGGCAGCTATTTGACCCGGGACGCAGCCGAGGTTATCCGCGACATCCGGCTGTTGCCGGAAATACCGGTGATCCGGCTGGTTGACGCCAACACCTTTGGCGACGTCGAGCGGGCGCGAGTCCTGGCCGAGACCATCATCGCCTCCGGGGTGAACAAGCATTTCCTGGCCGACGTTCGCTCCGACACCGTGGTCCGCCATCCGGACCTGCTCCGTCTCTGGCGGCAGGCCGGACTGCGGGCCGTGATCATTGGCTTTGAGGCCATCGATGACCACAGCCTCAAGGCCATGGCCAAGGCCAACTCGGTCCGCGCCAACACCGAGGCCATCGCCATCCTGCACGGGCTCGGCATCCGCATCGTCGGCGACTTCATCCTCAGCCCCGAGGCCGAGGAACTGGATTTTGCAGCGCTTACCCGCTATCTCGGCGAGCACCCCATCGACCTGCCGATGATCACGGTGATGACTCCGCTGCCGGGCACGCCTCTGCATGCCCAGTGGCGAAACCGCATCAGCAACCACAACCTGGACTATTACACCCTGACCAACGCCGTGGTCCCGACCCGCATGCCCGAACACGATTTTTACCGCGCCTACGCCGAACTGCTGGAGGCCAGCCATCGCCATGCCAGTGTCTGAACCATGACCGCCTACCTCACCGCCCTTGCCGCCTTTCTCCCCGGCGAACCCGTTACCAACGACCAGATCGACAACCATCTGGGCACGGTGGACCGCATTTCGGCCCGCACCCGCCGGATGATCCTGGCCAGCAACGGCATCCAGACCCGGCATTACGCCATCGACCCGGCCTCGGCCGAACCCACCCACACCAACGCCCAACTGGCTGCCGAGGCGGTGCGGCGCCTGTGCGTAACCAGGGGAATCGCTCCCTCTGACCTGCGCTGCCTCTGCTGCGGCACCTCCGCGCCCGACCAGCTGATGCCGGGTCATGCCTCCATGGTCCATGGCGAACTGGGCACCGGTCCCTGCGAGGTCATGAGCACGGCCGGCATCTGCCTGACCGGCGTGACCGCGCTCAAGTACGCGGCCATGGCCGTGCACCTGGGACTGACCGCCAACGCGGCTGTGACCGGTTCGGAGTTGGCGTCGTCCTTCATGCGCGCAGACTTCTTTGCCCAGGCCGGCGCGGGCGCCTCAAATCCCGAACCCGAGGCGGAACGCCTCCCGGCCTTTTCCTTTGAGGAGAACTTTCTTCGCTGGATGCTCTCGGATGGAGCCGGCGCGGTGCTGATCGAGCCCGAGCCCACGGCCGCGCAGTCGCTGGCGATCGAGTGGATCGAGATCGTCTCCTTTGCCCACCGGCTGCCAGCCTGCATGTATGCGGGCTCCATCAAGGAGGCGGGTGGCGGGTTGACCGGATGGCGGCAACTGGTGCGGCAGGGACTGGGCTCGTCGGGCGGGGTCTTCACCATCAAGCAGGATGCCCGCCTGCTCAACCGCGAAGTGCTGCCCGTGCTGGTGGGCGAGGCGCTGCCGCCGATCGTGGCCAAAAACAGCCTGCGCCCCGGCGAGGTCGACTGGTTTTTGCCCCACTATTCGTCCGGGTACTTCCGCGAGCCGTTGGCCCGGGAAATGGCGCGCATCGGTTTTGCCATTCCGGAAGAGCGGTGGTTCACCAATCTGGCCGGCCGTGGCAACACCGGCTCGGCCTCGTTCTTCATCATGCTGGAAGAGCTGGTCGCCTCGGGACGGGTGCGCCGGGGCCAGCGCATCCTGGCCCTGGTGCCGGAGAGCGGCCGTTTTTCGGTGGGTTACGTGTTGCTGACCGCCGTCTGAGCGGCGGTGCGGGTGTGGATGTGATCGGCCAGGCTGGCCAGGCTCTGCAGGACGATGCGGCTGGTCTGCTCCGATTCGATGCGCACCCCGTAGCGTTTCTGCACCATGACCACGATCTCGAGCGCGTCAAGCGAGTCGAGGCCGAGTCGGCCATCCGGCCCCAGCAGCGGCTCATTGGCCGCCATGGCCTCCTGATCCACATCCTTGATATTGCAGGTCTCGCAGATTGCGGCGAGCAGTTCTCGTTCCAAAGCGGTTGTCACATCCACCTTCCTTGATCGCTGGTCTGGCCCGGCTGAATCCTCCGACCCGAGCTTGCCGCGCGCTTGTTATTCGATCAGGCCGGTCGACCTGGCCAGATCGTTGTCCTTGAAAATCGCCATCGCAGTCAGCATGCGATGGAAGCCGAGCTTGGCATACAGGGGTTCTTTCCCCGGATTGGCATAGAGGATGATCTTCCTGTGTCCTGCCGACAGTTCCTTCAGCCGGTTGACAATGGCCCTGCCCAGACCGCGACCCTGATAGCCCGGATGCACCGCCACATCGCAGAGGTAGGCGCAATCGACGCCATCAGCCAGCACCCGGCCCACGCCAACGAGCAGTTCCCCGTCATAGACAAAACAGACAAAGCGGCTGTTGGCAAAAGCGACGGCGAGGTCCTCCGCCCGTTTGTCGCCGAGCGGCGCGATCCGGTAGAGGGTGGACAACTCCTCCCAGTTCACCTGGTCGATCTCATCAATCCATTGCATGGCAGCCTCCGTGGCCGTGCATCAGCGTGCGGCGGTTATCGGCGGGTCCGCTGCCAGGCGACCAGCAGCAGCACCATGGAAAACAGGAACAGAGCCAGGCCATGGCCGGCGATGGCGCGGATGCCGCCGCCCCGGGTCAGGATCTCGGTAAAGGCCGAGACCGCCCAGTTGAGCGGCGAGGCCTGGCTGATGGCCTGCATTGATCGGGGCATGGCGTAGACCGGCACCATCACCCCGCCCAGGGCCGCGGCCGTGACAACCAGGGTCGAGCCCAGCATCGAGGCCTGCTCATAGGACCGGGCCAGGGCGCCCAGCACCGCGCCGAAACTGGCGGCAGCAAGCCCGCAGAGCAGCACCAGCAGCAGC
>JBGSPP010000114.1:0-4475 GCA_041738515.1 Desulfobulbus sp.
CGGCGGCTCGGTGCCGCTGGCCTACTATATCTTCCGCAAGCCGCTGGCAATGATCCGGCGGACCCTGGGCCTCTGATGGCTACCGCAATTTCGGCGGCTATGGCTCCCACAGCCACCCCAGGCAAGGTGGCGGCCGCAGCGGCCATTATCGCCGGCAAGGCTGGTGGCGAGCCGCCCTTTTTCGCCCCGCTCAGGGACGATGTTGATCTGCTTCCCGGCCCACAGCAGGCAGACGGCTCGCCCACCTGGATCCTTCACGATCCGGTGAACAACCGGTTCGTCCAGATCGGCTGGCAGGAGTGCGAAATTCTTCGCCGCTGGTCCTTGGGCTCGGTGGCCGCCATCGTTGCAGCGGTCAATCGGGAAACCACCCTGCGCATCGACGTGGTTGATGTCGACATGATCGGCCGCTTTCTCGATGGCCAGCAAATGCTGCGGCCAATCACGGTCGGGGATATGCACAAACGCCTGCAAGCGGTCAAGCGGCAGCGCGGCGGGCTGTTCAAGATCCTGCTCTCCCATTATCTGTTTTTCCGCGTGCCGCTGCTTCGGCCCGACCGATTTCTGGCCAACACCCTGTGGCTGGTGCGACCCTTGTTCACGCCCGCCTTTGGAACGGTGGTCCTGACCGGAGCGCTCCTGGCCTGCTTTCTCGTCATGCGCCAGTGGGAGGTGTTCATCCGCACCACGGTGCAGTTCTTCACCTGGGATTCGCTGGTGTATTACGTGGCTGCAGTGTTTGTTGCCAAGTGCTTCCACGAAATGGGCCACGCCTACTGCTGTAAGCTCTATGGCCTCAACGTGCCGGTCATCGGCATCGCCTTCCTTGTTTTTTGGCCCTTTCTCTACACCGATACCGGTGAATCCTGGAAGCTGCGTTCGCGCCGAAAACGGTTTGCCATCGGCGCGGCCGGGATGCTGGCGGAACTGAGCCTGGCGGTGGCGGCCACGCTTGCCTGGTCGGTGATGCCGCCGGGAGCGCCGCGCACCTGCGCCTTCTTCCTCGCCACCGGTAGCTGGATCATTACCCTGGCAATCAACCTCAGCCCCTTCATGCGTTGGGACGGCTACTATCTGCTCTCCGACCTCACCGGCATCAACAACCTCCAGCCCCGGGCTCACGAGATGGCCAAGTGGCGGCTGCGTGAATGGTTGTTCGGTTTCGGTGAGCCGCCGCCTGAGGACCTCGGCCGGGGTCGGAATCTGTTCCTGATCGTTTACGCCTATGGCGTCTGGCTCTACCGTTTGACGGTATTTCTCGGCATCGCCTTCATGGTTTACCAATTTTTCATCAAGGCTGCAGGAATTGTGCTGGCGCTGATCGAACTGATCTGGTTCATCGGCCTGCCGATGAAAAAAGAACTCATGGCGTGGTATGCCAAACGGGACGCCATGTGCTGGAACCGGCATAGCATAACGAGCGTTGCATTGGCGGGATTGCTGTTGCTGGCGCTGTTTGTGCCCTGGCGAGGCTATGTGCTGGCGCCGGCAGTGCTCCGGCCGGGGATGTTCACTGAATTGTTCCCGCCCGCCAGCGGCAGGCTGGAGCAAGTGCATGTGCGGGAGAATGGTGTGGTGGCCAAAGGGGAACCCCTGTTTGCCATCGCCTCGCCGCAACTGGCGCACGAGATGGATCTGGCCCTGAAAGAGATCCAGGTCTCCGAGGCCATGCTGCAGCGGGCCACCAGCGACCTGCTTCGCGATCAGCGCGAGGTGGCTATCGAGCAGAACATCAAGGCCCGGCAGCAGTATCTGGGACTCAAGTCACGGGCGGAGCAACTGCGTATGACCGCCCCATTCGACGGGGTGATGGTTCGTCTGGCCGATGGCCTCAGGCCAGGGCTGTGGATCGGCGAGACCTTCAACCTGGGCACCCTGGCGGGGCGGGGCAAGGCCGTGGTCCATGCCTATGCCGATGCCGAGACTGTGCGGCTGCTCGAATCGGGCGGCAAGGGCCTGTTCTATGCCGAAAACGACCGCGCCCGGCCGGTGGAGGTGGTCATCAACCAGATCGGCGCGGTCAGGACCGAATCGCTGACCGAACCGATGCTGGCCTCGGCGCATGGCGGCCCCATTGAGGTGGAGGAGCGGCAGGGTGTCCTGAAACCGCTGGAATCGGTCTATCTCCTGCAACTGGCCGTGGCTGAGAGCGCGCCCGATCCGAACCTGATCCGCAAGGGTCATGTCCGCCTGAAGGCTCGGCCCAGCAGCTATGCCGCGCGGATGTGGCGCAACCTCCACTCGCTGTTCATCCGGGAGTCGGGGTTCTGAGGCAGGACAGGTTGCCTGAGCCGACGCAGAGGTCGGGCTCGGACGCTTGTCTCATCCACGCTAAACGACCAGGGGGAGAGGGATTAGTCGCGGCCTTCCGACCTGACGAGTCATGAACCAACGCCTGGCTTGGGCCAGTACTCGCGCAAAAAAAATGCCGCCCTGGTCGGGGCGGCGTGTGGTGCATGGCCATCCAATCGAAACAGCGATGGCAGAACGGAACAACAAAAACGGGACGGAGCGGGCAGCAGCCCGTCCGTCCCGTTTTACGCATTATCAACGCATATCGGCGTTGGCCTTGCGCAGGTTGTCTTCGATCAACTTCGCCAGTTCGGCAGGGGAGAGCGATTCACCCGAGCCCTGCACCGGATCGATGCCCAGGGTGTTGCAGACCCGTACCAAGGCATTCTGCAGCTCGGCATAGGCCAGCATGCTTTCCATGCGGGAGGCGGTGGCCTGCAGATCTGACTTGATCTTCTGGTAACCGGCCGCCCCCTCGCGCAGGGTATCCTTGGCATAGATATCGGCCAGCTTGCCGCTCACCTTCTCCAGACTGGCGGCGTCCTCATACTTGGCCAGCGCCACCGCATAGCGGTTGGCCGCCAGATGCACCTGGGTGACCACCGCCATGGAAAGGGCCATGTGCCTGGACTCGGCCAGTTTCTCCTCAGCCTCGTACACTCCTTTTTTGCCCACGGCGTTGGCCGCCTTGAGCAGATTCCAGCTGACCAGCACGCCGGCCTCGCTCCAGTCTTCGTTGTAGAGGAAATCGTTGCTGTCTGTGTTGTAGCCTGCCCAGAGTTCAAGATTTGGCATCATCTCCAGTATCGATTTACGGATATCTGCCTGGTTGATCTTCAATTTGGCATCTTCGATCCGCAGTTCAGGGCGGTTGTTCAGGGCGATGGCCTCGAGTTTTGCCAGGTCGGCAGTCAGGGCGGGAGGTACGGTACGGTCAAGCGGCTGGAGCATGAAGGTAGTGCCGGCCGGGAGGTTGAGCAGGGCAGCCAGATGCACCTTGCCCTGGCTCAGCTGCTCTTGCAGGCTGCGCAGATTGTAGCGAATCTGCAGCACTTCCCGCTGCTGGCCGAGCCCCTCGCGGGGGTCGATGCGGCCGGAATTGCCCAGCTTCTGAAAGTGGCCGACAGTCTTGTCGCTGTCATTGATGATTTTGCTGATGCTGCCGGCCAGTTCCTGGGCGATGTAGGCCCGCCAGTAGGCTTCCTGCACATCCTGGACGATGTTCTGCATGACCTTGCGCCGCTGCTCGTCGGCCACAGCCATGCCGCTTTCGGTTTGCTTGCGGGAGTAGTAGGCCAGGCCAAAATCGATCACATTCCAGGAGGCCCTGAGACCTGTGACGGTGTGATCTTTTTCCTGCGAGGTCGAATACTCCAAGCTCTCCTGACCGGTCAGCAGGGAGTAGCTGCGCGCGCCGGAGTAGTTGTTGCGAGAGGAGTAACCCGCCGAGGCGGCGAGATCGGGGAGATAGGCCATTGCTGCGGCCCGATGCTGTTCCTGGGCTACGGCGGTCTCCATCAGCTTGACGCGGTGATCCATGTTGTAACGGATGGCCCGGGCAATCGCCGCCGAAATGGTGAGGGGGCCGTTCAACGGTTCCGCCTGTACTTCCTGCTTGACTTGCTCGCTGAAGGCGGCCGCGCGTTCAAGTCGCATGGCGCTGTCCACGGGGGGAGGCGCCTGCTTGGCGCAGCCGCTGGTCAGGGCGAGCACAGCAGCGAGGATGATGGTGGCATGGTAGGTCTGTTGGTTCATGTTTGCTCCTTTTGATAGAATTGTTATTACAACAAAAAGTTGTCATCCTCTGTGCGAGGCAGAGGCCCCGGCCAGCTCTCAGCGTGCCAGTTGCATCAGGGACTCGCGGTTGTAGAGATCGGCCTTGTTCAGTTGGTGCTGCAAGGATCGTGACGCGCCAAGTATGGGCGACAGGCTCGCGGCCTGCTCGCCGCGCTCGGCCGGTCCGTTGAGGACAGCGTCGAGCTGTCGACTCAGGCGCTCAAGATGACGGATGGCGTCGACGCCGACCGAGCCGTTGAACTCATCGCGGGCGCCGCCGAGCATATCGTAGCGGAGCATCTCGCTGGCCGGCGTGCCCATGCCGTACCACTGCTCGACCTTTTCCCAGGTGTGGTTGACAGTGTCGTGGATGTACTGGCTGATGGCCGTGCCAATCAGTTCGCCGC
>JBGSPP010000134.1:0-13273 GCA_041738515.1 Desulfobulbus sp.
CGCGGATGCGGCCGGCGGCCAGGGTCAGCGAGGCGCGGAAGCCTTCATCCACGGCGCGCTCGGCCCGTAAAAATTCGGCCTCGCTCACCTGCAGACCGGCCGCAGTCATGGTCGGGCAGTCGAAACGGCGGCAGTAGTCGAGCACCGCCTCGTCCCCTTCCCGCCTGACCCGCGCCAGGATCCCGGTCACGGATTCCCGGCAGTCGGTCTCCTCGCTGAACCGGTCGCACAGCACCGCGGCTGCCCGTCGGCCCTCATCACCATTGAGAGCAACAATCTTCACCATACAGTCCACCACGACACCCGCCGGGCATCGGCCCGGGGTGAAAAAAGAAGGAAGAAAACAACGACAGGGGCGGAGATACTATTCCCGCCCCGGCCAATTGTCAACGCTAGAGTGCGGCCTCGCCGCAACGGGAAGACTGTCCTGGAAGGACTTGAGGACAAACGGCATCGGGACGGGGCTGGGACGCCCGGTTCCCATGGGGGGCTGGACCTGCTGCCGGCAGATCAACGCTCCCGCGTGATGGCACCAGGGCGCGGCGCGGGGATATTGGCCGGCGGCGCAGTCGCGAGTCCGCTCAGTAGTAGCTGTAAATCTTATAGATCGTCGGTGAACCGATGAGGGCATCGACCTTGCCTTCCAATTCCGCCCGCCGCTCGTTGGCGAACCAGCGCTGCCAATCCTCCATGGACCGCCAGGTGCTGATCACCACATACTCCTCGGGATCGTGCACGTTACGCAGGGTCTCGCCGGAGATGTAGCCGGCCTGGTGGTTGGCGATGGTCCGCAGTTCCATGAGCAATTCGGACAGGATCGGCAGCAGGGAGACATCCATTCCCCTTCCGGCTCTCGCCACCTTACGGGTCATTATAACGCGAACGATCATGCCTCGGTCCTCCTTCAAAACAGTTTGACTTAAGCAACAGGCCTGCGATCCATCGGTCAGGAACTACCCCATCCAAACGGCAAAGTCAACGACCGATCAGCCACCCTCTTTTCATCACCCGCCCAGTCCTTTGAGCGTCAGAAGCACGCCGGCCGCAACTGCCGATCCGATAACTCCCGCAACGTTGGGCCCCATGGCGTGCATCAGCAGCATGTTCTCCGGGTCCGCCTCCATGCCCAGCCGGTGACTGACCCGCGCGGCCATGGGTACAGCCGATACCCCGGCCGAGCCGATCAGGGGATTGATCTTGGCGCCGGGAAAGTGATTCATGATTCTGGCCATGATCACGCCCGAGGCGGTACCGATGGAGAAGGCGATGGCCCCGAGAAAGATGATGCCCAAGGTGGAGGTGTTGAGGAATTTCTCGGTGGACATCTGGGCGCCGACACCCAGGCCGAGAAAGATGGTGATGATGTTGAGCAGGGCATTCTGGGCGGTGTTGGACAACCGCTCCACCACCCCGCACTCGCGCATCAGGTTGCCGAACATGAAAAAGCCGATCAGCGGTGCTGCCGAGGGCAGCAGCAGCACGCACAACCCGAGGACAATGAGGGGGAAGACAATCTTCTCCGCCTTACCCACATACCGCATCTGTTCCATGCGGATCTTCCGGTCCGCCTCGGTGGTGAGAGCGCGCATAATCGGCGGTTGGATGATCGGCACCAGAGCCATGTAGCTGTATGCGGCCACAGCGATGGATCCCAGCAGGTGGGGCGAAAGCTGGCTGGCGAGGAAGATTGCGGTCGGCCCGTCGGCGCCGCCGATGATGCCGATCGCCGCCGCGTCAAGGAGGTTGAACTCAATGCCCGGCACGTATTTGGCCAGCAGCAGGGCCCCGATCAGGGTGGAGAAGATGCCGAACTGGGCTGCGGCACCAAGCAGGGCGGTCTTGGGATTGGCCAGCATGGGCCCGAAATCGGTCATGGCGCCGACGCCCATGAAGATGACCAGAGGAAAGGCGCCCGACTTGATCCCCACCTCGTAGATGTGATGCAGCATCCCGCCCGGGTCGCTCATGCCGGCCAGGGGGATGTTGGTCAGCAGGGCGCCGAAACCGATGGGCAGCAGCAACAGCGGTTCGAACTCCCGCCAGATGGCGAGATAGATGAGCAGGAGAGCAATACCGATCATGAGCAGACGGCCGATGCCGTCGGTCCAGGAATCGCTGGCCGGAAAGAGAAAGGCGTACAGGCCGGTGTCATGGAAAAAGTTGCCGAACATTTTGAGTAGTGGAGGCGTCTGCACCACATGCTCGGCCGCTGCAACCGGGATCGCGCTCAGCAGGATGAGGACGATCGCGCTGGTCAGGACCGCTCGTTTGTTCATAGGTTTACTCCCTTGGCGGGCCAGTGTTCAGGCCAGAATGACCAGCACCTGGCCGGAGGCGACGGTCTGCCCCTTTTCCACATCCACGGACTTGACCGTGCCATTGTCCGGGGCGTAGATCGGCGACTCCATCTTCATGGCCTCGACGATGACCAGGGCATCGCCCTTGTTCACCCGGTCACCGGCAGCGCACAGCACCGCATAGATGTTGCCGGGCAGGTGCGTGCGCACCTCGATCGCCGGCCGCGACGAGGCGGCTCCCTCGCCGAAGCTGCCGCCGCTGACCTGGGCGATCTCTCCTGACTCGTCTTCCACCTGCACCTGATAGGTGACGCCATCGACGATCACCTTGTAGCGCGATACCTTTGCCATTGTCTTGCTCCGTGCTTCCTGTTCAACTGGATATGGACCGGCCGGAAAATCGGCGGGGTCGCCTGGGCCGACCGGTTCTCGAATACAATGTCGCTATTTCCGCAAAAACACCTGGAAGGCCGTGCGCTCGCGAAAGAACATCCCGGCCAGGCTGGGTGGCCGTCGAGCCGCCGGCGTGGAAGTCTGTTGCGCCCGAGGGCCCTGTTGCGGTTCTCTGACCAGGGGATCTGCCGCCGCTGCCTTGGCGTGCGCCGCGGGCGACGCCTCCTGGGATCGATGGGCCGCGATGGCCGCGCTGATCACCGCCAAGACCCGCCGCCTGTCTTCCGTTTCCTGCTGCTGCCGTGGGCCTCTACGCTTGTGCGGCAGGGAGTGCCGCTTGGCGGCCTCTCTCTCGGTCAGCGGCCGCATCACCAGGGCGCTGAGTTTAATCACCACCACCAGCATGCCGAGAAAGGCAAACACCACGCCCATGCCCAGCAGGGTCAGTTTCAATCCCTCTTGAATCATGGTGTTGTTCCTCAAATCTCCGCAAAAACAGCGCGCAGGGCAGGAATCAGATCAGCTCCAGCCTTGGCGAGGAAGGCCTCCCAGTCGTGGCCGAAACGGTAGAAGGCCATGGAAGCCAGTTTCTTGGTCAGGATGGCGTCACGGTAAGGTTGCAGTTCGCCAGCCGCTAGCAGCGAGAAAATCCGCTCCCGACCGAGTTTTTGTCGAAGCACCTCAGGCACATAGTGCTCCATCACCTGCCAGACCAGGTCCTCGTCCGCCACGATTGCGGGCAGATGGGCGGTCAGGTCGTCCTGGAAGGCGAAGATGTGTTCGCTCGACTGCTCGGAGAGATCGAACAGATAAGGCCGGTCCGGACCCTCGTGCAGCCTGAGCAGCAGTCGCGTCTCCAGGGCGGCGTAGCGGCTGACCAGGCCCATGATGTCGCGCACCAGGGCGCAGCGGGTGGGCACATCGTCCAGCAGGGTGGCCTCGTAGTCTTCCTGGAGGAGGAAGGCGGTCAGCACCTCAGCCACCGAACTGCTGAACACGCCGCCCTTGTTGGCCGACGAGTCCTTGATCTGCAGAATCGGGGTCGAGGAGGCGATGTGGCGCCTGGCCACGTCGTCAAAGAAGACGTTGGCCCCCTCGACGATGAAGCGCAGTTCGGCGAACAGACTGAGGAACTGACGCACGTTGGCCTGATTGATGGTGTCCTTTTTGCCGCCGCAGGGAATGAAGGCGCGGATGTTGGCCTCGGCCACGCAGGCGCGGTTGGCCGGGTCGGTGAGGAAGGTGCGGTGGAACAGGGCCCCGTCCTCGATCCGGCGGCCGTCGGGCAGGGTGATGTTCTTCGCCCCGATGGGCACGAGAAAACCCTTGGAGCCCAGTTTTGCAACCGGATAGGTCGCGGCATTGGCGCGCGGACTGGTGTTGCGGCGAAAGGCGATCTTGGTCAGTTCCCGGGTGTCGAGTCCCTCGGGGTCGAAGAGGACGCAGCCGCCGTCGATGATCAGGCAGATCCGGCCCCGGTAGCACTGGATCTCGTTGGCTCCGAGATCGCCGTCCGGGCCGCCGGTGATCATCAGGTTGAGCGTTTCCTCCTGCTCGCCGGCCACCTCGATCAGGGCGCGGAAGGCGCTCATGATGCCGGTGGTGGTCATGCCGCTGGTGGCGATCCGGCCGCCGATGCGCTCATACATGAGGTCCATGTCGTCCGTCCGTGCCACCGTGGCGCCTTCGATCTGCAGTTCGACCCCCTCGGGGCCGCGATCAAACAGACCAAACAGCTCACCGCTGTCGAGCAGGCCGTAGGTGTCATGGGGAATGCCGAAACTCTTGCCGGTGGTGATGGTCCGCCAGTGGCGGTAGCCGCGTTCCCTGGCCCGCAGGGAGACCGCGTCCATGAACGGCGCCGTGCCCTCGTCCGGGCCGAAGAAGATCAGTTCCGGCCGGCCGTACCAGTCAATGATGGCGCTGTCGGGCTGGATCAGGTCCATGATGCCCTCGGTGTAGTCGAACAGGGCCTCGCGGCCATAGCCGCCGTACTGCGGGTGGGGCACGACCACACCCTTGGAGCCGCTCTCGCAGATGTCCTTGTGCTTCATGCGCTGGGCCTTGGGACCGAGGGCATAGTTGAGCAGCACGGCGTTGTCCAGTTCGGTGACGTAGTTGGCGCGGGTGATCCGCAACAGCCGCAGCCCGCCGCGGGCGATGTCCGCGGCCCGCAGATGGGTGCCGCAGGCGTAGTGGCCGTTGACGTAGAAGATGCCGAACACGAACTGGCTGAAGACCAGCGGATCGAGGATGGAGTTGTCGAGCCGGAAGGCGAAGGAGCGTTTTTCCGCCTTGTAGAAGTTGGTTTTCAGGGTGGCGGTGATGAACTTGAACATGAACGAGAAGATGTCATAGCCCAGGCTGAAGTCGAGAAAGCGCGAGGCGATCATCCGCTCGAACTCCGCCCGTTTGGCCTCGATCTCCTCTTCCGTGGCCCGCCGGGTCCGGCGCGGGTCGAACTTGGCCGCAAAAACACCGTGGAGAAAGACGATCAGATCCACGTGCTTGTTGACCAGTTCCTCGATCAGGCTGTAGCCATAGATGGCCCGATTGGCGCTTTGCAGCCGTTTGGCGAAGGTCTCGCGGTGGTCCTTGTCGCGCAGATCCTGGAGGATCTCCCGGTCCGAGGCGTTCTCGCTCTCCTTGAAGATGAACAGGTGGGTGAAGTCGATGACGTTGCCGGCAAAAAGCATCTCCTCGAAGCTGAGTTGGCCCTTGAGGTAGAGCCGGTCGGTATTCTTGACCGCAAAGGCGAGGAAGGAACGGACGGTGGCCAGCAGTTCCGCCTCCTTGCTCCGGGGCAGTTCGCCCTGGATATAGAGAGAGCAGATCGAGGAGGGCACGTCGGCGGCCGACAGATACGGCTCCCAGTAGGCTCGGGTCATGACGAAGCCGTGGTCGGCGAGAAGCTTCCGGAACACCGGCAGCTTGGCTTCCTCGAAATCGGAGTTGAACATCAGCCTGGTTTCGCCGGTCTCGGGCAGGTTGTAGACATCGACCAGCGGCATCACCTGCTGCTCGGTCTTGCGCAGGAACTCCTCGTACCGTTTCCGCGTCGATCTGGGCGTCACCTGATAGTCGCCGGCCAGGGCAAAGAGAAAACGCGACTCGGCAAACTCGGTCCGGGAGAAGTCGCGCACGGTCTCCGGCCGGATGACGTAGGTGTAGTAGCCGTTCTCCGGGCTGTAATAGTACTCGCGCCGATGACCGGAGATGGTCTTCTCCAGCATGACCTCCATGCTGTCGCGGGTCTCCTCGGTGGCGATGCGCACCTTCTGCACATTGTCGCCCTGATCCAGACTGAAATCGACATGGGCCACCCGGCCGTGCAGGCGGATGCGGCCGTCGATGATGCGGATGCTGGCGGCGATGAACTGGAGCAGGTTGACCAGGGCCGCCTTGGTAATGGTCTTGAAAAAGTAGCCAGGCAAGCCGAGATCGTTGAGCAGGATGCCGGCGGCCAGGTTGATGCTGCCCGCGGTCTGCAGGCCCTGGGAGGAGAGGTCAATCACCGCCTCATACAGCAGGCTGGTGTCAAGTCCGGCTTCCCGGGCCTTGGCAATGATGGCCGCTCCCGGCATGGTGATGCCGGCAACGCTGGTGGGCTGGTTCATGGCTGTCTCCTTGCCCGTGGGCAAATCTCAGGTTCAGGCGTATGGAGGGTTGTCGCAAGAATGCGCCGTACAGCCGCCCGCAGCAGCGGGGCGAATGCGCTTGGCCCCATGCTGCGCTCGACAGTGGCGCGATCAGGTATGGTGCGGGGGGAGCGGATGCTCCCGCTCCCCCGGTGGCTCAGGTCAGCGCCGGTGCGGCCGGCCCAGATCGAAGCCGAGGTTGAAGGCCCGGGTGTTCAACTCGATATAATCTTTGGGCACCCGGTCCTTGATGGCCTGCAGCACCGACTCGGACCGGACCAGATCGACCAGGCCGAGCAAGGCGCCGAGCACGCAGATGTTGAAGACGATGGGCTTGCCGATCTCCCGCATCACCGTCTCGTACATCGGCAACTCCACCTGACGGGCATCCACCTTGCGGGTGGTCTGGACAAAGCGCTGATCCGCGAGCAGGGTGCCGCCCGGCCGGATCTCCGGGGCAAAGCTGTTGTATGCCTCCTGGGTCAGGCAGACCACGATGTTGGGCTGGGTCACGACCGGGAAGTTGATCTCATCGTCCGAAAGAATGACATCCCCGCGGGTGGCCCCACCCCGGGCCGCGGCTCCGTAACTCTGGGACTGTACCGCGTTGATCCCCTCGTGGATCACCGCCGCCTCGCCCAGCAGGATCGCCGCGGTGATCACGCCCTGGCCTCCCGAGCCTGAAAACACGATTCTTGTTCGCTTCATCGTCCCGCCCCCTTCATCGCCTGGGCGATGACCTTGTCGTATTCCTCACAATATTCCGGCCGTTCCACATCGACAAAGATGCCGCGCGGAATCAGGGAAGGGTTTTCCTCCAGGGCCTTGGACCCGATCTTGGCGGTGACGTCCTTGTACTGCTCGACCATCTGCGCCGCCTCGCCCATCTTGTTCTTGCGGCCGAAATAGGTGGGACACTGGGAGAGGATTTCCACCACCGAGAAGCCCTTGTGCCGGATGGCCTTCTTGAGGATGCTGATCGATTCCTGCACGTGGTAGGTGGTGGAGCGGGCGACAAAGCTCGCGCCTGCGGCCTTGGCCAGTTCAACCACGTCAAAGAAGTTGTCGATGGTCCGATACGGAGCGGTGGTAGCCAGGATCCCCGGACCGGAGAGCGGCGAGAACTGGCCGCCGGTCATGCCGTAGATGCGGTTGTTCATGACGATGGCAGTGATGTCGATGTTGCGCCGGGCGGCATGGATAAAGTGGTTGCCGCCGATGGCCAGGGCGTCGCCGTCGCCCATGGGCACGATCAGGGTCAGCTCGGGCTTGCTCAGCTTGACGCCGGTGGCGAAGGTCAGGGCCCGTCCGTGCAGGGTGTGCAGGCTATGGAAATCGACGTAGCCCGAGATGCGCGCCGAGCAGCCGATGCCCGAGGTCATGACCAGATTGTTTTTATCCAGCCCCAGTTCGTCCACCGCGTGCAGCAGGGAATTGAGAATCGTGCCGTGGCCGCAGCCCGGACACCACATGTGCGGGAAAAACCGCTGGCGAATATAATCGTGGACTGCCATGTCAAATACCCCTCCCCTGGATCACCCGCATGATTTGCTTGATATCGGTGGGCGTGATCAGCTTGCCGTCAAACCGGTTGGCCAGGAACACCCGCTCCGGATCCTCCACCGCCGCCCGCACCTGCTGGAGCACCTGGCCCATATTCATCTCCACCACCACGACCGCCTTGGCGCCACGGCACTTCTCCCGGATCATGCCCGTCGGGAAGGGCCAGAGCGTCTGCAACTCGATGACGCCGATCTTCTCCCCCTTGTTTCGCCGCGATTTGGCCAGGTGGATAGCCGAGCGGGTTGAAGCGCCGTAGGAGACGAGCACATACTCAGCCCCCTCCATGTAGTGTTCCTTGTAGCGGGTGATTTCGTGCACCCGGTTGTCGATCTTGTCGATCAGGTGTCGTAGCAGGCCGCTGACGACCTTGGGATTGCTCGAGGGAAACCCCCACATGTCATGGTAGAGGCCGGTGACATTGTAGCGGTGCTCCGCGCCGAAATCGGACATCGGTAGCCGGCCGTCCTCGCGCGGCAGATAGGGATGGTAGTCGACGTCCTTGGGCACCGAGGTGCGCAGCCGCTCGACCAGTTCCAGTTCACCCGGCTGGGGCACGACCAGCCGCTCCCGCATGTGGCCGATAATCTCGTCAAACAGCAGGATCACCGGCGTGCGGTAGGTCTCGGCCAGGTTGAAGGCGTCCACGGTGATGGCGAACACATCCTGGTGGTTGGATGCCGTCATGGCGATGATGTTGTGGTCGCCGTGGGTGCCCCACCGGGCCTGATTGATGTCCCCCTGGCCGACATGGGTCGGGTTGCCGGTGGAGGGGCCGCCGCGCTGAACATTGACGATGACGCAGGGGATTTCGGCCATGCAGGCGTAGCCGATAGCCTCCTGCTTGAGCGAGAAGCCCGGTCCGCTGGTAGCGGTCATCACTTTGTGACCGGTCAGCGAGGCGCCGATGATGGCGCACATCGAGGCAATCTCGTCTTCCATCTGGATAAATTTCGCCCCCCGTGCTGGCAGGCGCTCAGCAAGCAGTTCCGCGATCTCCGTCGACGGAGTGATCGGGTAGCCGGCAAAAAAGGAAACACCGGCGTACAGCGCCCCCTCGACGCAGGCCTCGTTGCCTTGGACAAACCGTATATTATTGTTCATGGTCGCCTTCCTGAGTTGTCAGCACCGTTATCGCGAGATCCGGACACCGCAACTCGCACATTTTGCAGCAGATGCAGTCCTCAGGCCTGACCACCACGGCCTTGCCGTCGTCGTCCTGCTCTAGGACCTGCTTGGGGCAGAGGGCAACGCAGATGCCGCAGCCCTTGCACCACTCCCGTTTGATCATCAACTCTTTCAGTTTCTGCCTTGCCATACCGTCCTCTTTTATTGAAGGGCTATGCCGCCGCGGCAACGGGTTCGGAGCCGGACCAGTTCCGCCGCAGTCGATGAACGAAATACATCGCAATGAACAGGCCGATGCCAATGGCATAGCCGCTGTACCGCATCGCGGGCTGCAAACCAAGCCAGTTCGTGGTTAATTCCGGCCGCATCAGAACGAGGGTTATGAACAGAAACACGGGAACTTCCCACAGTTTCACCTTGACGATGAACCATCCCTGGATAGCCACGGTGAAGGCACAGGCTCCGGCAATGGTCATGAACAGAATAAGCAACCCATGCGGCCAGGAATGGATGCCGTCGAGGATCAGCTCATGATTGAAAATGAACATGACCGGCAGCACGGCCGTGCGGATGTCGTAAGCAAACCCCTGGAAACCCGTGGCCATGGCCGGCGCCTTGGCGATGGCCGCCGCCGCGTAAGCGGCCAGACAGACCGGCGGGGTGTCGTCGGCCAGAATGCCGAAGTAGAAGCAGTAAAGATGGGCGGCCAGCAGGGGCACGACAAAACCGTTTTCCGCCCCCACCTCGACGATGACCGGCACCATTAGTGAGCTGACGACAATGTAGTTGGCCGTGGTCGGCAGCCCCATGCCGAGCACCAGACTACAGAGGGCGGCGATGAACAGCAGCAGGACAATGTTACCGCCCGAAAGGGTGGCGACGATAGCGGTGATCAACTGTCCGAGACCCATGGCAACGATACCGACGACAATGCCGGCGGCGGCGCAGGCCACGGCCACGGTGACCATGTTGCGGCCGCCAGCGGCGAGTCCCGCGAAAATATCCACCACCCCCTGTTTGAAGGCCGGCGCCATCGGCTCCTTGCGCAGGTAGGCTTTCACCGGATGCTGCAGCAGCATGATCACGGCAAGCAGGCTGATGGCCCGGAAGGCGCCAAGGTCGGGGGAATGGCGAACCACAACCAACTCGTAAATCAGGACCGCAAGGGGCAGCAGGAAATGGAGGCCGGAGATCAGGGTCTTGAAAAAATTGGGCAGTTCGCTCCGCGACATCCCCTTCATGCCAAGTTTGCAGGCTTCAAGATGGGTGATGTAGAAGAGTGCCGCATAGATGGCAACGGCCGGGACAATAGCGGCCTTGACCACCTCTGAATAGGGGACATTCACGTACTCGGCCATGATGAAGGCGGCAGCCCCCATGATCGGCGGCATCAACTGGCCATTTACCGAGGCGGCTGTCTCGATGGCCGCGGCCTTGACGGGGGGATAGCCGACTTTTTTCATCATCGGAATGGTGAAGGTGCCGGTGGTGACTACGTTGGCCACGCTTGATCCGGAAATCGATCCGGTCAAGCAACTGCCGAGCACCGCCGCCTTGGCAGGTCCGCCCTTGTACTGGCCCAGCAGGCTCAGGGACAACTCGATAAAATAATGGCCGCCGCCCGCCTTTTCCAGCATGGCGCCGAAGAGAACGAAGAGAAAGACGATGGTCGCCGAGACGTGCAGAGGCACACCATAGACGCCCTCGGTGGTCATGGTCATCTGGCCAATGAAGCGGTTGAGCGAGGCGCCCTTGTATGCGATGACGTCTGGCATATATGGCCCGAGGAACGAGTAACTGATAAAGACCAAGGCAATGATCGGTAGCGCGGGTCCCAGAACCCGGCGCGCTCCCTCGAGGAGCAGGAGGATAAGAGCGATGCCGACCATGAGATCCCGCGGGTTGGGGCTGCCCATGCGCTGGATCAGTCCAGCCTGATCGAGGACAATATTCAGGGCAACCGAGAAGGCAATCAGCGCCAGGCCATAATCGAACAAGGGAATGCGTTCCTTGGTCGACAGTGAGTCCACACCGAGCCGATTGCTTTTGAGCATGGGATGATTGAGAAAGATGATCGCCAAGGCAAAGGCCAGATGGATGGCCCTGACCATGGTCGAATCAAGCAGCAGAAAGCTGGCGATGGCCAGATGGAACAGTGACCAGCATACGGCAATGACGGGGATAATCCAACGAGACCAGTCCTTCGGCTTTCTGCCTATCCCCTCTTCCTCTTCCGCTATCCGTCTTGCCTCTTCAAGTCCTTCATCTCGTATCTCGGGAATGGTTGCCTGCATCTATCGCTCCATGGAGAGTGGTCGTGATACCTTGTCGGGAAAACGCCGCGCCGGGGATGGGAAAGCCTCCGGCGCGGCGGGTGGACAGTTTCGTGCGGGCCGGGCAAACAGGCAAGGATCGGAGGGGGGAGCGGCTCCGATCCTTGCGTTAAAGGTTACTTGATCAGGCCCGCCTCCTTGAAATACTTCATGGCGCCGGGATGAATGGGAGCGGGCAGTCCCTGCAGCATGCTCTCCTTAGTGATGTAGGCATAGGCGGGATGGAGTTTCTTGAAGTCATCCAGACGGTCGAAGACCTCCTTGGTGATGGCGTAGACGATCTCATCGGGCACCTTGGCCGAGGTGATCAGGGTGGCCTGAACGCCGATGGTGTCGATGTTGGCCTTGTTCTCGGCGGTCGGGTACAGTTCGTAGGGGATGAAGGACTTGGCGTAGTACGGGGTCTTCTTCAGCAGTTCGTCCACGACCGTGATCGGGATGAACTTGGCCTTGCGGGTGCCGGCGGTGGCCTCCTTGAAGGATCCGTTGGGATGGCCGACGGTGTAGAAGTAGGCGTCGATCTTCTCGTCCTGGAGCAGGGCCGCAGCCTCGCTGGCCTTGATGCTCTCGGCCTTCAGGTCTTTCTCGTAATTCAGGCCGGCGGCCTCGATGACGTCGATGGCGTTCTGACGGTTGCCGGAGCCGGGATCGCCCAAGTTGACCCGCTTGCCCTTGAGGTCAGCCACCGTGTTGATCTTGGCGTCCACTGCGGCCAGCAGGGTGATCTGCTCGGGATAGATGCTGAACACCGAGCGCAGATCCTTCTGCGGCCCCTTGTCCTTCCATTCGGACTGTCCGTTGTAGGCCTGGAACTGCCGGTCGGACTGGGCAATGCCGAACTCCAGGTCGCCGCCCAATACACCGTTGATGTTGAAGACCGAACCGCCGGTTGCTTCGACCGTGGCGCGGATCCCGTACTGATCCTTCTTGGCGTTGACCATGTTGGCAATGGCGCCACCGGTGGGATAATAGACGCCGGTGATGCCGCCGGTGCCGATGGTGACGAAGGTGGTCTTGGCCTGGCTAACCTGAGCGCCAATGCCGAGCGTCAAAAAGAAACCAGCACAAACAGCTGCAGCAAGAGTACGTTTCATCGAGTTCTCCTTCTTGAATGATTGGTTGAACAGCTTGTTCCCTTTCTTCTTTCACGCCGTGTTCCCTACTCTCCCCAGCAGGAACTGCATGCCTCCTTATCTTAGAATGATAATCCTATCAAACCCCATGCCACTCCGGTGGCGGCGGCGTGACATAGCCCTTATTACACTGATATCATATAGAATAAAAACATGAATCCGAGAGAAAGAAATTCGTTCCCCGCCCCTGCCCTCAGTTCCACTTGAGCATTTCATCACTTTAATCAGCCGCCAGCAGCGCAACGACCCAAAAAAATCATTACATCTTTATGAGTTATCCCTGCATTTGAGCATTTCATCACTTCCGAATCCATTGGCGGACGAGACCGGAGGGTATCGAGGAGGACTCGCCCATTGCGAAGAGCAGCATTCGTTCTTCATATTGGGACCACGATTCCGCCAAACAGAGCTGAGGCTGATGCTCCGGTGAGCAGTCGGCAGGCATCGGCAAGAAACCCGTTCCACTCCCGATGGATGGCGTACCCCTCCGCGAGCGATACCCGCACAAACCGGATAGTGTTCCCCGGGCGGGCCTGGGCCAAGCGCCAGAGGTCGCAGGAGAGCACCGTGGCAATACAGGTATAGCCGCCAATGGTCTGTTCGCCAAGCAGGATGATGGGCTGGCCGTCAGCCGGGATCTGGATGTTGCCGGGGGTGACCGGTTCAGAGACGATGCTGGCCGGCGCGTCCGGGTCGCGTTCCACGGCCTGGCCGGCCAGACGGCAGCCCATGCGGTTGCTCTGGGGCGTGAGCAGGAAGTCGGCGGCAAAAAACTGCTCCAGGCTGTGCCG
>JBGSPP010000160.1:0-3936 GCA_041738515.1 Desulfobulbus sp.
GCCATGGCCGCGGGCGGCAAGGACCGTCATCGGGCGGCGGACGGGAGCGAAGGCGGCCTCCTCCTTGGCCAGGACTTTGCCCTGCACGGACTGCACTACAGCCTCCAGTGGGACCACCGCTGCTTCTTCCAGGTCAACGCCCGCCAGAATGTCCGCCTGGTCGAACTGGCCCTGGAATTCCTCGTTCCGGAGCAGGAGCCCTGCTCCATTCTCGAACTCTTCTCGGGCACGGGTAACTTTTCCGTTCCCCTGGCCCTTTCGGGGGCACGGGTGCGCGGCATCGAGCACAACCAGTTCAGCCTGCACTGGGCCGAGGCCAACTGCCGGGTGGTCGAAACAAAGGCGGCCAGCTTTGTCGCCGCCGACGTGGAGCGGCACCTGCCCAAACTTATCCACCGGGGGCAGCAGTTCGACGCCATCCTGCTCGATCCGCCCCGCCAGGGACTGGGCAAGGCCTCGTCGCTGCTGGCGGAACTGGGGCCGCGCCGCATCGTTTCCATCTCCTGCGATCCGGCCACCCATGCCCGCGACCTCCGCACCATGGTCGAGAGCGGCTTCCGCCTGGTGCGAATCGTGCCGCTGGATCTCTTTCCCCAGACACATCACATCGAATCCGCGGCTCTCCTGGAAAGGAATTGACAGCGGCGAGCCCGCGCACTATCCTGACCGGTCTGGCAACAGCACCGACGCCTCTTCCCGCGCGCGGCGATCCGTCAACCCATGGCTCGGGCCCAGGCCCGCCACAGCCGCCTTCCCCCCACAGACCCGGATGGAAACGACAAGCAATCTTCTTCAGCAGCGACGTGAAAAGGCAGACAGCCTGGCCGCCTCGGGCGTCCGCCTGTTCAGCAACTCCTTCAAGACACCCCGGCCCATCGCCGAGATCCTGCCGCTGGGGGCTGCGCTTGCGGCTGAAACCCACGAAGAATCAGGCGCCGAATATCGGGTCGCCGGCCGGATCATGTCCATGCGCAAGTTCGGCAAGGCCGCCTTTTTCCACCTCCAGGACGCCGACAGCCGCATACAGATCTATGCCCGCCGCGACCTGCTGGGCGAGGAGGTCTTCGACCAGTTTAAAAAATGGGATGTGGGCGACATCGTCGGCGTGCAGGGCCGGCTGTTCAAGACCAAGACCGGCGAACTCTCCATCGAGGCCACCAGCCTTTCGATGGTCACCAAGTCACTGCGGCCGCTGCCGGAGAAATTTCACGGCCTCACCGACGTCGAGACCCGCTACCGCCAGCGCTATCTGGACCTGATCGTCAACCCCGAGGTACGCGAGCTGTTCCGCAAGCGGGTGGAGATCATCCGCCTGATCCGCGAGTTCCTCAGCAACCGGGGGTTTCTCGAGGTCGAGACGCCGATGATGCAGCCAGTGCCGGGCGGCGCCACCGCCAAGCCCTTCCGCACCCACCACAACGCGCTCGACATTGACCTCTACCTGCGCATCGCCCCGGAACTGTACCTCAAGCGGCTCCTGGTCGGCGGTTTCGAAAAGGTCTTCGAGATCAACCGCAACTTCCGCAACGAGGGGCTCTCCACCCGGCACAACCCCGAGTTCACCATGCTCGAGTTCTACCAGGCCTACGCCACCTACCACGACATGATGGACCTGACCGAGGAGATGATCTCCTGGCTGGCGCACGAAGTGAACGGCACCCTCGAAATCACCTATCAGGGCACGCCGGTCAACCTGGAGCCGCCCTGGCAGCGCTACACCATGGAGGAGTCCCTGGTGCGGATCGCCGGCATCGATCCGGCCGTGCTGGCCGACGACGACGCGGTCATGCGGCTGGCCCGGGAAAAAGGCATCGAACTCCAGCCCGGGGCCGGCCCGGGCAAGGCCAAGACCGAGCTGTTCGAACTGCTGGTCGAGGAGCGGCTGATCGACCCGACCTTCATCACCTCCTACCCCACCGAAGTCTCGCCGCTGGCCCGCCGCAACGAGGACGATCCCTCGGTCACCGACCGGTTCGAGCTGTTCATCACCGGCCGCGAGATCGCCAACGCCTTCTCCGAGCTCAATGATCCCATCGACCAGCTGCAGCGCTTCCAGAAGCAAATCAGCGAGCGCGGCAACGACGACGAGATTCACCCGGTGCTCGACCGCGACTACGTTCGTGCGCTCGAGTACGGCATGCCGCCGGCGGCCGGCGAGGGCATCGGCATCGACCGCCTGGTGATGCTGCTCACCGACGCGCCCTCGATCCGTGACGTCATCCTCTTCCCCCAGCTCAAACCGGAAAGCGGCGAGTAAAGGCCCCATGGCCGCCTTCGAATGGTTCGTCAGCCTGCGTTACCTGCGGGCCAAGCGCAAACAACGATTCATCTCCCTGATCACCGTCATCTCCATCCTCGGGGTGGCGGTCGGGGTCATGGCCCTTATTGTGGTGCTGTCGGTGTTCACCGGCTTCACCGAGGGGCTGCGCGACCAGATCATCGGCGTCAACGCCCATGCCCTGGTGCAGCGCTACGGCGCGACCATTGCCGATCCGGACCAGGTGGCGACCAGGATCGCTGCCGTGGACGGGGTGGTGGCGACCACGCCCTACATCTACGGCCAGGCACTGATCAGCTCCAACGCCAACTCCACCGGCGTGGTCCTACGGGGTATCGAGGCCGAGAGCGCCAAGCGGGTGATCAGCATCGGCGAGAAGATGAAGGCGGGCAACCTGACAGACCTGGACAGGACAGCTGACATCCCGGCCATCATCCTTGGCCGCGACATGGCGCGGCAGCTGCAGGTGGGCCAGGGCGACCGGGTGCGGCTGCTTTCGCCCAACGGGCCGCTCTCGCCCATGGGCGTCCTGCCCCGGGTGCGGACTTGCGAGGTGACGGGCATCTTCGAGACCGGGATGTACGAGTACGACTCGACCATGGGCTATGTCAGCCTGGACACCGCCCGCAGCCTCGCCGACCTCGACAGCGGGGTCCACGGCATCGAGATCCGGGTCCGCGACGTGGACAAGGCGGACAGGACAGCCGCCGCCGTCCGCCAGGCGCTGGGGCGCGAGTATTCGGTGCGCGATTGGATGCAGCTCAACCAGAACCTGTTCGCGGCCCTCAAGCTGGAAAAGTTCGGCATCTTCATCGCCCTGGACCTGATCATCCTGGTGGCGGCGCTCAACATCATCAGCGCCCTGGTGATGATGGTCATGGACAAGAACCGCGATATCGCCATCCTCAAGTCCATGGGGGCGACCACCCGGTCGATCATGCGGATCTTCTTCTACCAGGGCGCGATCATCGGCCTCTGCGGCACCTTGCTCGGGGTGGGCGGCGGCCTGGGACTGTGCGCCCTGCTCAAGCGCTACAAGATCATCGAGCTGCCGAGCAACGTCTATCCCATGTCCACCATGCCGGTCAAGGTCATGCCGATGGAAGTGGCGGTCATTGCCGTCACTGCCATCCTCATCACCCTGGCAGCCACCCTGTATCCCTCCTGGAAGGCCTCCCAGGTGCGGCCCGCCGAGGCGCTGAGCCATGAGTGACCAGCCCCTGCTCCAGGCGCAGGCCCTGTGCAAAACCTATCTGAGCGGCGAGGAAACCATCACTGTGCTCAAGGAGGTGGATCTGACCGTCCGGGCAGGCGAGATGGCCGCCATTGTCGTGGCCTCGGGCTCGGGCAAGACCACCCTGCTGCAGATCCTGGGCACCCTGGACGCGCCCGACTCGGGCCGGCTGCAGTTTCGGGGCGAGGAACTCACCGGAAAAAGCGAGCCCGCCCTGGCTGGCCACCGCAACAACCACATCGGTTTTATCTTCCAGTTCCACCATCTCCTGCCGGAATTCACCGCCCTGGAAAACGTGATGATGCCCGGCCTTATCCACGGACGGGCAAGCGCCGCGCTCAAGGACAAGGCCGGCGCCATCCTCGACCGGGTCGGTCTGGGGGCCCGACTGCAACATCGCAGCGGCGAGCTGTCCGGGGGCGAG
>JBGSPP010000292.1:0-4068 GCA_041738515.1 Desulfobulbus sp.
GGGCGAGGCCAACTGGACCGTGGAGGAGGCGGTGCGCCAGGGCGTGGCCGCGCCGGTGATTTCGGCGGCGCTCTATGCCCGCTTCAAGTCCCAGGACCGGGAAAAGTACGCCGAGAAAACCGTGGCCGCCATGCGCCGCGAATTTGGCGGCCATGCGGTAGTCGAGCGAGAGGGGGACTGAGGCCATGGCCGGCACGTCAATGCTCGTGCTCTTCGGGGCTACCGGCGACCTGGCCGCCACCAAGATTCTGCCGGCCCTGCAGCAGTGGGAGGGCCCCCTGCCCTTTGATCGCGTCTGGTGCCTGGGGCGCAGGCCCCTGGACACGGACGCCTACCTGGCCCTGATCGAGACCCGGAGCGGCTTCCGCCCGGACAAGGCGCTTCGGGAGGCGATCACCTACCACCCGCTCGACTTCAACGACCCGGCCGCCTATGGCCGACTGGCCCGCAGCATCGACGGAGACGAGGCCGCCGGCCATTCATCTCGACTCTTTTTCCTCGCCGTCAAGCCCGAGGTCTTCCTTGTCGTCACCGCCGGCCTGCATGAGGCCGGCCTGTTCAGGGCAGGCGACCCGGACTGCCGGCTGCTGTTTGAAAAGCCCTTCGGCGAGGATCTGGACTCGGCCGAGCGCATCCAGGAACAACTCATGACCATGGCCCGGGAGGAGCAGATCTACCGGATCGACCACTACCTCGGCAAGGACATGATCCGCAACCTCCTCTCCATCCGCCTGGCCAATCGCCTGTTCAGCGAAAGCTGGCACGGCGGCGCCATCGAAACCGTCACCGTGCTCGGCAGCGAGACCTCGGGCGTGGCCGAACGGGTCGACTACTACGACCGGGCCGGCGCCATCAACGACATGGTGCAGAGCCACCTGCTGCAGATACTGGCCCTGGTAGCCATGGAACCACCGGAGGATCTGTCTCCCGATTCGGTCCGGCGGGCCAAGGTCGAGGTGCTGCGCCAGGTGGTCATCGAGACCGAGCCGCCGCCCGTGGTCGGCCAGTATGCCGGCTATGGCGAGGTGGCGCCCGGATCCCGCACCGAAACCTATGTCGAGGCGGTTCTGCGCATCAACACGCCGCGCTGGCAGGGCGCCCGCTTCATTCTCCGCACCGGCAAGAGGCTTGCCGAAAAACGGACCGAGATCCGGCTTGCGTACCGCCCCAGCCGCCTCTGCCCGAACTGTGCCGAGACCATCGAAGCCGAGCCCAACCGGCTGACCATCGAGGTCTTCCCCAGCGAAGGCGTGCTCCTGCAGTTCAACTCCAAGACCCCCGGCTACGGCTACGATCTGGCGCCCGTGACCGCCGAATACTGCCACAGCTGCCGAGCCATCGGCAACCGGCCGGAATCCTATGTCAAACTGCTCATGGACGCCCTGGACGGCGACCAGACCCTGTTCACCGGGTTCGAGGAACTGCGGGCCCAGTGGCGGATCGCCGACCGACTGCGGGCCAAGGCCGCCCGGGGGCATCTGCACATCTACCCGCCCGGCATCGACCGGGTTGAACCGGAGGAAGCGACATGATGCCAGACGGATGGCTGCCAGTCTCGCAGCCGATTTTCGAGGGGATGGCCGTGTACAAGAACCTGGAGGAAAAACGGCCCCGGTTCGAAAACACCCGAAATTTTGCCAGCCACGGCATGGTCGAGCACACCCTGCACCTGCCCCTCCACACCGGCACCCATGTCGACTATCCGCTTCATGCCGTGGCCGGCGGCAAATGCTCCAGAGACTACCAGCGGTTTCCCCTCAGGTTCACCGCCCAGATCCTCGACCTGAGCCAGGCACCGCCGACCGCCATCGGACTTGGGCATGTCCGCGACCTTGACCTTGCGGGCGTCGAGGCAGTCTTCTTCAAGACCCGCAGCCAGCCGCTTGCAGCCTTTGACCCGCTCTTCCCCTGGCTCGACGCCGAAGCAGCCGAGTGGCTGGCCGATCGCCCCCTGCTCTTCGCCGGTATCGACCAGCCCGGAATCGAACGCAACCAGCCGGGCCACCCCACCCACCTCCGCCTGCTTGCACGCGACATCCTCATCATCGAAGGGCTCGATCTGTCCCGTATCCCCGGGGGCAGGCGCCAGTTTGCGGCCTTCACCCTTGGCCTGCGGGAGGTGGAGGCCGAACCGGTGCTGGTCTATGCCCTGCCCGCCGGCCCCGCTGCCCCGCCAGCCTGAAGCCAAGGGCTGGAAGACGCCCAGAGAAGCGCGTGAAATTCCGATCTGAATGCGCTCACCTTGCCACCAACGCCCGGGGCCAGGCCTGGCTGTGCGTCCTGGGCAGCTCTGGATTCCGGCCTGCGCCGGAGTGACGCCTTGGGGTCGTTTTCCTTCCCGTGCAGCGCCGATCCTCTTCCTGTACGCTTCCGGTCCGTCACCCCGGCGAAGGCCGGGGTCCAGAAACACGAGCAACCACCGCAACCAAGGCAGGGCACAGGTGGCGCTTGTTTCCCTCCCCTGGAAAGAGTTGTTGACTGATTTCAATCCAGTCTGATAGGAGTTACCAACAGTGGCACACCGGGCGCCACAATGCTTTTCCCTTGTGCCCCAACCTTCTTCACCAATACCGAGGCAGCCGGAGGCTTCCCCATGGATCCATTGAAGATCGGCGTCAGCGCCTGCCTGCTCGGGCAGAATGTGCGTTACAACGGCGGCCACCAGCTCAACCACTTCATCCGCGACATCCTCGGCCGCCACATGGAGTTCGTGCCGGTCTGCCCGGAGGTGGAGTGCGGCCTGCCCATCCCCCGCGAAACTATGCGCCTGGTCGGCGACCCCGAGGATCCGCGCCTGGTGACCAGCAAGAGCGGCATCGAACACACCCAACGGATGCAGGCCTGGGCCGCGAAGCGGGTGTGCGAACTGGAAGGGGATAACCTCTGCGGTTTCATCTTCAAGAAGGATTCGCCCAGCAGCGGCCTGTACCGGGTCAAGGTCTATTCCGAGGCGGGCATGCCCCGCAACATCGGCACAGGCCTGTTTGCCAGGGCCTTCACCCGCCATTTTCCCCTCCTGCCGGTGGAAGAGGACGGCCGGCTCAACGACCCCAGGCTGCGGGAAAACTTCATCGAGGGCGTCTTTGTCTTCAAGGCCTTCCGCGACCTCCTGGCCCTGCCGCCCACCCGCGGGGCGCTGGTCGATTTCCACACCCGCCATAAGCTGCTGCTGATGGCCCACAGTCCGGAGCACTACCGCCGCATGGGCCGCTTCATCGCTGAACTGCCCGCGTCCATCGACGAGGCATGCCGCCAGTACGCCGTCCTCTTGACCGAGGCGATGCGCATCCTGCCGACGGCGAAGAAACACGCCAATGTCCTTCACCATGTGCTCGGCTATTTCAAGAAACAGCTCTCGGCCGACGAGAAACAGGAGGTGCTGGAGATGATCGAAAGCTACCGCCAGGGCGAGGTGCCGCTGATCGTACCCATCACCCTGCTCAACCACCAGGTGCGCAAGTTCGACCAGCCGTACCTGCTGCAGCAGTACTACCTCCACCCCCATCCCCTCGACCTGCGACTGCGCAGCCAAACCTGAGCGGCGAACCACCGGAGCCGAGCCATGCCCATTGACCCGACCATGTCCGCCGACCTGCGCGCCCTTTTTGCCAGCCAGCTGCTGGCCGTGCTGGCAACCACCAGCCCGACCGGCCCCTACACCAGCCTGGTGGCCTTCGTTGTCAGCGACGATCTGCGCACCCTGGCCATTGCCACCGCCCGGTCCACCCGCAAGTATAAAAACATGCTGGTGCACCGGCCGGTCTCGCTGCTCATCGACAACCGCACCAACCGCCATTCGGATTTCGACGCCGGCCTGGCCGTGACCGTGCTCGGCGAGGCCTCCGAAGCCCACGGCTGGAATCTCGATTTCGCCGCCGTCGCCCGGATCTGGCGGGGCGGCTGCATCATCCGTTCGGCCTTTCTCGACCGCATCGCCGAGGCCTATACCACGAACCCAGGGCTTTCCCACCTCCTCCTCGCCCCGGCCTTTAGCGCTGAGGTCAGCCAGGGTCAGACCGACCTGCGGGCCATTGTCGGCCTTACCGCGAGCCACGGCATCGCCGCCCC
>JBGSPP010000232.1:0-16594 GCA_041738515.1 Desulfobulbus sp.
GCCAAAAGCTCGATGGTGCCGGCGACTCCCCCGGCGATCCAGGTGGCGCCAACACAGGCTGCCACGCTGTCTTTCTCGTCAGAGACGTAGCCGGCAGCATCGCCATGGATGAAGCTGACTTGATCGGCGACGCCGAGTTCTACAGCACGGAGTTTCGCTTGCTCAGTGAACAACTGGCTCATGTCGATGCCGATGCCGATGACGCCGTGATCGCGTGCCCAGGTGCACAGCATCTCCCCCGAGCCGCTGCCGAGGTCGAGCACTCGATCCCCCGATTCCAGGCGCAGCGCAGCGCCGAGCGTGGCGAGCTTCTCGGGTGTGAACGGGTTGTGGATGCGATGAGCACTCTCAGTGATGCCGAATATCCGTGGGATGTCCATTGTGGAAAATTTCCTAACGGGTGCGAATAGTTGACTCCTCGTCATTTGGCGTGGATGTGATCCTCGAATATATCAAATCGACACCAAATGACGAGGAGCCAAATATCAGAAATGCCAGATGCTGCTGAGTTTAACAGATAAGAGGGGCGGATAACCCTCTGTATAATCAATTTTCTTGCTGACCAGGTGGCATGGGGGGGTGAAGGTTTTGGGAATAAAATGGAAAGATTGGTCCATGATCGACTCCCAGAGGATATCAAGAATCAAGAAGACATGATTCGATGGATAAAAGACTACCGAAAAATTCAACAGTAAACTTAATATAATGGCATAAAAAATGCGTTAAGGGTGGTCGAATTCCGAGCTACGACTAGCTGAGGATGAATCGCAATCAGATATTCATGCCCCAAATTCCTTGCCATTGTTCGAGAATAGCAGTGAACTGGTCCCCTGGGAGAGGTCGACTGATCAGGTAACCCTGGATAATTACTTGGTCGCTCATGGAATGAAGGATGGTTAATTGATCCAGGGTTTCCACCCCTTCAGCGACAATGGCGAGGTTCAATGCCTGTGCCATGGATATTATTGCCGCGGCAATGGCTTGGCTGTCTGTATCATGTTCCAGATCTTTAACGAATGAACGATCAATTTTTAATCCATCCAGCGGCAGGCGCTTGAGATAAGAGAGCGAAGAGTAGCCGGTGCCGAAATCATCCAGGTAGAACTTGCCCCCCATCACCCGGAGTTCTTCCAATACCTTCTGGGCCTTAAGAAAATCCTCCATCAAGAGGGACTCCGTGATCTCGAAATACAGTCGACCTCTCTGAAGTCCGGTGGTGAGGATCACTTCCCGGAGGAGATTTGTGAGTTCATTGCCGACAAATTGGCGGGAGGAAATATTAACCGAGATATCCAACTGATATCCCGCATCCTGCCACTTTTTGGCTTGGCGGGCCGCCGTTTTCACCACCCATGCTCCCAAGGGCAGGATCAGTCCCGATTCCTCGGCCAGGGGGATAAATTCAGCAGGAGATATCAGTTGTCCATCGTGTCGCCACCGCACCAGTGCCTCGGCACCGATAATGGCCTTGGTGGCGTAATTCACCTGTGGTTGGTAGTGCAACTCAAACTCTTCTAACTCAAGCCCCTTACGCAGTTTCGCCTCCAGCGATATCCTCCAATGTGCCTTAGAATCGAGATCCGCAGTAAAATACTGAAAGTTGTTGCGTCCCAGGTTTTTTGCCCGGTACATAGCCATGTCGGCGTTCTTAATCAGCACCTCGGAAGTATTGCCATCGTCAGGCGCTACCGTGATTCCGACGCTGGTAGCAAGATGGTATTCCACGGCATCAATAACAAACGGTTGATTCAGGCTGTCCAGCAATCGCCTGGCAATCACGCTGACATCATTCACTTGATCGATTTCCGCCAGTAGTACGAGAAATTCGTCACCACCCTGGCGGGCCAGGGTGTCGCCATCCCTGAGTTGCTGCTTTAACCGTTTGGCCAGTTCCACCAGGAGAATGTCGCCTATGGTATGGCCATATCCGTCGTTGATGTGCTTGAAGTTATCCACATCAAGGAAGAGCAATGCCAGCCGTTTGTGGTTGCGGTCCATCCGTTTGAGCGCTTCCTGCAAGCGATCATTGAGCAGCACGCGATTCGGCAGGCCAGTGAGTGCATCATGCTGGGCCTGATGCTCCAGTGCCTCCTGTTGCCGTATCAACTCGGATATATCGTGAAAAATGGACACATAGTTGGTGATCTTTCCCAAAGAATTGCGCACGGCGTTGATGGTCAGCCATTCCGGGTAGATCTCGCTATTCTTGCGTCGATTCCAGATTTCTCCCGCCCACTGCCCCTCATCAACCAGTTTGCACCACATCTCCTTATAGAAGTCGTCAGCGTGTCGGTTTGATCTGAGGATACGGGGGTTTTGACCTACGGCTTCATCGGCGCTGTAGCCAGTGATGGCGGTAAAGGCCTGATTCACTTGAAGGATGGTTCCCTGGCAATCAGTGACGACAATCCCCTCGATGGAGTTCTCAAAGACCTTACCGGCGAAAACCAGATCCTCTTCTATTTTTTTTCGGATGCTGATGTCGCGGATAACGGCCAGGCTGGTGGAGGCTTCCTCGCCTTCATGCCACAAAGCTGAGACGGAAAGGATTACCCAGACCACTTGGCCGTCCTTGTGGATATATCGTTTTTCTATTGTAAATTCCCTGAGGTTCCCCGCCACCAAATCGAGGCGTAACTGGCGGTCGATTTCCAGATCATCGGGATGGGTGATGTCGCGAAAGGTACGCTGTTGCATTTCCGCTTCGGAGTACCCTGTGATCTCGCAAAATCTTCTGTTGAGCTGCAAAAACCTCCCGGTACGGGTATCGACCTGGGCAACACCAACGCTGGCGAGTTCAAAAAAGGTGCGAAACTTTTGCTCACTTGCAGTGAGGGCTCCTGTTCTTTTCGCGACTTCCCGATTGAGGCTGGAATTGTAAGAGAGCAGTACGATGCCTATGCCGACGCCAATTACCAGTGAAAACGTTAAAGCCCCTATGAGTATATTGCGGACACGCTGTCTTTTTGCCGTCAACTCCTCCAGAATCTGGGAATAGAGAAAACCCTTGAGATCATAGTTGGATGGAATGAGCCCCAGCTGGACATAGGTATCAGCGATGAACCGCCAGCGGTCCGGACTCATATACCCAATCTCCACCAAGGTCGGCTGGATCAGCTCTCGCATAGCCTTGGCTTCGAAGAGCAGGTGCTCAACGGTCTTTTCCTGCGAGTATTTGGCGATTATCAGCGATGCAATCTCTTCGGGGTGATCCATGGCATAGCGCCAGCCACGCTGAACCGCGTTTAAAAAGGCCTCGGTCCGGCGGGGATGCTCCCTGATCTCATGCTCGGTGGATACCAGGCAATCACCGTAAAAATCGATCCCGTAATCGACAGGCTTTAATACCTCAGGCTCAATTCCACGACTTCGCAGAAGATAGGGTTCGTTGGTGAGGTAGACGGTTTGGGCGGCGACCTTTTCGGTAACGAGGTCGTCAAGGTCCCAGCTGTGGTTGACCATCTCAAGCCTATCCAGGGGGACGCCGTTGGTGATCATCATCGCCTGATTTTCGGCATCTGTGTCCGCGGTGAACATCACCCGCTTGCCACGCAGATCCTGCGGCGTGTGGATCCCTGACCCTTTGATGCTCATGAAGGCAGTTGCGGAATGCTGGAAGATGGAGGCAAGAACTACAAAGGGGCGACCCTGTTGGCGTTCAATCAGCACCACCGGCGACATCACCGCAAAATCGACCTTGCCGGCGAGCAAGAGTTCCGATGGGCGGACCTCCGGAGTAGCCGGCAACAGTTCCACCTCTATCCCGGCATCACGAAAATAACCCTGCTCAACAGCCGCGTAATAGCCCGCGAACTGAAACTGATGCGTCCATTTCAGTTGCAATCGAATTTTCTCCAAGGGGAGTTCCTCGGTAAGGCTGGTCATTGGCAGGCAGACGATCAGGAGACAGGCCCACCAGGTCTGCAGAACGAGGCGGAGTGCTACGGGGAGAGCGAACGGGTTGATGAGAGGCGACAAGGTGTGGTTTGTCATCTTTGCCGGAGGTGAGGATGGTCAGCCCTTATTGACTCGATCCCTGAGGATGCCTGATTGCTTGAACGTCACCACTCGCCGCGGTCCCAACTCCAGTTCGGCGCCAGTTTGCGGGTTCCTGCCGCGACGAGGTTTTTTGTCCTTGACGTTGAACTTGCCGAACCCGCTCAGCAGCAAATCCTCACCTGCCGCCATAGTGGCCTTGGCAATGGAAAGGAACTGCTCAACCGATTCCATGCTCTGGGCTTTGGTCAATGTTTGGTGCTTGCTCCAAACCTGTCGGATTATGTCGGCCTTGGTCAACGTCATATCGCATCGCTCCTGGTTGTGGATCAAGAATTTCTATCTGTTCTTAAGTCCATCGGTTTCATTGACAATCTTGCATTGGTTCGCTGTCTATCTCGTGAACACGGTCATTGCGCATCTGTACTTTGGCACAAGTTCCTACCCTCAAGGGGCCCTGGGTTTCATCAAATTCTGTCTCAGAGTCGGGCATGTATCTGCGCCCACCAATGACCCATTGCCCCCTCAGTTCTTTCTGTGGTCGTTCCTGGACGATACCATAAAACTCAGACCGATTACCATCGCCACCACTGCGCTTGGCCAGCGCCCTGTCGGGAGCAACTGCCAGCGAAACCCCGGTAGCGATCAAGAGCACGCTGATGATGTTCTTAAAGACTATGGTCCTACATTTTGAAAGTTTCATCTCTGAAATCGTCTCTTGTTGCGTATTAAGATTTGAATGCACAACGACCAAACTTCAGAGACAAGTCGGCGTGAGCGTTCGGTCGCAGCCTGGGGGTGATGGCCGGGCTTGCTGCCAACCAGCAGGAACTACGGCAAGAATCACGACAGCCTGTTGGGGCTGTCGGGTGGAATGGTGGTCATGTCCATGAGCTTGCGCCATGGTATGCACCGCATGGCTGCTCTTCATATATCTTGCAACTCTTCCCGCATTTGGTGGAATGTATCTTCAACAAGCTCAAAGGCTGCCACCAAAACAGGATCAAAATGGGTGCCTGCCGAGGAGAGGATAATGGACTTGGCTTCCTCGCGGGAGAAGGCCCGTTTGTACACTCGCTCACTAGTGAGGGCATCATATACATCCGACAGCGCCATGATCCTGGCAGCGACGGGGATATCCGGACCCGACAACCCTATGGGATAACCCGTGCCATCCCATCTCTCATGGTGGTGCATGGTCAAATCGTAAGCAAGACGCAGGCTCCTTGAACCGGACTTGCGATATATCTTCCCGATCAAATCGCCGCCGATTCGGGCGTGCTCCTTCATGATGGTAAATTCATCCGGTGTCAACTTGCCGGGTTTGTTGAGGATACCGTCGGCTATTGCCACCTTGCCGATATCATGGAGCGGACTGAACCGGGAGATTTCCATGGCCATACTTTCCGTCATACCAAGCTCGGGACAGGTCGTGATGAGTTGCTTCCCGAGCAACCGGGTGAAGATTCGAACCCGCTCCAGATGATTGCCTGTTTCCGGGCTGCGGCAATCGGCCAGCTTGGCCAGGGAAAAAATGAGTTCGTCCTGGGTTTCAAGCCGGAGCAGATGCAGACCGTTGCGGATGCGCAGACTTAACTCGGGATGAAACACCGGTTTGGTGAGAAAATCATTGGCGCCCAAAGACAGGGCTCGGACCAGCGAGTCTTTATCGGTGGCGTCTGTCAAGACGACAAGAAACACTGTCAGGGACGAATTATCACGGATCGTTCGAATGAGGTCAAAGCCGTCCATAACCGGCATATTAAGATCGGTGATCACCAGGTGAACATCGAAATGTTCATCAAGAAGCTGCAATGCCTGGTCGCCATTGGTAGCCTCCAGCACCTCGTAGCCATCCTGTTCCAGATTCCGCCGCAACAGTAGGCGCTCTACCGGCGAATCCTCTGCAATGAGGATTCGCTCCTTGTGGGCCAACTGTTGAAGTCGATCTTTGAGATCCTCCCGCGTTTCCCGTGGCCGATAGCCAAGGTCAGAAAAAAAGGAGATATCCGTCTTAAGGATATGGTCCTGAAGCCAACGGGTCAGAAAATCAAGAAGAGTTGTGGCGGCGCCGAAATGGTCTCCCTGTGCTCCACTGCGCAGCCGGAGCGTATGATCGATTAACTGTTGATGTTGGATACAATGCCCCTGCCATTGAGGGTGAATTTTGAAAAGCTCCTCCTCTGTCCGAAAATGGTTCTCGGTGTAGTCCAGCACCGAGTGCAAAATACGGTCAAACTCTTCTGCTTGCTGGTTGGTATTAACTGCCTGAATCAGGTTGTTGATAAGGGCAAAGAGTCGCTTATGCTGTGCGTCTATCTTCTGAACGCCGACACTGAAGGAGTTGTGCCAGTGAATCGGTTCCATAATTGCGTTCCCCTTAGAAAATTTCTGACTCAAGCGTTCAAGTTGCACTAATTCGAGAGGCAGGATGCGAGTAAATGGCAATTGGTCGCGGTGAATATTGTTACAATATATTGACTCTCACTGGAATCTCGGTTTTACAGACACAAGACATCCTCACTCCCTCCATTAGCTTGCCAAACAGCATCCCGTTCCCCAAAGCCTCCTGTATAGCTTTTTCTTTTCCACCACCACACCGTCGACGATTTCCATTTCGATGCCGGTCATATCCTTGATCGGGTAGCTGTTGTTTAGCGGTTTTAAATTGAGAATACTGCCGTCAACGACGAATTGTTTGAAGGTGGCCTCCTCTCCATTCTTTGCAATAACGCAATCGCCGTTAATTACTTCAATATATGGATCAACTATGACGATATAACCTTCGGTAACGTCCGGTATCATTGCATCGTCCTGAACTCGCAATGCGAAGGCGTTTTGGTGGTTTGTTTCCGAAGTATCGACCCACTCGTCTGCATACTCGGGTGGAAAGGGATCGAATACGTCCATCCAGTCGCCGGCCTGTACCCATGAGATAATTGGGACCTTGCGCGATGGTTCCAAGGGAGGGCCTGGAGAGAAGTTGGGCTCACTCAGAATCTCTCGGTTATTCCAACGCTCTATCTCCTTTCTCAAGCGGACAGAGGCGTCACTTATTCGAGCCCACATCCTTCTGAAGGGTAGAACATTGAGCCAGTTCGCTGATGAGATCGGGACGACCAAGCAAAACGTTCAGTCGATCATCACCAGCCGCACAAAATCACCGCACTGGCGACAGCGGGTCGCCGATTATATCGGCTGCTCTGTATCCGAGGTCTTTCTGGATTAAGACCGGGACAGCGGCGCATCAAGTTCATCATCACACCAGGTGAGTTCATGCGCATAGCGCTTGATTTCTGCCATGACCGACTCCGCTCGGCGCAGATGCTGTTTGCCGCCATCACTTTTTACAGGTGCAAGGCGAATGGCGGAGAGGATGTGCACACCCAGTTCGACTGCCTTGTGGTGCATGCAGGGGATGTGCTCGCTGAGGATGAACGAAAGATCGTTAAGGCGCCGTTGAACCGGCAGGAGAGTTGCTTCACGCGCCGCCTTGTTGCCAATGGCGACCGTGTGTTCGGCCAACCGAAAGATTTCATTCAGCGCGGTGAGAATGGCCTGTTTCACATTGGAATCTGTCGATCTGTTGTCGTGCATGACCCCCTCTTCTGGCGCAAGCAATTGACGGGTGAGGTGCACCAAACAAAGAAACCTTACCTGCCGTCGTGAACGTACCTGTGCAGTTCTGCCTCTATCCCGTCGGGATCGTCCGACGAAACATGCTGGTTATTGATGGTCAGATCAACCGTTCCTCGCGCATCCCGGCACCGGCCGATGATGTAGCCAGCGAACGTTGGGATGGTCGTTTGCGACAGGTCAAGATCAATGTTGAAACAGATGTTTTCTGAACACTCTGGGCGCGACCTGCTCTGGAGGCCGTCGCTCGGTAGCGGGATGATCCTGACCCCTGCAATGGCGCTGTCCCGTAACAGTCTGGCGACAGCAAGGCTATGTGTTGCAGCTGGTATGGAAAGTCTCACAAATCCTCACCGTTTTGAAGAGACCGCATGGATCCAATTATTTCCCTTTGAGGTGGAAGTGCTTCGGGTCTGGTCACCCGGAAAAAGCTGGTGGTGATAGGGAGCACGGCACACCTACCGTGCCACGCCAGACTGCCGAGAGCGTTCCGGATGATTTGCCTCCCTGACCACGAGCAGATCGTTCGGGGCCTCGCCTCAAGCAGGAAAAAAATAGCCCCAACCTCCGACTACCCCCGAGCTGCCCTCGGGAGCAATACTTGGCAACATTCGTTTATCCTATCAGGGGACGGGTACTTTGTGAAAGAAAATCGGATTTCTCATACTCATAAAGTTGCTGTCCGCCGATGACTTTTGCCGCGTTGACATAATTACGGTCAAATGTGGAATCTGCTGTTTACTATGCTGGCTCTAAAGGAAAATGGTTGTGGGGTAGGGTAGGGGGCGACCTATTGTAATATTGGGATGGACTTGTTCAATTTACTGTATAGCCTGCAATGTTGATTTCTACCCAAGAATGCCAGGATACATGCGGGGTATCTTCAGAAATAAATCTATCCCTATTTGTTTTTTTACACTGGATAGGCAGTTTCACTGCCTGAGTCCAACGCTTGGCGAACAGCATAGGCCAAATCCGCATAGCTCACAGGCTTCATGAGGATGACGTTTATGCCAAGGGATTGCATTGTCTGCTCATGGATCCGGTTGCTAAAACCACTGCAGAGAATAATAGGGATATCCGGTCGAATAGCTTTCACCTGCCGCGCCATTTCATCACCAGTCATTCTTGGCATAGTGATGTCACTGATGATCAGGTCATATTTTTGAGAATTAGATCGAAAAGCCTCGATTGCATCGATAGCGCTCGCCCTGGTTTCCACTTGGTAACCTAAACTTTCCAAGAGATCTCGCCCAAGATCGATCAGCGCTATTTCATCGTCAACCAAAAGAACGGTCTCGTTTCCCGTTGGGAGCATATCCAATTTTTCTGTAGCAACATTTGATCCTGTATCGGCTACAGGTAAAAATATAATGAAGGTTGTTCCAACGCCTACTTCACTATAAACCTTAATACCTCCGCCATGATCTTTGACTATGCCATGTACAGTCGATAGTCCAAAACCAGTCCCTTCCCCTACGGATTTGGTGGTGAAATAAGGTTCAAAAATCCGATCAATCACATCATGTGAAATACCACAGCCGTTATCGCTAATCGTAAGTTTGATATATTTACCCGTATTCATGCCAGGATGGCTTTTCACATCCTGCTCTAGGATAGATGCTGCTGTAATACTCACATCCAGTACGCCCCCTGAGCTTTTCATGGCATGGTAGGCATTGGTACACAAGTTCATAATGATCTGGTGAATCTGAATTTCGTTTGCAAATACTGGAGAAAGATTAGGTGAAAAATTACTGAGGATTTCTACATTCGAAGGCAGGGAAACTTTGATGAGTTTCAAAGCTTCGTTGGTGACGCGGCTAATATCGACTGGCCCTTTGTCAGATACGCTTTGCCGGCTGAACCATAAAATCTGCTGCACCAGTTCTTTGGCGCGATTACCTGCCTTGAAAATTTGAGAGACATATTTTTCAAGGTTCGACCCTTTCTCGCAACGCATTCTCGTCAATTCGGCATATCCTAGGATTGCTCCGAGAATATTATTAAAATCATGCGCTATCCCTCCGGCTAAGGTTCCCAAAGATTCCATCTTCTGAGTTTCACGCAAATGCGCTTCCATTTTGCGCCGTTCTTTTTCTTCCTTCTGTCTTTCGGAGATGTCCTTACAAAATGAAACACTATAAGGAATATTGTTAAATTCTAACATGATTCCGTTGATTTCTACAGGAAACCTAGTCCCATCTTTTTTTTGGTGGATAGTTTCAAAGGTCTCTAAGGCTTTTGTTTCTGTCTGTTTATGCCAGATTTTATCAATTTCCTCTGGAGAATAGCCTCTATCGATTTCTAGGACATTCATCTGGCAAATCTCTTCTTTTGTGTAGCCAAGATAGCGATAAGCATGCTTGTTGACGTAGGAGATTTTTCCACCATCCTCAATCAGATAGATACCAAAAGGGGCATTATCAAAAATGAACTGAAACAGCTGTAGCGAATCAAAAAGTTGCTTTCGTTCTGTGATATCCTTTGTAATGGCTGCAGCGTAGCGCTGGCCTTCAAATTCAATCATTGTTACAGTCACTTCATTTGGAAAAAGCGTGCCATCCTTTCGCAGATGATAGCTTTCGAATGTGCTGGAACCCGCTTCGCATAACTCTTGCCACATATCAGGCCATGTGTCTTGATTCACTACGGAATCAATATCATAGACCGACATCGCTAAATACTCTTCACGCGAATACCCGAGAGACTCACAAGCTTTTTCATTAGCGTAAACAATACGACCTTCCTGGTTTACCCTAAAAACACAGGCAGATGCGTGATCCAGACAGAATTTTGCCAATCTACATTCATGGGATTCATCCTTTACCATGTCGCTGCCAGCATCGTTTGCGCTTTCTTCTTTCATGGTCATCCCGTCCAGTTACCAACTGTTTTGTTTACGATGAACAAGTTATTATTTGGATTTTGGATATCTTTCAGTGTTTCCATCCATGCCAACCACGAGCCAGTGTTTTTGGGTTTTAGTCAACTGGGTATCTTGCAGTTTAGAGGGATAACCAGAAACTGGATATCTCCATTGAGTCATGCTGATGAGCTAGCCTGGATATAAGACACCGGGAAAAATTAATGTTCCGAAGGTCCATATTGTTCCAATAATATGAAACCATACTTGATTAACGTGGCCAAGAAAAAACAACGAACAGGTCGTGCGCAGGAATCTACACTACGTTCACCCCTGTCAAAGGGCAGGAACTTGGATTGGAGCAGGTAATAGGGGAAAAGCAGGTTGGCAGGATAGGGATTGATGGGAAACTTTACGTTTAACCCTTTGGTTTCCCATTATTATTATGACTGCGTGGATTGGGATGAGGATATCGATTTTATTATAGGTTGAGAAGTGGCGCCGAAAAATTGGACACGCCATTGAGTGGAAAATCTGCTACCAGTAACGCCCAAGGAAGGGCCAAACCAAGGAGCAGGCAATGAGAAAAGGAACGAGACGGAAACACTCAGCGACCTTCAAGGCGAAAGTGGCAATAGCGGCATTTCAAGCATTCTTCTTGACCCAACGAGGAGGAAAAAAATCCGGCTGATTATCCGGGTCTGGCCCCGTCGTGGAAGGCGATTTCGTCCTCAACCGGTTCCAGGTGGGTGAAGATGAAGGTCTCGCCCAGTTCCGCCCGCAGGTCGCGTTCGAAATCCTCGGCCACATGATGGGCGTCATGGACCGTCCAGTGGCCAGGAACCAGCAGATGCACGGAAATGAAGCGCTCCGCCGCTGCCTGGCGGGTGCGCAGGGCATGGAAATCGACCTGCTGCTCCCGGTAGCGCGCCATCACCCGCGCAATCGTCACCTGTTCCTCCTCGGGCAGGGCCACATCCATGAGGCCATCCACCGAGCGGCGCACCAGTTGTATCCCGGTCCAGACGATGTTGGCGCTGACCATCAGGGCCACGATCGGGTCAAGCACGGTCCAACCGGTCAAGGCAACCAGGCCCACACCGGCGATGACCCCGATCGAGGTGACCACATCGGTCATGAGGTGGTGGGCATCGGCCTCCAGGGTGATCGACTGATGCTCTTTCCCAGCCTTGAGCAGCACTCGGGCCACGGCAAAGTTCACCACCGAGGCTGCCGCCGAAACCACCAGCCCCAGGCCCGCCTGCTCGATCGGGCTGGGGTGCAGCAGGCGCTCGATGGCCGTGTAAGCGATAGCCGCAGCAGCCACCAGAATCAGCATACCCTCCGCACCGCTGGAGAAATATTCCGCCTTGCCGTGGCCGTAGGCATGCTTGGCGTCGGCCTTCTGGGCGGCAAGAGTGAGCATCCACAGGGCGATGATCGCGCCCGCCAGATTGACGGTGGACTCGACCGCGTCCGAGAGCAGGCCGACCGAGCCGGTCATGAAGTAGGCGGCGAGTTTGAGGACGATGGTGATAACGGCGGCGGCGATGGAGAGCCAGGCAAAGCGGGTGAGCGAGGCGCGGGCGGAGGACATGCATTGCTCCTTGGGCACAAAGGGGACGGGCTGATTGATGGAATGCGGGAATGGCCATGGTCCGGGCAACGGGCAACGGGCAACGGAAGACCAAGGTACCGCTGCCTGCGGTTTGTGCAATCGGTTTGTGTTCAAGAGCGGGTCGCTGCGGCGCGGCGACTCTCGAGGCGAGGAGCAAAAACCTTGTGATGCAAGGGTTGAGTCGCGCAACCTGATGGTGGCATCGTGTTTTTTCACTTGAAACGTTTGACATTGCCCCTGCTGGTGGTAATTCCTTAGCACTGAGATATGGTGATCCCCCACACCATGGGAGCACAGGCCAGATACCTTTTCCACGGAGGGACTGCCCATGCAGGAAGAGGCTGCCGACAGCCGCACCGAGCTGGAAAAACTCGAACCCCTGCTCCAGCAGAGCCTGCGGGCAGGCATCCGGGGATTGCGGTTTCCGCCCGAACTGGAACGGGTCTACCGGCTGTTTGTCCACGCCGGCCGGCGCAGGCGATACATCATCCTCGCCGGGGTGGCCCTGGTGCTCTATGACCTGTTCGCCATCTGCGACTGGTTCATTCTCCCGGACATCTTCCGCTTCGCCGCGGCAGTCCGTTTTCTCGTCGTCACCCCGGCCATCCTCGCCGGCATCTGGCTGATACGCCGCCGGGGCAACGGCCGCTTGCTCGACCCCGCAGCCGCCATCCTCCTGCTGCTCGGGCTGGCCAGCCTCTGCCTGTTCATGGCATCAAGCCACCATCCCAACGTCATCCACTATTACAGCGGCATCTCGGTCATCCTCATGTTCAGCAACATGATCCTCAGGCAGCCCTTTCCCTATGCCCTGGGCGTGAGTCTGGCCGGTTGCCTGCTGTACCTGCTGACCCTGCCCTATATCCCCACCATGCCGCGGGAGGCGGCGGTGAGCAGCGTCATGGTGATTGCCACCTCGGCGCTGTTCAGCCTGATTGGCAACTTTCAGATGAATTACGAGCATCGGCGCGACTTTCTCATGAGCGCCATGCAGCAGATCTCCGGCCGCAAGCTGTCGCGGATGAACAGCCAGCTGGAGCGGCTCAGCCTCACCGATAGCCTGACCGGCCTGCCCAACCGGAGGCAGTTCGACCTGACCCTGCAGCGGGAGTGGCACGCGGCCCAGCGTAACCGCTATCCGCTGACCCTGGTCTTCCTTGATGTCGACCATTTCAAGAACTACAACGACAACTACGGCCACCCGGCCGGCGACATCTGCCTGCGCCGCATCGGCGCCGTGCTCACCATGATCAGCAAACGGGCCCAGGATCTGCCGGCCCGGTATGGAGGCGAGGAGTTCGTGGTTCTGCTGCCCCAGACCGACCAAGAGCAGGGCCGCCAGCTGGCTGAGGACATTCGTCAGGATGTTGAAGAGCTTGCCATACCGCACGATTACTCCGAGGCAGCTGACGTGGTCACCATCAGCCTCGGGGTTGCCTCTCTGGTTCCCGGTCGCGGTCATCACCCCGACGACCTGGTGGCTCTGGCCGACCAGGCCCTGTACGCGGCCAAGCAGGGCGGCCGCAATCGGGTCATGGAGGCGTAGGGAACGCCCTCAACCCTGTCCCTGATCGCGGACACGCGCCCGAGTTCCTCCACTCCTGTTCGAAGCCAAAGTTCACCACAAGGCGGCGAACAATGTGGTCCTCCTGGCCCATTGCCCCGAATTCCTTGAGGCGCAATATTTTGCCGGTTGACGTAAAGGAAAAAAAGAAGCAAGTACCCCTTGAACTCTGGTATTCTGCTTCTGCAGAAGAGTTGCTGGCCCGGATATCAGGGGCGTTGCCTGCCTTGGCAGCAAGCATCCTGCCCATTGCGTGGTGTACGACCCCTGAATATGCCGATATTATAGCACATCCGTTGCAAGACAGTCACCCATCCACAGCTGGAGGTAGTATGCGGTCCATGAGTCAGCCATTTCGCGGGGAACGCCGGACCCGTCAATCCCTGTCGTTGTCCCTTGCCGGGCTGTCGCTAGCGGCCGCCGCCCTGGCCGCCGATCCCGCCCATGCCTCCCTGTTCAAGGGCGAGGCGCTCGATACCGCCGCCAACGTGCTCTCCTGGGTGGTGCTGGTGATCGTCCCGGTCATCGGACTGACGCTCTTCTGGCTGGTCCACATCCTGCCGGAAAAGATCGCCGAGAAGAAAAAGCATCCCCAGGCCCAAGCCATTCAGACCCTGTGCCTGCTGTCGCTGGTTTTCGGCGGCCTGCTCTGGCCGCTGGCCTGGTTGTGGGCCTACACCAAGCCGGTGCTCTACAAGATGGCCTATGGCACGGACACAGTCGAGCACGGCCATGGCAAACAGCCCGAGGCTGCGCCGCCTTCCGGCGAAAGCGACGAGGTCAAGCAGTTGCGGCAGCGCGTTGTCGAACTGGAAAAGGTACTGGCCGAGAAAACAGTCCAGCAAGGAGAGAAGGCCTGATATGGAAGCTATACTTCTTGGTATTTACGCGTTTTTCGTGTGGTTGATCTTTTTCAAGTTCAGACTGCTGCCCTGGAACATCACCAGCCAGGTGATCGTCGTTACCCTGCCGGTGATCGGGATTTCCTGCCTGATCCTCTTCCTGAATATTTACGCCCCTTCCTCGCACGACGTCCGGGTGGTGAACTATGTTGTCCCCATCAATCCCCGGGTCAACGGCCTTGTGACCGAGGTGGACATAGAACCCAACCGCCCGATCAAGAAAGGGGATGTGCTCTTCAAGATTGACCCCACCCCCTATGAGCTGGAGGTGAAAACCAATCAGGCGCAGCTGGCCCAGCTCCAGGTTCAGCTGGTCACGGCGGAGGCCAACGCCCGCTCCCTCAATGAGCAGCTCAAGGAGGCCACGGGAAAGAAAGAGGCAGTCAGGTCGCAACTCGCCTTTGCCCAGCAACGCGCCCGCCAGTTCAAGCAGCTCGCCGACACCGGCGCGGGCAACCGCTTTGATTTCGAGCAGAAGCAGGCGGAGGTAGACAACCTCAACGGGCAGCTGGCCTCGATCACCGCCAGCGAATCCCAGATTCGGGAAAAGCTATCCGCCAAGACGCCGGACGGCGAGCAGGACGAGGTGGCCAACGTCAAGGCCCAGATCGCCAAGGCCGAAGCCCAGCTGGCCAATGCCCGGTGGCTCCTGGAGCAGACCGTGCACCGCGCCCCGGCCGACGGCACCGTCATCTCGCTGAACCTGCGGCCCGGAGCCATGGCCGTGCCGCTGCCCATGGTGCCGGCCATGAACTTCGTCGAGGACGAGCAATGGCTGCTGGCCATCTACCACCAGAACGAGGTGCGCAAGATCAAGCCCGGCCAGGAGGCGGAGGTCGCCTTTGAGATGTACCCCGGCCAGATCGTCAAATGCACGGTGGATTCGATCATGTGGGCCACGGCCCAGGGGCAGTTGCCCATCGGCACCGGCAACACCACCGGCGGCGTCGCCCCCATCCCGGCCAATTCGCTGGCGGTCCGCCTGCTGACCGACGGCAGGGACAAGGATCTCTTCCTGGCATCCGGAGCGCACGGGGCCGGGGCGGTGTACACCGACGGCGGGCAGATGATCCACATCCTGCGCAAGGTGTTCCTCCGCGTCAGCTCCAAGCTGAACTGGCTGATCTTGAAGCTGCACTGAGAGGCGGGTATGGAGAACACATTGCGCTCGGTTGCACTTTCGCCCCCTCGACCGGCACATTACCGCCGACTCGGCTTCCGGCTGCTGAGTGCCGCTATCATGCTTTGTCTGGCGGCAGGCTGCAGCACCAAAGCTCCTCCAGACAGTAAGGAGGTACGGCAGCAGGCGCTCGGGCATCTTGACATGCCGGCGGCATGGCGCGGCGAGGACGGACGGGCCGGCCAGGTGAGCGACAACTGGATCGCCGGTTTCAACGATGCCCGGCTCACGGCACTGACCAACGAGGCAGTCGCCGCCAACCCGGACCTGCGGGTCAGCGCCGTCAAGGTCGAACAGGCCAACGAGTATGTTAACCTGGCCAGGGCCAGGCTCTGGCCGGCGGTCAATGTCTTTGGTACCGGCGGTCTGAAGGGCGCCGGGGGTGACCTCAGTTCGGCCCTGCAGGGCATCATGCTGGCGGCATCCTGGGAACTCGACCTGTGGGGGCGGCTTCGCTATGGCCGCAATGCCGCCGAAGAAACCGCCGTCTCAGTCCGGGCCGATTTCGAGTTCGCCCGCCAGTCGATTGCCGCGACCACGGCCAAGAGCTGGTTCACGGCCAGCGAAACCCTGCTGCAGCAGCAGATTACGGCGGAGATGGTCGCTTCGGCAGGCCAGTTGACCGAGTTGGCGGAAAGACGCTGGCGGATCGGGGTGGGCAATGAGCAGGATGTAGCTCTGGCCCGAGCCAACATGGGCACCTTCCAGGACAGCGCCGCCCAGGTTCGACTCGCCCATCAGCAGTCGCTTCGATCCCTGGAGGTGCTGCTTGGCCGGTATCCGGCGGGAGAACTCCAGGCTAGCCGGGAACTGACGTTGATGCCCGGTCCCA
>JBGSPP010000246.1:0-2411 GCA_041738515.1 Desulfobulbus sp.
TCGGCCTGACAGCCCACCGCCGCCGCGCCCTCCCGGCCCAGAAAGGCCGCGGTCGCGGACGGGGCAAAGCCATCGCGCTCCTTGAGGCGGCAGACCCGGCCACCCTCCTGATCGATGCCGACAAAAAGCGGCATCTCGGCATACGCCTGCAAACAGCCCACCAACTGCCGCACCTGTTCGGGGCTGCGGATGTTCTGCACGCTGCCATCGACATTGCGATCAAACAGGATCACCCCGCCGAGTTGGTCGCGCTCGATGGCCTCCTTCAGCCAGTGGCCCGGCCCGACCTCACAGCCGCTGAACCCGACCAGAAACATCTGGCCCAAGGACAATTCATCGTGCATGATTCCTCGTGGTAGCAAGACAGTGCAGCCTGCCGGCATCACTGTCGAATTTCCGACAACCTGGGTATTTCTACCCGGCCAATCCTGGCCAACTTAAAAAAAAAAGAGGAAACCTACTGTTTTCACAACAAAAAAGAAGTTAACCAACAACAGGCACATTTTTCGCAAATGCAAGGCTGACAAAGGCTTGCCGGCAGTTGTTCCCTGTTGGAACGGGGAACCGCCCCGCATCGGGGGTGCCGGTCATCGATCAAACCGTTCGGCAGCAGAACCAGCGTCATTGTGGGTGCGACTCTATGAACGAGAACATGCTTGTGGATCAGACCGACGGCCAGCTCGCCTCCTCCCTGGAGCATCTGATGCTGGAGTTGAGCCGCTACCAGCACCAGTCGGAACGGCTGCGGCGGATCAACGGCCTCCACCAGCGGCTGGCCGCGATCCTCGACCTGCCGGCCATGATCGAGGCCTTCTCGATCTGGCTGCTGGAGTACGTGGAGCACGATCTGGTCGGGTACCACAACCCGGACCAGCAGCGAATGCACATGTTCTGCTCCTACCACGGCCCCAAGCGGCGCCTGGCCATCGACCTGGCCATGGAGGCCCTTGACCCGGACCTGCAGGGAGAGACGCCGCTGACCCAGGCCGACGGTTTCCACATCCACAAGTGGGCCATCGACACCCCGGACTGCCGCGGCCTGCTCACCATCCTGCGCAAGGGACGGCCGGCCACCGAGGATGAGCTGGAGTTCATCGACGAATCCCTGCTCACCCTGGCCGAATCGCTCAAGCGGAGCCTTGAATACGAGGCTGTCTTTTCCCAGGCGCGCAAAGACGTTCTCACCGGCCTGCCCAACCGCTTTGTCTTTGAGGAGCGCATCGAGGCCATCATCGAACAGGCCAGCCGCCATCAGCGACCGCTGACCCTGGCTGCCCTTGATCTCGACCACTTCAAGGCGGTCAACGACGCCATGGGCCATTTCATGGGCGACAAGGTGCTGCAGCAGGTGGCCGAGATCTTCCGCGGCCAGATTCGCCTCAGCGACCTGCTGGTCCGCATGGGCGGCGACGAGTTTCTCCTCGTGCTGCCCGACACCTCCATGCAGGACGCCCGTCGCCTGGCAAAACGGCTCTGCCAGGCAGTGGAAGACCTGGGCGTTGTCACCGACGCCGGCCGGCTCGCGGTCAGCATCGGCCTGGCCGAGTGGCAGGCAGGCATGAGCGTCACCTCCTGGATGGAGAAGGCGGACGACATTCTCTACCAGGCCAAAAGCAACGGCCGGGCCCAGGTGGCCGTCAACTGAAACCGACGGGCCGGTTCTTCGGCCTCAGGCCGGGCTGACCGCGATGGTCAGGGGAATGCAGTGCAGGGAGCGGCCCTTCTGGATGGTCGTGCCCAGCTGCCAGTCGCCGCAGCGCACCCCACCCCCCAGCCGGTTCTCGATTGCCCGCACCAGCCCCTTGATGTTGATCAGCGGATGCCGACCAAACACCTCGGGCAGTCCGTAGGTCAGGTTGCAGGCCAGACACTGGCCAGGCCGTTCATGCAGGTTGAGAACAAAGCGCAGTTCCCCGCCCCTCCTGTCGTATCCGTCAAAGCCAAGCTCGATGTCGTAGGCCCCCTCTTCGGCGTCGCCGAGCAGGGCTTCAAAAAACTCGTTGGCACGTTCCGGCGGAAAAAGAGCCCGCAAGACCTCACTGGTAAACACCTGTTCAGGATTGTTCATCGTCGGCAGTCCGTGTCAAATATTTGTCGCCCCTCCCGCCCGTCCTTGGAACTCTGGGTGAAGAGACTCTGGCGCAAGGATTTGCGGATCGCGGCCGCAATCCAAGCCACGAATCCGCCGCGACTTTACCCGTACCGCGCCGTGGCTGTCAACCCCATTGCACCCGCGCCCCCGCTGTGGTAGATAGCGACCTATGCACGCCCATCCCGTCCCAGACTCCGATCAAAGCGCAGCCCCCGATACCGCCCACTCCGCAACCCGCGCTCTGAACCCCTCGCAGCACGCCGCCGTCACCCACGGCGACGGCCCAATCCTGGTAATCGCCGGCGCTGGCAGCGGCAAA
>JBGSPP010000267.1:0-2975 GCA_041738515.1 Desulfobulbus sp.
GCTGGCGCTGGCCGCCGGACAGCTGGTGCGGGTAGCAGCGAATGCGATACTCAGGGTCCTCAATGCCGGTGCGTTCCAGCAGTTGCAAGGCGCGCGCAAAGGCCTGCTCACGGTTCATGCCCTGGTGCAGGACCAGCGGCTCGATCAGCTGGCTGCCGATGGGGTAGACCGGGTTGAGCGAGGTCATCGGCTCCTGGAAGATCATGGCGATGCGGTTGCCGCGGATGGCGCGGATGCCGTCGCGGGACAGGCCGGTCAGCTCCTGGCCGTCAAAGATAATGGAACCGCTGCTCTCGACCTCGGTGGTGTCCTCGATGAGCCGCAGGATCGAGAGCGCGGTCACTGACTTGCCTGAGCCGGATTCGCCCACCAATGCATGGGTTCGGCCCGCCTCTATGCGCAGGTTAACCCCGTCCAGCACCGGAACCGGTTCGCCCCGGCGGTCGCGGGCCGGGAAACGCAGGGAAAAATTGTCGATTGTCAGCAACTCGTTCATCGCCGTATGACCACGCATTCAACCATCATTGCCGCTCGGACGGCCGCACCACGATGTTGCCGACAACGATTGGGGCGCAAGGAATTCGGGACTAGCTGGACGGACATACCGTCTCCTCAGCCGAAGAAAAGGAGCCTCGATGCAGTGGAAGCTCAGAAATCCCACAGGCACCATGCACAAGAACAACAGCATCGACCAACAGCAGGCAAGGTAAAAATTGGCTATATCCATGATATGCTCATGCACCAATCGGGCGACCTGGAACACGAAAAAGAAGTGAAGCAAGTAGATGGAATAGGAAAATTCGCCGATCTTGCCGATAAATTTCGACAGCCCTGTGGTGGAATGGACAAAGGAAGTGTCGTACCAGGCGATAACGAGGGCATACACAAATCCCTCGATGGTGGTCAGCACGAGCCAGAGCCGGCTGGGCGATGGATAGGAGGGAAACTGATAGAATCCGCCAATCTTGTCAAAATACCAATAGAAGGTTGCAAACGCAATGGCCGCACAGGCCACGGCCACATGACGCTTGGCAGTGACGGCGCGAAACTGAAACAGGAGTATGCCTAGGGCAAACTGGTCTACCCGGCCCACGATCGTCCAATAGGCAAACGTTTGCACCTCTCCTCTATACCCCAGAATGCACACGCGAACAAGCAAGGCCATGGCCAAGATTGATATCGGCAGAAGCTTGTATTTTCGGGACAGCCACAGCAGCAGCGGCAAGAGCAGGTAGAAGTGGAACTCGACCACGATAGACCAGCCACCATTGGGTAGTGTGCCGACAACCAGACCCTTGAGAATGGAGAGAACGTATTGGCGGGGCGGAACACCGTCAGCGTACCGCATGGCGCCGACAACGAATATAACCAATGCCAGCAGGGGAACGAGTCTGACAAACCTATTCCATAAAAATGCACGGTAGTCGATCTGCTTGCCGTCGAGTAGCTTGGCGAATAAATATCCGCTCAACGTCATGAAGAGCGCGACGCCCGTGTGTCCTTCGTCAAGAATCGCCAAGGGAAATACCATCGGCACATACTCAAATGGTACAGGATACCCGTTCGCAGCATGGAGAAAATGCCAGGTAAAAACAAGAAAAGCAGCAACGGCCCTGACATGATCCAGTGCTATGTAGTGTGCGCCTGCGGAAGATCTCATGAAACCCGTCGCCGAGTACCCATCTTATACGATTGACTACCTTTTTTCGGACACGCCGCCGGACGCGGCCCTGTCAACTTACTCTAGGGTCGGATGGACGGCAACAAGAAGATAGTGCGGGAGTCAGGTTGCACTTTCTGCCCATCATGTTTAATAACGTGTCGAAAAGATATGGAGAGTAAGAGACCAACTGAACATTTTCCACACTCGATTGAACCCGATGCCCCAGCACCGCAACCACGCCGCAACCCTCCGCGATGTCGCCCTCTTCGGCCTGACCATGGCCGGGGCGGCCTGGTTGCTGGTGCGCGGCGGCGAGCAGTTGGGCTACCATTGGCACTGGCGGCAGATCCCGGGCTTCTTGTTCACCGTTGTCGATGGCCGCTTTGCTGCCGGCCCGTTGCTCCACGGCCTGCTGGTAACTCTTGAGATCACCGCCATGGGCATGGTGGCCGCCGGGCTGATCGGCCTGAGCACGGCCCTGCTGCGGCTCTCCGGCTCAATGGTCGGCAGCGGCCTGGCCCGGGTCTACCTTGAGACCATCCGCAACACCCCGCTGCTGGTGCAGATTTTCTTTCTCTACTTTGTCATGGCGCCGATTTTCGACATCGGACGCACCGCCACCGCGGTGCTGGCGCTGAGCCTGTTTGAAGGCGCCTACGCCTCGGAGATCTTCCGCGCCGGCATTGCCTCCATCCACCGAGGCCAGTGGGAGGCCGGTCACAGCCTGGGACTTGGCCGCCTGCATATCTACCGCTACATCATCCTGCCGCAAGCGGTGCGCCGCATTCTGCCGCCGCTCACCGGCCAGGCGGTGTCGCTCATCAAGGATTCGGCTCTGGTAAGCACCATTGCGGTCTCCGACCTGACCATGGAGGGCCGGGCTATTGTCGCCCAGACTTTCCTCACCTTTGAAATCTGGTTCACGGTGGCAGCCATCTACCTGCTGCTCACCCTCGGCCTCTCGTCCCTGGCCGCCGGCCTGGAACGGCGCTTTCCCCGGATCACCTGAATGAATCGCGCCGCAACCCTCGACAGCAGCGAAGCCATCATTGTTGCCGAGCACCTGGTGAAGGTCTTCGCCGGGCCGGTCATGGCCCTGGACGATCTTTCCTTCCAGGTGCGGCGCGGCGAGGTGCTGGTGGTGGTCGGGCCGTCGGGCTCGGGCAAGTCCACCCTGCTCCGCTGCCTCAACGGCCTGGAACTGATCGATTCCGGCCGCATCGTCATCGACAATATCCCGCTCGACGAGAGCGAACGCAACCGGCTGGCCATCCGCCGCGAGGTGGGCATGGTCTTCCAGTCGTTCAATCTC